>CAZMKZ010000001.1:0-85649 GCA_964567185.1 uncultured Thermodesulfobacteriota bacterium
TCTTTCTTACACCAATACCGTGCCCCTCGTTTCCATTCACCACACCATTGTTTTTTGGTCTGTAATCGGAAATCTATATTCAAAAATTAATCTTTTAAATTTGTCCATAGGCCCTATCTTAATAACAACAGGGCTATAATCGTGTAGCACTGGAGGGTATCTTCTGCAAAACCCGAAAAATTTGCGATTATCATAACGACGAGGCACAATATCTTTCATGCTCAGAAACATTAGTTCATAATCAGAGGCTTTACTAATCTTCGTATCAGGCAAAACACTGCTACGTATTGTGTCATATTCATCTTTAACGAATAATTCCCAATGAGTGCATGTGGCGCAATGTGGACCTTGAAATATATCGGGCATCTTCGAGTTTATTTTGTAACTTTCAAATAATCTTACAATATAATTTTTCCATAATTCGGAAATCATCTCACTATCCATAAATACCCCCTTCTATTGTTTGAAGCCTTGTAGATACCGTCTTGGCTGTCAAATCTTGTAGGATGGGTGGAGCAAAGCGTAACCCATCAAATCATGATTTCCCAAAACAACCCGGTCCCTTTTCCTTGTAATCGGCCCAATCAACGGGGTATCTGCCTTCACGCACATAGCGGTGAAAACTTTAGGAATAATAGGGACAACAGCGCCTATTATTCTCTCGGTCTGCTACAAGGCAGGGGACTGATGTTTCTGCCAAAAAAAAAACATCAGCCCACCATTAAAATCTTTTGGCGGCCACAGCCCGCCCTACCAAGCCGATTTGTAAAAAAAAACTCAACTGCCGGAGGGCAGACCCATCAGCCAACACGCACTTTCTTCACTCTCAGCTTCTTGCCCCTGTGTTTCGCTCTCCAGAGGTCGTACTGCATCTGTTGCGTAAGCCAGCTTTCCGGGGTTGTATCAAAGGCCCTGGAGAGGCGAAGGGCCATCTCAGGGCTTATGCCGCTATGGCCGTTCAGAAGCTCCGAGAGAGTCTTGCGCGTTACGCCAAGGGCCTCTGCCGCCGCCGTTACGGTAAGGCCAAGAGGCTTTAGACACAACTCCCTGATAGTCTCCCCCGGATGAGGCGGATTGTACATCATGATATTCTTACTCCTTAATGATAATCAAGATAATCAACGTCCGTTACGTTATCTCCTTCAAATCTGAATATTACCCTCCAATTGCCGCTTACCTCAACAGACCAGAAACCGCTCAACCGTCCTGTGAGCTTATGAAGCCCGAGTCCCGGCAGATTCATGTCACGCGGCTCCCTGACCGCATCAAGGCGGGCAAGTATGAGGCGCAATCGCTCCGCGTGTTTAGGCTGTATCCCAGATTTATTACCGGAAGCATAAAACTTCTCCAGTCCCTTGTGGAGAAAGCGCGTTATCATTTGAACATTATAACCCGTAACGTTATAAGTGTCAATAATTTCCCCGTCATATAAATATTTTCATGGTTAACCTGTTTCATTGGCCCGAACAATCAGAGCAATCAAGAGGCGTATTCTAAAACCCCTACCCCTCCTTCTCCATCTTCACCAGCTCCCACTTGTCGAGTGACCTGTCGTGGCGCAGGATGTAGACATATCCGTCGTCGGCGCGTACCTTGAAGTAGGCGTGCCCCTCGCCGTACCAGCGGTCAAGGCAGGCCCTTACCTCAAAGACCCTCTCACCGATCTCAAAGGAGAGGGGCCTCTCGTCCGCCCGGTAGCCGGAGTACGTCCTGACCCTTATTTCCATCATGTGTCTATTATAACACAGGGAAAACAGGGACAGCAGTCCCTATTTAACCCCCTTGACAGCCCCTGCCTCCATGTTGTAATATCAGGGTAACATTTGTTACCCTGATGACCGGAGGCGGCATGGGCGGTAAAGGACTTACAGAGCGGCAGAGTAAAATCCTCGACTTCATAAGGGGCTTTATCCGGGCCGAGGGATACCCCCCGTCCCTTCGGGATATCTGCGCCCGTTTCGCCATAAAAGGCCCATCGAACGCAGGAAAACACCTTGACGCCCTTGAAAAAAAGGGTTTTATCCGAAGACGCCGGGGCCGGGCAAGGGGCATTGAGGTCATCGGCGGCCCATCAGCCGGGCGAAGGGGTATATCCATACCCATCGCCGGGGCCGTAAGGGCGGGCACGCCCGAACTCGCCGTCGAGGACATAGTGGGCCACGTTACCCTTGACGAGGGCTTTTTTAAGTGCCGTGATACCTTTATCCTCCGTGTCGAGGGGGAGAGCATGACAGGGGCGGGCATCAATGAAGGAGACCACCTTATCGTCAGGCCGGGGCCGGGGGCCGACTCCGGAGACATCATCGTGGCCATGCTCGATAACGAGGCCACGGTTAAGCGCTTCTTTACGGACGGCGGCTCCGTGACCCTCAAACCCGAGAACCCCTCCATGAAACCCATCGTCATAAAGTCCGGCGAGGCCGGGTCTTTCAGCATAATCGGCAAGGTTATCTTTGTGATAAAAAAAGTCGGTTAATCAATATATTATAGTCTAAACTTAATGAAATACTTCCATTATGGGTAAGGCGCGGCCAATCCATCTTTTTGAGCCGCAGGGGGGGCACTACCGCCATTCAACACTTAAAAATAAGGTTGCCTCCCCGGGCCACGGAGGGGAAAAATAAAACCATGACCATCGGCGAAACTACTATCATAAGAGAACCCATCGAGGTGATAGCCCTCTTTGACACCGCACTGCGGCCCCTGCGTTTCCGCTGGAAGGGTAGGGTGTACCGCGTGCAAGAGATAACCTTTTCGTGGACGACCAGAGAGGGGCTGGCCGTTATCCTTCACTTTTCCGCTTATGACGGGGCCACGCTTTTTGAACTCTCATACAACAAGGCCACTCTTAAGTGGACCCTTGAGGGGGTGGCCCTTCATGAGTAGCGGCGGGAATATAATGCACCTTGACATGGATGCCTTTTTCGCCTCCGTAGAACAGCGCGTAAACCCGGCCCTTCGGGGCCGGGCCATCGCCGTAACCGGCTCTGCCAAGAGGACGGTGGTGACCACGGCCTCATACGAGGCGCGCGCCTTTGGCGTGCGCACGGGCATGAACCGCTTCGAGGCCAAAAAGCAGTGCCCCCATATCCTATTCATCTCAGGCGACAACGCGAAATACATGGACGTATCCACAAGGATAATGAACATCATAAAGGGCTTTTCGCCCCTTGTGGAGGTCTACTCCATTGACGAGGCCTTTATTGACATCTCCGGGCTTGGCGGCATCTTCGGCGGCCCGCTGGAGATAGGCAGGGCAATGAGGGCGAAGATAAAAGAGGAGACCGGTCTCACCTGCTCCGTGGGCATCGCCCCCAATAAGCTCATGGCAAAGCTCGCCTCAGGCATGGATAAACCCGACGGACTCAGCATTATCCGCGCAGGTGATGTGGAGAGGCACCTGCGGGACCTGCCCGTGGGGAAACTCTGGGGCATAGGCCCTAATATCTCTTCCCGCCTTGCCCTTCTTGGCATAAGGACCTGCCAAGAGCTTGGACGGGCCTCTCTTGGGACGCTGAGAAAGAACTTCGGCATCATCGGCGAGAGGCTCGGGGCCATGGGCCGGGGCATATACGACGACCCCGTGCGGCCCGCGGCAGAGGCAGACCTCGTAAAGAGCATCGGCCACTCCATGACCCTGCCTGAAGACGTATGGGAGAAGCGGGAAATAAGGATGTATCTACTTAAACTATCGGAGATGGTCTGCGCGAGGGCAAGGCGGCACGGCCTGCGGGGATGGACGGTCTGCCTTACGCTCCGGTACCCTGATTTTTATACCTTCACGAGGCAGAGGCGCATGAGCAGGCCAACTAACGACACGCATGCCCTGTATCGTGCGGCAAAGAGGACACTCTCGTCAATACGGCTCCGGGCTCCCCTGCGGCTAATAGGTGTGAGCCTCAAGGGTATGGTGGAGGGCGCGCGCCAGCTCCCCCTCTTTACAGAAGAGCAACGGCGCGAAAGGCTTCTAATTGCCATGGATGAGATAAACGGCCGTTTTGGCCACTCGGCCCTCACCTGGAGCTCCCTCCTTGAGCCCGAGCGCACGCCCGGAGTAATATCTCCGGCATGGCGCCCCACGGGGGTGCGGAATATTGACGTTGGATGAGAGAGAAGGAAAGAAAGAAAAAAAAGAGGGAAAGCAGGGCGGGCTTTGGCCGCCAAAAAAAAGATTTGTAGGATGGGTGGAGCGCAGCGTAACCCATCAAACCCCGGGCTTCTCGCGCCAGAAAAACCTTTAAAGCATGGCTAAAGCAAGGTCTGACCAGTCAAAAGGCGGACCGGCAGCATGCCGGCTTACACCCGGCCGCCCCTTTTGCCCTTGTCTTTATCCGGGTGCGGGTTATATAATCGCTTTTGTCGTGGGGGCATGGAGGCATTGCCTCTTGAAAACGCACCTGCCCGGTTTTGCGGAGGCTTGTAAGATGAGAGAAAAAATAGACAGTCTTGAGCAAAGAAGGGTAATTGAAGAGTTCGCTGAACGCAGAAAAAAGATATATCAGTTGATTGTCCTTGTTTTGGCTCTTGCAGGAGCGGTGCTCTTTTTCACACTGCGTTCGGGCGTGCTTACGCGGCCTGCCGGGGCCGTGGTCATGCTTTTTGTCTTCATGGTCGCTCTCTTTGTAAATCTTAAAATCTGGCGGTGCCCGCACTGCGGCAGACACCTCGGAAAACTCTATATAGGGTTGAAGCATCCGAGGTTTTGTCCCGAGTGCGGCATAAGGCTCTTGGAGGAGCAGGGCTGACTCTCCGAGACGCGGGTGGTGGAAAATCTTGTCCTCTGTTTTTTTTTGAAGGCTTGTGCCTGTATTAACCTTCCAACAAGGCTCACCCATGCCACGGGCTTAAGTGCGTTCCATCGTAGAAAAAAATTTTTCATAAAAAGGGGATACATCCATGAAAAAGAGCGGGAGAAGAAGCAGGCAGGGCCCTGTAATTCCCACGCCTCCTCATCCCGGGAAGCGGCGAGAGCCATTGCCCTGGCAGGAGCCAAAACCCGTTGAGGACGACCCGGAGGCAATGGCCCGTGTTCAGGCCATTATGGAGAGTTCCGGCTATCGTCAGGCCGACGAGGACGTTGATTTCCTGAAGAGGGACGAGACGCGGGGTGTGCGGCTTCAGATAGATTACCTGAAGCCTGAACTGCTTCTTGAGCAGAACGGTGTGGAACATACCATCGTGGTCTTCGGGAGTACCCGTATCGTGGAGCCCGCGGCGGCGGAGCGCAAGGCGCGGGCTTTACGCGAGGCGCTGAGGGCAAATCCTGAAGACGCAGACCTTAAACAACGCACCCTGGTTGCGGAACGAATTCTGAAAAAGAGCCGCTACTACGATGTGGCCCGTGAATTTGCCCGGCTCGTGGGAAAATCCGGGCGCGGCCCGCAGGACTGCCGCGTCACCCTCATGACCGGCGGCGGTCCCGGAATCATGGAGGCCGCCAACCGCGGGGCCTTTGACGTGGGCGCGAAATCAGCGGGCCTCAACATAACTCTACCGCACGAGCAATACCCGAACCCCTATATCTCGCCTGAACTCTGCGTCCGCTTTCACTACTTTGCGCTTCGTAAATTGCATTTTCTACTGCGGGCAAAGGCCCTGGTTGCCTTTCCCGGTGGTTACGGCACGCTTGACGAACTCTTCGAGACCCTCACCCTTATACAGACCCGTACGATCAGGCCCCTTCCCGTGGTACTTGTTGGCGAGGAGTACTGGCGAAGGGTAATCGACGTGGACTTTCTCGTGGAAGAGGGCGTCATCGCCGCCGAGGACCGGGAGCTCTTCTGGTTTGCCGAGAGCGCCGGGGATATCTGGCAGGGAATTTTGAACTGGCACAAGGCGAGTGAGACGCCTCTGCTGGAGAATAACACTGGGGAGGATTGAGTATGAAGATTTCATTTCACGGCGCGGCTCATGGCGTCACCGGTTCATGCCACCTTGTAACCTGCGCCGGCAAGCGCGTATTGATTGACTGCGGTCTTTTTCAGGGCGGTAGAGAACTGGATGAGGAGAACAGGGAACCCTTTGGCTTTGACCCGGCTGAGATTGATTACCTTCTGCTCACGCACGGACATCTTGACCACTGCGGACGTATCCCTCTGCTGGTAAAAGAGGGGTTTCGAGGCGAGATTATCACCACCGCGGCCTCAAGGGAATTAGCGCGGCTGGTAATGCTTGATTCCGCAAGCCTCAATGAGGCCGAGGCCCTCCGAAATGAGCGAAGGACGACTCGAAAAAAAGGCCGCAGGGACAAGGTCCTGCCTCTCTATACCGTCATGGATGCCTTGAACAGCCTCGATTGGTTCGGGCGTATCGCAAGTTACAATAAATCCATTAAGCTCTGCAAGGGTATAAGGGCCACCTTTTTTGATGCCGGACATATTCTGGGTTCTGCCTGCGTCCTGCTGGAATTGGAAGAAAAAGGAGATGGCAGACGGGTGCTCTTTTCCGGGGACCTCGGCTATAACGGCAGGGTCATCCTACGTGACCCGGCCCCGCCGCCGTCGGCGGATGTTGTGGTAATGGAGACTACCTATGGCGACCGCCTGCACAAAAAGCTCCACCCTTCCGTAGAGGAATTATTCGAGGTGGTAACGGATACCTTTAAACGAGGCGGCAATGTCATCATCCCTACCTTTGCCCTTGAACGCGCCCAGGAGATACTTTATTACCTGCGCGAGGGCGTGGAGCAAGGCCGCCTGCCGCGCTACATGCAGGTCTTTCTGGATTCTCCCATGGCCATATCCGCCACGGAGATATTTAAACGCCATACAGAGTGCTTTGATGCCGAGGCCTATAATCTATTCAGTAACGGAAAAGACCCCTTTGGTTTCAAGGGCCTGCATTTTACCCGGGAGACAGCAGAGTCCATGGCGCTGAACCAGATGGATGGAAGCGCGGTCATACTGGCGGGCTCAGGCATGTGCACGGGAGGGCGGGTGCGCCACCACCTTAAACACAACCTCTGGCGTGAGGACAGCAGTATACTCTTTGTCGGCTACGCGGCCAGCGGGACATTGGCCCGCCGTATCATCGACGGCGTGAAGAAGGTGCGGATTTACAACGAGGAGATAGTGGTGCGTGCCGGCGTTCATACCATAGGCGGCTTTTCGGCCCATGCCGATTGTGATGAGCTTCTTGCCTGGTTCAATAAGACGGGCGGGCCGGAGCAGACCTTTCTTGTCCATGGTGAAGAGGATGCCATGCGCCATTTCAAGGGACGCCTCAAGGGCACGCACGTTGATATGCCGAAACTTCATGAGGAGTTTTCGTTGTGAGTTTTTTTTAGGCATTTGCATGATGGGTTGCACGCAGTGCAACCCATCAAATTAGCTGTCCTTATTTGCCTGTTATAACCCTCGCACCTCATCCCCTAACTACTTCTGGCTTATCAAAATCCATTACGGTATTATTACTCATGGCGTTTTTCATCCTTTAAAAGATTTTGAACCTTTCGTGCAATGACCACTCATGATAGGCCCCGCAGTATTCCATGAACAATTTTACCTATGTTTCAGGCAGATCAAATGCCAAAAAATTTTTCACAAGACAAAAAAATTTTAATCCTCGGTGATTACAGACACTCTCTCATAGTTATCAGGTCTCTTGCCAAGGCCGGCTATCAGATCATCGCGGGGCAGAGCGACCCGTCTTCGCCATTTGGCAGATGCTCCCGTTTCACATCAGAGGTATGGAATCATCCCGCAATAGAAGGTTCCGGCGAGAGCTTTATGGCGGCCCTTGAAGAATTTTTTCGCAGAAGAAAAGACGTGCCCTTAATCTTCCCCACAGGTGATGATGAGTCAGCCGCGCTTGCGCGCAACATCAGCAGAATTCCGGCAGGCGTTAAGGTAGTAATGCCGGACCCCATGATAATAAAAACCTGCCACAAGAAGATGGAAATGTGCAAGGTCGCTGAAAAACTCAATATACCACAGGCAAGACTCAAGAAAGTGCATAATTTACAGGAACTGAAGGAAGCCGCGGGCGAGATAGGCTACCCCTGTATTATAAGACCCTATGATCAGTTTACACGGATTTTCAATGAAAAAGTTTTTATTTGCCCCACGCCAAATACCATTGATGAGGCCTTCAAAAACTGGCCAGTGGAGGGAGATTCGTTGATCGTCCAAAAATATGTGACGGGTCCCCGCCACGACTTGTATTTTATTGCTGAAGAAGGGACAATAATCACCGGAGTTGAGGAGGAGGCATTGAGAACGGACCGGTTAAACGGCTCGGGCATCTTCGTTGACAGTGTCTCTGTCGAACTCTCGCCCTCAGTGCTTGACGCGTCCCGGAAGATTGTGAAATATTTCAAGTACACAGGCCTTGGGTGCGCGCAATTTATCGTTGATGAACATGGAGAGTTAAAATGTTTTCTCGAGGTAAATCCCCGGGTGGGCGCTTCATTGGCTCTGCCCCAGCGCAGCAAAGTTGATTTTCCAAGGATGGCCGTTGAGTTAACAGAAGGCCGGTCATTGCTTGACACGGCCAATACATTTAATTACACAAGAGGGGTTCGTTATGGTTGGCTCTATGGCGACATTCAAGGCCTTCGTAGCGCCATAAGCCACGGACAGATAAATACGTCCGGCGCGCTGAGATGGCTGGGAAGACTCATCAGTACTTTTTACCACGCAGATACCCATACCAACTGGAGTACATCAGACCCAAAGCCTGCTATTGCGCTCTATAAGGGCATGTTTTTTAATTTTTTTCAGAAGATTGCCTCCCGGCTGGGGAAAAATCATTCAACGTAACTGGACAGGCCCCTTCCAGACACGCCTGCGCTCAGTTTTGTTTCACTGGAATCATCTATTTGAGAGCGCGCTTGATATCCGAACGCGTGGATATGATCCTGCGCATCACGTCATTCTTGAGCCTTGCAGGATGGGTGGAACGCAGTGCAACCCATCAAATTATCGATATATAACTTCCTCCAAATCAACAGCGGGAGAAGCAATCTCAATCAATTTGAGGTTCCTTCAAAGTGTTTCTTTAAAAAATTGACGGGTTTCATTTTACTTCACCCCTCCTGCAATGGAGTGGAAGCGAACCGGGCCAGCCTTGCAGGATGGCTTTCAATAAATAAAAAGGGCCGTGGATCTCTCCACGGCCCTTTTGCCTATAAGTAATTATCCTCTGAGTCCCCTCCTGCCCTTATGCGACGCCCACCTTTTTGGCGAGTTTTTCAAGGTCCGCGGGACGGCCTTCCTCTATGAACTTCTTTTTAAGCTCCTCCGGAGAGAGTTTGTATTTATTCTCCACCAGCCTCCTGTACACGGGCGCGCCGTTATAGGCGCAGAACGGGTAGAGGTGCCCCTTTGGGTCGGGGTAGTGGATTACACAGCGCCTGACGCGCTCCACGCTGAAGTTATAGGCGTCCATGAAGTGCATGGCCGCGATAAAGAGCGTGTGGTACGGCACCGTACGGGCGTCTTCGCCTTCATAGGTCTCTCTCTTTGTCCTGTCCTGGTAGCCCTCGAAGCACTGGAGGAACTTTTTGAAGGTAAGCCCCTTCGGGGCCCTGTCCTTATGAAAGTATTTGTTGAGCTTGTAGAGGGTATTCACCTTTGAGAGGAGGTTGAAGCGCGAGGGCTTCACCTTCAGGGACATCTCGTTGAGCTCGGCGAGAAAGGGCTCAAGGTCAAGGAACTCGCTTATGGGCTTTACCTCTTTTTTGTCTTCGCTGATAAAAAAGTACGTGCCCTGCGAGCAGTGCGGGTGCAGGGTGAGGGTGTACTGGGGCTTGCCGCTGAGCCCCGTGGCAAGCCTTGAGATGGCCGATGTGGCGGCAATGGGAAACCAGTCCCTCATGGGTTTTATGAAGCCAGTCTGTTTTTCTATGTCATTTGCAAGGTCTGCCAGGGTGTAGCGTTTTTCAAGCCTGTGAGACTGGCTGAACCTGCCCACAAAGGAGACGGGCTGAAAGGCTATGCCGCTGATTACGTCGTTATTCTTAACGGCAAATTTTATGATATCGCCGACCTCGTGGTCGTTGTAGCCCTTTACAAGGGTTACAACGGGTATGACGGCTATCTTGACCTTTCTGCAGTTCTCTATTGCCTTCATCTTTATGTCCAGCATGTTCCTTGCGCGGGTCTTCTTGTATGTCTCGTCCGTGAGGCCGTCGAACTGCAGGTATATGTTGTCAACTCCGGCCTTGCGGGCGGCCCTGGCAAACTCAATATCCGTAAATTTTATGCCGTTGGTGTTGGTCTGCACGTAATCAAAGCCCATATCGCGGGCCGTCTTTACGATTTTGAGAAAATCCGGGCGCACCGTGGGTTCCCCGCCGGAAAACTGCACCCTGTTGGCGGGCACGGGCTTCTGGTTGGCAAGGGATTTAAGTATATCCACAACCTCGTCGTATGTGGGCTCGTACAGATAACCTGCGGCATTGGCGTTGGCAAAGCAGACCGGGCAGGTCATGTTGCACCTGTTGGTAAGGTCCACTATGGGAAGGCCGCTGTGGCTGGTGTGCATGTTGCAGAGCCCGCACTGCTTGGGGCAGACCGTGGCCTTGCCGATGGGCGGGTCCTCGACGCCCCGGCCGTCGCCGTACCAGAGCTCCTCGCACCTGTAATAGAGGTCGATATCGCCGTAGAATATGTCTTTAAAGTCCCCGTGCTCCTCGCAGGTCTTTTTTATCCAGACCTTGCCGTCCTCGGGGTAGAGCGTGGCCTTGATAATCTCCATGCACTCGGGGCATATGGAGTCTATTACCTTTGGAAGGCCATACTTGATGGGTGGTATCTTTGTGCCTGAGTAAGTGGTCTCTGGTTGAAGCGGGTTTTCTGTGCAGTCTTCGGGTTCGTTGTTTTTTAGTATACGCTGAATCAAGCTCATGAACTGACCTCCACAGCTGGTATGATAACTTCAGAGTGACCGAAAGATTTCATTAGACCAAATGCCTGCAGAACTGCCTGTACGTATGTAACGATTATACCATTTTTTTATAAAATTTAAGCCCCTTAATCAAGAAAAAAAATATTTGGTCTTTTTCCAAGCCTAAATCCCCTGTATTATAAGGGCCTGCCAAGGGCGAAGTTGATTGAAGACGGCCTCTGTGTTATGTTACAAAAGTTGTGTCCCATCGATACTTTCGCCGTCTCAGCCGAAGCCTCTGCCGCCTGAAAGACCTTGCGAAGGCAGGGCTGAGTGGACCGCGTCGGCAATATATGCTTTTTCGGAGATTTGAATGGAAGACCGCTACGACCACAAAAAAATAGAAGCCCGCTGGCAGAAGGTCTGGGAAGACGAGGGCGCCTTTACGGCCCGCAACGATTCCGACCGGCCGAAGTACTACCTTCTTGAGATGTTTCCCTATCCATCGGGGAGGATTCATATGGGACACGTGCGCAACTACTCCATAGGAGACGTGCTCGCCCGATTTCTCAAGATGAAGGGGCTTAACGTCATACACCCCATGGGGTGGGATTCCTTCGGCCTTCCCGCAGAGAACGCCGCCATCGAGCGGGGCGTGCCCCCGGCAAAGTGGACCCGTGAGAATATAGATTACATGCGCCGACAACTCAAGAGCATGGGCCTCGGGTACGACTGGACAAGGGAGGTTGCCACCTGCGAGCCCGCTTATTACAAGTGGAGCCAGTGGATTTTTTTACAGCTTCTCAAAAAGGGCCTTGCCTACAAAAGGCGCTCTTCAGTGAACTGGTGCCCCAAATGCGCCACCGTGCTCGCCAACGAGCAGGTGGAGGACGGGCTCTGCTGGCGGTGCGCCTCTACTGTGGAAAAACGCGACCTTGAGCAGTGGTTCTTCAAGATTACAAACTATGCCGAGGAGCTTCTTGCGGGCACGGATAAACTCGCGGGCTGGCCAGAGAGGGTCCTTACCATGCAACGCAACTGGATTGGCAAATCCATGGGCGCCAGAATAAATTTTCCCGTTGCCGGCACTGCCGACAAGACCATCGAGGTCTTTACTACAAGGCCCGATACCATATACGGCGTTACCTTCATGAGCCTTGCCCCGGAGCACCCTCTATTAAGGGAGCTTACGCCCGATGACCGTCTCGCCGCGGTGCGTGCATTTGTGGAAGAGGCCATGAGGGAGAAGGCTTCAGCGGGCCCCGGGGGCCTTGAAAAGATGGAGAAAAAGGGCATTGAGACGGGCATCGTCTGTTTTAACCCCATAACAGGTGAGAGGATCCCCGTATACGCGGCCAACTTTGTCCTCATGGAGTACGGCACCGGAGCGGTCATGGCAGTTCCGGCCCACGACCAGAGGGACTTTGAGTTCGCTAAAAAGTACGATATTCCCATAAATGTAGTCATAAATCCCGTTGGCGAGGTCCTTGACCCCAGGACCATGGACGAGGCCTTTACAGGCGAGGGGGTTATGACGGATTCCGGCCCCTTTGACGGCCTTGCCAGTAAAGACGCAATGAAGGCCATTACTGCCTACATCGAGGAAAAATGGGCGGGCGAGAGGACCATTAATTACAGGCTCCGTGATTGGGGCGTATCGCGGCAGAGGTACTGGGGTTGCCCCATACCCGTTGTGTACTGCGATAAATGCGGTGTAGTGCCCGTGCCAGCGGAAGACCTGCCCGTATTACTGCCCGATGAGGTATCTTTTACGGGTAAGGGCGGCTCGCCCCTTGCCGAGGTTGAGGGGTTTGTCAATACGCCGTGCCCTGCCTGCAGTGCCCCGGCACGGCGGGAGACCGATACCATGGATACCTTTGTGGATTCGTCGTGGTATTTTCTCCGTTATACCTCTCCCCATGATGAAACCCTGCCTTTTAACCGTGAGGACGCAAAGTACTGGATGCCCGTTGACCAGTACATAGGCGGTATAGAGCACGCGGTGATGCATTTGCTCTACGCGCGGTTCTTTACAAAGGCCCTTCGCGACATGGGGCTCCTGGACGTTGACGAGCCTTTTAAGAACCTCCTTACGCAGGGCATGGTCTGCAAAGAGACAATGAAGTGCCCTGAACACGGTTTTCTTTTGCCGCAAGAGGCTACGACAGAGGGCAAGTGCTGTAAATGCTCGGCCCCTGTTGAGGTTGGGCCTGTTGAGAAGATGTCCAAATCAAAAAAGAACACCGTTGACCCCAGCGGTATTATAGAGCGCTACGGCGCCGATACGACACGGCTCTTTTCTCTATTTGCCGCCCCGCCGGAACGGGACCTTGAGTTCAGCATAGACGGCGTGGAAGGCTCTTACAGGTTCCTCGGCAGGGTATGGCGTCTTGTTTTGGATAATGAGAAGGCACTTGCCGGGGTTGCGCCTTACAGCGGGCCTGATGACGGCCCCCTTGAGGCCGGGCCTCTGAAAGAACTGCACTGCACCACTCACAGGACAATCAAGAAGGTTACCTCTGATATTGGCGAGCGTTTTCACTTTAATACGGCCATAAGCTCTGTCATGGAGCTTGTGAACGCAATATACGGGACGATTCAGAAGGAGGGCGGTATTTTTAACTCCGGAGCTGGCCCCGCGGTCTTACGAGAGGCCGTAGAGGCCGTTATACTCCTGCTCTCGCCCTTTGCCCCTCATATTACCGAGGAGCTCTGGGCACGGCTCGGCGCAGAGGCCGCAGCCCCCCTCTATAAGACCCCATGGCCGGGGTATGATGAGTCTGCCGTTAAGCGCGAAGAGGTAACTCTTGTGGTTCAGATAAACGGCAAGGTAAGGAGCAGGCTCTCTGTTGCGCCTGACGCCTCCGAGGAAGAGGTTATGGCGATGGTGAAAGGGGACAGCCGTTTAACCGCATGGATAGAGGGCAGGGAAATAAAAAAAGTAATATATGTGCCGGGAAGGATCTTTAACATGGTGGTAAGGTGAAGTCAAGAAGCTCCCTGATATACATAAGAGGACTATCAGCCTTGCTCCTCATGGCGCTCTCTTTTACGGGCTGCGGCTATCATATCGCCGGAAAATCAGGGACCATGCCCGGAGGCATTAAGGAACTTACCATACCCGTTTTTGTTAACGCCACCTCAAAGCCCGACATAGAGGGCATTATTACATCGGCCTTTGTCAGCGAGTTTGTCACTACCGTAAATATCAACAAAGAGGCCGGTTCGGAGTTGAAGGGCACTATTATATCCTATAGCCTCAGGGGCGTTTCATTTACGGGACAGGACGTGACCAAGGAATACAGGCTTACCGTAGGCGTTAGTATTGCCGTAAGGAATAAAAAGGACGGCCGCGTCATCTGGCAGGACAATGGGATTACAGACTACGAAGACTTCAAGGTAGACACCGCCGACGTTACCCACACCGAGGAGGTGGAGATAGAGGCATTCAAAAAACTCTCAAAAGATGTAGCCCGAAAGATAAAAGAGAGGATGCTTGAGGGCTTTTAGCCGGCCCTGCGATAAAGCCCCGAAAGAGGCCCCTGTGACAAAAAGACCATTTGAAAAACCCGTCTACTATATATACGGCCCGGAGAGCTGTCTCCTTGACGACTTTTTGGACAGGCTGAAGGACGCCGTCCTGACGCCCGGTTTCGAGTCCATGAACTATCATGTCTATTATGCCGAGAGCCTTGATATTACAGAGGCCCTTACAGAGGCAAAGACCATGCCCGCCTTCTCCGATAGGAGGCTGATAGTGATTAAGAAGGCCTCTTCACTAAGGGCCGCGGCCAAGGAGGCCTTGCTGGGGTACCTATCGGATCCGTCCCCATGGTCTGTGCTCGTCTTTGTGGCCAATAAGGCCAAGCCCGGTTTGCAGGGAAAATTCCTTGCGGCGCTCAAGGCAAAGGGCGAGGTTAAGGCTTTGCGGCCTCCCTACGAGGAAAAGATCGGTGAATGGCTAACCAAAGAGGCCCGGTCTTATGGCAAGACCATTAGCCGTGAGGCATGCGAAAACCTTATAGGGCTTACGGGCGGCTCGCTTACGGCCCTGAAGTCGGAATTTACGAAGATTATACTCTTTACAGGTGATAAAAAGCGGATAGACGCGGACGATGTTGCCGAGGCCGGCCTTGACGTAAAGGCCGATACCATCTTCAATCTTTCCGACGCCATCGGCAACAGGGACCTTAAGAAGGCCTTTTCCCTCTACGCCAGGCTCTCAACTGAGCCCTCCCTTCTTATAATAGGGGCCATAGCGAGGCATATGCGTGTGCTTATCAAGCTCAAGACGGCCATGCAAGAGGGACTGCCCGCTAAAAGCCTGGCCTCCGTGGCCGGGGTTCCGCCATTTACTCTAAAAAAGTACAGGGAGAGTTGCCGCCTCTTTACCATGGAAGAGCTGAAGAGGGCCATAAGGTATCTCTTTGAGATGGATAAGGGCCTTAAGACCAGCGCCCTTCCAGAGGAGGTTGCCATGACAAACCTTATTATCAGGCTCTGCCAATAGTCCCGCGGCCATGGTTCGGGGCCCCGGCCTCTGGAGTATGAGAGGGCGCAGGCGTCACTATTTGGCGGCAAGGAAAGAAGCCAGGGTCTTTACGTGGGGGCGCGATGGGAAAGAAGGGGAGGGGTAAGTCCGCATCATAAAAAAAGGGGCCCCCTTGAAGGTTGCCCCATACATATTGTTATGTCTTTAAACCCCGGCCCTCTTGAATATGCTCTAAAGAGGTTGGTATTGAAAAAAGGGGCCCCCTTGAAGGTTGCCACTTTTTAAAGATTTTCGGCCTGATATAACGGCCCTGTTGTCAGACGGCCTTTTTAAACAATCGGCCTGCGCCATTGAAGAGCAAACCCTTAACCGTGCCCCGGCCCTTAGCCGTTGGTGATGGAGTTGGCCTGTTTTGTGAGGCGCGATATCTTTCTTGCGGCGTTGTTTTTATGAATAATGCCCTTTGAGACGGCCCTGTCAAGAAGGCGTGTTGTGACGGAAAGGGAGGCGCCTGCTTCCTCTGCCTTGGACTCGGCTATGGCAAGGCGTGTTTTCTTAACGGCGCTCCTTACCGTTGATTTTATGGCAGCGTTTCTTACCCGCCTCTTTTCGCTCTGCCTGTGTCTCTTAAGGGCTGATTTATGGTTGGCCAATTCACATCTCCTTCTGTTGTTGCTATTTGATAGTATTATAATAAGGAATAATTTGTTATATTATTCTTAAAATTGGTTCCTGTCAAGTATTTATGTCTTTAAGATGTGAGCTGGCAGGGTCTTTTTTTTGTAATAAACATCGGTATGGCCTGATTAAGGGGCCATGGGCATCTTTTGAGTAAAGGCGCATGACCAAGGGAAGTCATTCAAGAAAAATAGCCGCAGGGGCCTCCATTGTGGGCGGTGCAACGGTCCTCAGCAGGATATTAGGCTACATACGTGATATGGCCATAGCCTATTATTTCGGCGCAGGCGCCCTCTCGGACGCCTTTTTTGTGGCCTTCAGGATATCAAACCTCTTGCGCCGGCTTGTGGGCGAGGGCGCGCTGACCTCGTCGTTTATACCAATATTCCTTGACGAACGGACACGGCGGGAAGACGAAGACCTCAAGGGGCTTGTGAGCGGCGTCTTTACGCTCTTTACCATCATACTTATTGTGGTCACCTTTCTCGGCATATTTTTTTCCGAGGACCTCGTGGCCCTCATGTCGCCGGGTTTCCTCTCCGACCCGGAAAAATTCGCACTTACCGTAAATCTTACAAGGCTCATGTTCCCCTATATGATATTCGTGGGGCTAATGGCCATAGGCATGGGGGTATTGAACTCCCTCAAGCACTTTACGGCGCCTGCGCTTGCCCCCGTATTTTTTAATATAGCCATCATCTCTTCCATACTCCTCATTTCCCCTTTTCTTCAGCAGTCCGTCTACGCCCTTGCCATTGGTGTGCTCATAGGCGGCACGCTTCAGTTCGCCATTATGCTGCCATGGCTCAAGCAATACGGCTTCATGCCCTATATATCCTTCAGGTTCAGGGATAGCGCCATACTTAAGATATTCAAGCTCATGGGACCGGCGGCCTTCGGTATCGGCATCTATCAGTTGAATATCTTTATTGTCCTCTGGTTTGCCTCGTCTCTTTCCGAGGGTAGCGTGAGTTATCTGTATTACGCTGGCAGGCTCATGGAACTGCCCCTTGGCATATTCGGCGTGGCCATCTCAACGGCGGCCCTGCCAAGCCTATCGGAGTGCGCGGCAAAGGGGCAGTGGAGCGGTTTTATGGAGTCCCTTGGTTATGCCCTGCGTCTGGTGCTCTTTCTGACCATACCTGCCGCGGTTGGGCTTGTCATCTTGAGCCTCCCTGTCATAGAGACCCTCTTCAGCCACGGAGAGTTCAGGGAAGGGGCCGCCCACGCAACGTCCATGGCCCTCTATTATTACGCGCCGGGCCTTGTTCCCGTGGCCCTGTACCGCATACTCACATCTGTCTTCTACTCATTGAAAGACACCGTTACTCCCGTGGCCGTGGCCTTTGTCACACTCATAATCAACGTTTTTTTCTGCTTTATCCTTGTGGGGCCCATGCAGCACGCCGGGCTTGCCCTTGCCACCACCATATCGGCCCTTTTCAATATGGCGGCCCTATTGTTCCTCCTCAGGAAAAAGATAGGAGCATTTGACTGGGCAGGTCTTTTAATATCCGCTCTTAAGAATCTGACTGCCGCCCTTGTAATGGGCGGGGCCGTATATCTTATCTTCTACGTGCCGGGTTTCAACGAGGCCGGACGGCTCCTGAAGATGGTCACCCTCGGTGGGACCATCCTTGCCGGCGTCTTTGTGTATATAGGCTCCTCACAGCTCCTCAAGGTGCCTGAAGTGGCGTTTTTAAAGGGGTTTTTCTTAAAAGGGCGTTAAAGGCCCCTCTGCTCATGGTTGCCCGATAAAAAATAGACCGCCTAATCCTAACCTCTTGTTTTATAAGCGAAAAATAGTGATGAAAAAATAGGCAATCTGCCATTGCCCCCATAGTTGATTGACTATAAGAGCAAAATTCAGGGGGTTTTCAACAAGTTATTCACAGGTGTTGGGGATACATCCTGAAGGTCTTGTTTTTGCGCTATTTTTTCTTTTCTTCCACCTTGGCCTCTTCCCATAGCTGGTTCAGCCTATCCATCCCCATCCCGGCGATGCCGTGGTCCTGGGCGGCCTTTTTTTCCACGTAGTGGAAGCGGTCAACGAACTTTACGATGGTCTTTCTAAGGGCCTCCTCCGGGCTTACCTCAAGGAATCTCCCGGCGTTTACCAGGGTAAAGAGGAGGTCTCCGAGCTCTTCTTCCATGGCACGGCTGTCTTTATTCCTTATGGCCTCCTCGAACTCGCCAAGCTCTTCAGTGACCTTTTCCATAACCCCTTTAATATCAGGCCACTCAAAGCCGGCCTTTGCCGCCTTCTTGCTTATCTTGTGTGCCCTCATGAGCGAGGGCATGGCAGAGGGCACCTCAAAAAGGGAGCCCCGGGGTTTTTGTTTCTTCTCTCCCTCTTTTATCTCTTCCCAGCGCGCAAGGACCTCGGCGGGGGTCTCGGCTGTGGCGTCACCAAAGACATGGGGGTGGCGGCGTATCATCTTTTCCACGGACAGGTCCATGACCTCTTCTATATTCCCTTTGCCCTCTTCTTCGAGGATACGGCAGGAGAAGATTACCTGAAACAAGAGGTCGCCGAGCTCTTCTTTTATATGCGGGACATCGCCGGAGTCAATGGCCGAGACCACCTCGTAGGCCTCTTCGATGATAAAGGGGGTGAGGCTTGTGAGGTTCTGCGCCCTGTCCCAGGGACAGCCGCCCTCGCCACGCAGCCTCTCCATGAGGGCCTTTAGCCTTGTTAACCCCGTGCCTTCCACTGATTTTGTCTCCATTAGCAGTCCTTTTTCCTTGTTGAACGCATGCTGAGTTCCTGCCTTGTGTTAATGTTGGCTACGGAGGCCTCTATATCCACGCCTTTGAAGTCACTCTCTGTGAGTCTCTTTACCTTTACCCTGTCAAAGAGGGTCATTATTCGCAGGTCCTTTTTTTTAATCATCTCTTCTATCGGGTCAAGGCATCTTTTGTCGTACATGGCGTGCATGGGGTGAAGCCTCCCGCCTATAAAGGGCACAACCACAAGGGCGCCTTCTGCTGGGGTTGAGATAAGCCTTTGTACGGCCCCTGCGTTTATGTCGGGCATATCGCAGGCCGTTACAAAGGCCTGCTCTGAGCTTGAGTTCAGGAGCGCAGTATAGATGCCTCCGAGGCTTCCCGCGCCCTTGTAAAAATCGGGTATGGCCTCTGCGCCGAGCCCCTTGAAGAGATTGACCTCGTCGGCTATGATGAGCTTCCGGTCGAATACCTCGCTCAAGACACCGAGGACCCGCTCGATAATGGCAGTGCCGTCCACCTCTATGAAGGCCTTGTTGGCGCCCATGCGCCTGCTCTGCCCCCCGGCAAGGACGGCCCCTGTCATCTTTTGTCTACCTTTATAATCACATTCTCGATAATATCGGCAACACCCTTGAAGTCGTTAATATCAAGGAGGGGCCTGTCAGTATCCACGGGCCCGTCGCTTACAACGGCAATGAGGGAGGTATCGTCAATACAGGCGCGGGCCTCAGAGACCGACTTTCTGAAGACCTCAATCTTGGGCAGGTTTCCCGTCTTGTAGCCCTCTGTTATGACAACGTCAAGGTCGTTCATGAACGTGCCGATAGCCTCGGTAAGGGGCATCTCAACATCGGTGCTCTTGATAAAGGCCATTTTTTCCTTTGAGGTAATGAGAACGCTCACGGCCCCGGCCTGCTTGTGACGCCACGAGTCTTTTCCCTCGCGGTCTATCTCGAACCTGTGGGCATCGTGTTTTATGGTGCCCACCCTGAACCCCCTTTCCGTTAGTTCGGCCACTACCTTTACGATAAGCGTAGTCTTGCCGGAGCCGGAAAACCCTATTATGGATACCGCTGGAATCATATTTTTACTCTACCTCCACGGGTTAAAAGCCGATTAAAATTGATTAAGATAAGAAAAGGATATCAGAGGGTTACGGCGCCTGTCAAATCCAAAAATCCCTGTGCCGCAGGCCGCCCTCCCATTAAATGATATGCCTTTACATATGAAAAGCATTTGATTATGGTCTATGATAAACTTACTTGGGGTCTGCTGTGGGCGAGGGGAAAAAGGGGAGCAGGGGATTATTAAAAAAATGGGGGTCTTATGAAAAAGATACTCAGTAAGCCGAGAGACCTGCCCTCCGTAGAGGCATTGGCAAACGAAGAGTGCCTTGCAGGGCTCAGAGCTGATTACGGGGCGATCCTCGTGACGGACTCGGCGCGCGCTGTCATTGATGAGGCAAGAGATATACTGTCTTTTGGGCAAAAGGGCGTAAAGGGCGGTGAGGGGGGCGAATCCATCAGCGTTGATGTGCTTTTGAGCAGAGTGGTTGAGAGGGTGGAGGCCGTCATGGGCGGCGGGCTACGCAAAGTGATAAACGCCACGGGCACTGTCCTGCATACCAACCTCGGCAGAAGCGTGCTCTGCGACGAGGCCCTTCGCAAGGTTGCCCTTGCCTGCGCCTCGTACACGGACCTTGAGTTTGATATCGGCAGGGGAGCGCGGGGTGAACGCGATTCATTTTCCGTATCCCTTATAAAACAGCTTACTGGATGCGCTGAGGCCTCTATTGTTAACAACAACGCCGCGGCCCTGCTCATTACCCTTAATACGCTGGCCGAGGGCAGGGAGGTCATCATATCAAGGGGCGAGCTTATAGAGATAGGCGGCTCATTCCGTCTGCCCGATATTATCACTAAGAGCGGCTGTATCCTGCGGGAAGTCGGCACTACGAACAGGACGCACGCCGCAGACTACGTAAAGGCCATAGGGGAGAAGACGGCCCTTATATTGAAGGTCCATACGAGTAACTACACCATTGAGGGCTTTACGAGCGAGGTGGGCCTCAAGGAGCTTGTCTCTATTGGGGCGAAATACAACGTGCCCGTAGTGGAAGACCTTGGAAGCGGCGCTCTGCTTGACCTTACCGCCTATGGCCTGCCCCATGAGCCCCTTGTCTCGGAGAGCATCCGCGCAGGGGCGGGGTGCGTCACCTTCAGCGGAGACAAGCTCCTTGGCGGCCCGCAGGCAGGGCTTATTGCCGGAAATATGGACCTTGTGGAGAGGATAAGAAAAAATCCCCTCAAGAGGTCGCTTCGGGCGGGGAAACTAACGCTTGCCGCCCTTGAGGAGACCTTGAAATTGTATTTAACGCCTTCGAGGCTTCAAGAGCGCCTTCCGGCCTTGAGGCTCATGACCCGCCCTGTTGACGAAATCGAGGCCATGGCAGAAAAGGCCGCTGATATTATCAATAAGGATAAGGGCGCGGGCCTCAATGCAACGGTAGAGGAGGCCAGCAGTGTAATAGGCGGCGGTTCACTGCCTGGCCGAACGCTTCCTACGATGGTAGTCTCCATAAGGGGCGGCATGGGCCCCGCGGCTCTTTACAGGGCCTTTCTTGAGGCCCGCCCACCACTGCTCCCTGTGCTTGGAAGGATAAGCAAAGACAGCTTTATCCTCGACGCCCGCACCGTACTTGATGAAGGGGAATTTTTATCGGCCATCAGCACGATTGTCACCCGTATTAAAGGGGGGTAGGCCATGAAGAGGACCTTGGCGCCCATCTCGTTTTTCTTCATTTTCCTTTTTGTTGTGCCATGTTACGCCCTTACTCCGAAAGCGATTCCTGCGGAGCCCCATAACCCTACAATAGGCGAGACCTTTGCAGGGGAGACTCTTTTATATGATATCGGGTTCTGGATTTTCAAGGAGGTAGCGGTCGCCAAACTTACCCTTACCAGAGAAGAGGGCGGCTATAAGGCGGTGCTCAGCGCGCATACAGTTGGTTTTGTGGACACCATGTTTCAGCACAGAAGCGATGTATATACGGCCCATCTGAAGGAGGTAGATGGCGGACAGAGGTTTGCCACGGTCTCTCTGACGAGTATTGAGGATATTAACGGCAATGTGAGGCACGGCGTTAAAGAGGTGGACAGGAAGGCCGGAGTATTCACGTGGCGAAGCTGGGGCGGGGGTAAGGACGAGAGGTCCGGCACGGTGCATTTCCCCCCCAATACATACGTGGACGACCCCCTTGGCGGTTTTTACAATTTTCGTTTCAACGTATACGGCAAGGCCGCTCCCGGCGCCGAGTTTACCATCACTACTTTTCCAAAAGAGGATTACAAGAACGAGTATATAAAGATGAAGATGGGGCCGGTGATGAAGACAGGGCAAAAAAACGAAAAAACCGGTGAGCCCGGCGAAGGGGGGGCAGAGGCCGCCTATGTAGCGAGGGTCAAGATGAGTAAAAATGTCTTTGGCACTGACCTTGCTGATATTGATATATACTTTTCACCGGGGCTTGTGCCCCTCCGGGCCGAGGCTCGGGATATAGTTTTTTTTACCGATGTAACGGGGACCCTGCGGAGCATGAGCAAGGGGCGTTAGCCCTTGGGATGGGTGAAGTGAAACGCTCCCGCCAATATTTTTTAGTTGACAAACCATGGAAGAGATTTTACTGGAAGGCGCAAGGCGGGCGGGTTTCCGGCTCATGAGAGAGGTTGTTCCGGGAATAACGATTTGGCGGGTTATGCCGTGCTTCACTCATCACGCAAGATTTTTAAATAAATCTCTCCCCTTTATGCCTCCTTTTGTGCTACAAAGGTTATCCATATATTGAATAGAAAAGGAGGGGTGCAAGATGCCGGATATCGAGATATCCATTACATGCCCGGTCTGTAATAAGGACTTTAAGAAGATGACAAGCCAGCTCAAGAAGGGGACGGTAGTGAAATGTCCTGCCTGCGGCGAAAAGACGACGATCAATACCGATATGTTCACCAATATGCTTGAGGAAAAGGAGAACTGAGCCCGGAGGCCGATCGCCCGTGCCTGGGAGGTCGGGTGGGCACTATCCGGCCTCCATTGTAGGCGCTCATTGGACTTGATGGGTTGTCTCTTAAAGGCATCCGTGCCCTACGTCTAAGCCACTTAAAAGGCCGTCCCGGTTAAGGCTGGTCCTCTGAATAGGGGCTTTCCACTGCCTCTTCTTCCCCTTCGCTCTCCTTTATTATCCTCTCGATTTCGTCTTTTTCAAGGACTTCTTTTTCAAGGAGGGCATTGGCAAGGTTCTCAAGGGTCTTTCTCTTTGACTTCAGAATCTTCGTGGCCGTTTCTTCGGCCTCTACGATGAGTTTTCTTATCTCCTGATCCATGAGCCAGGCCATGTCCTCGCTGTAGCGTTTCGGATGTGAGAGTTCCATGCCGAGGAAGGGGTGCTCCTCGCCCCTGCCGAGGTTAATGGGGCCTACCTTTTCGCTCATGCCCCACTGGGCGACCATCTTTTCGGCAAGGGAGGTGGCGTCTTTCAGGTCGTTCTGCGCGCCGGTGGAGGTGTCGTTGAAGATGAGCCTCTCCGATACCCTGCCGCCAAGGGCCACTGCAAGCCTGCTCAGCAGGTAGCTCTTGGGGTAAAAATGCCTGTCTTCAGTGGGTAACAGCTTGGTTACTCCCATGGCCATGCCGCGCGGGACGATGGTTACCTTGTGAATGGGGTCGGTATTGGGAAGGCTCTGCGCCACAAGCGTGTGCCCTGCCTCGTGATAGGCTGTGATGCGACGCTCCAGCTCGTTTATCTTTTCCTCGCGTTTTGCTCCCATGAGGACCTTGTCTATTGCCTCCTCGAAGTCGGCGGAGTTAATCTCATTTTTTCGGTTTCTCGCGGCGTTTAGTGCCGCCTCGTTGACGATATTTTCAAGGTCCGCGCCTGTCATGCCCGGCGTTCCGCGGGCAGTGCTCTCAAGGTTTACGTCATGGGCGAGTTTTTTGCCACGGGCGTGTATCTTCAGTATTGCCTCTCTCTCCTTGAGGCCGGGCCTGTCTATGAGTATATGGCGGTCAAACCTGCCGGGGCGCAGGAGCGCCGCGTCCAGGACATCGGGCCTGTTCGTGGCGGCCATTACGATAACCTCTTCGTGGGCCTCGAAACCGTCCATTTCGCTAAGCAACTGGTTAAGGGTCTGCTCTCTCTCGTCGTGCCCCCCGCCAAGACCCGTGCCGCGGGTGCGCCCCACGGAGTCGAGCTCGTCGATGAATATGATGCTCGGCTGGCTTTCCTTGGCCTTCTTGAACATATCCCGTACGCGGGCCGCGCCCACACCGACGAACATCTCTATGAACTCCGATGCGCTGATGCTGAAAAAGGGCACATTGGCCTCGCCTGCCGTGGCCCTGGCAAGGAGGGTCTTGCCGGTGCCCGGGGGGCCCACAAGAAGGACGCCGCGCGGGACCTTGGCACCTATGTTCTTAAATCTTTCAGGGTCTTTTAGGAACTCGATGGTCTCCATGAGGTCGGCCTTTACGTTCTCAAGACCGGCTACATCCTTGAAGGTAACGCCCGGTTTGCTCGTGTCGTATCGTTTTGCCTTGCTTGAACCAAAGGCGAAGAGCCCGCCGGGGCCGCCCTGCATACCGGCGGAGCGCCTCATGATGAGGACCCAGAAGCCTATGATAAGGACCCAGGGCAGGATAGCAAAGACAAACTGCCAGAATATGGAGCCGGTCTCGGAGTCCACGGTGACGGAGACGTGTTTCTTTCTGAGCTCCGCCATGAGCCCGTCGCCCTGAAAGGAGGGCAGGTTGGTAGTGAAGCCTGTTGGTTCCTTAATCCCCTTATCCTTTATGCCTGTCTCGCCGCCCTCCCTTAAGAGCTCTCCTGTTACGGTAAGACCCTTTAAAGTAACGGACCTTATCTTTGACTGGTCAAGGAGTTCCATGAATCTGCTGTAGGAGATAGGTTTTCGCTGCGGGACATTAGTGGCTATGCCCCCCCAGAGGTAGAAGAGCAGGGCGATGGCCAGAAAAGGGAGGATAAAGCTCCACTGTGAGCCCGGAAGGGTAGGTCTCTTCTTGCCGTTAGCCTTCTTGTTTAAAAGCCTTTTGCCTTTAGGCCTGTTATCTTTAGCCATATAAGTCTTCATTTGCCTTTCAGTAGTTTGTGCGTCAGGGCGCGTGGATTTGCGCTTCATCTTTAATATAATGCCTTAAGGCGGCCATGTCAAAGGAGTTATAAGAGAAAGACAAGTAAAATCAAGGCAAAAAAGGTTTGATATCCTTGGAAAAAAAGATTTAAGAGATGAGAGGGCCGCTGTAGTCGCCTCTTTGGCGTGCCATCCTTCTACAAAGCGTAAAATAGTAGCGGATTTTTTGTCACGCATGTGAAGGGGGCTGGGGAGGGGACTTACTTTAAATCATTGGGGCTCATAACCCAGACCCTTATTGGGAGGTTGAACTCTTTAATGGTTAGGCGCAGCCTTTTGAGAAACCGCTCTTCAGGGGTTTTTTCCACTATGATTAGTATGCCAGGTTGCCTTCCTGTCTTTCCACTGTAAAATAGGGCCTGCCCGATGGCCTCGGCCCATTTATCCGCAAAATCCACCTCCACGGCATAGGTATCCGTAAGGCAATCGACGCGTGTACGGTCTGAGAGCACAACTTCGACCTGCCCGCCGATATGGCCGCACCAGGACTCCTGATAAACTTTTTCAAGGTGTAAGGTCTTGCTGAAGGCATTTACAGGGGTAAGGAAGATAAAAAAGATTAGCAAAGACTTTGACAAAGACCCCCCGCTTTGTTCTCGGCGTTTCAGCGATATCGGGGAGTCTTATTCTCTGGTGTGCTGGAAACCGTTCTCTACCCAAAATGGGCGGACAACCATAGCCCTGTTGAGCTGAAGATTATAATACCACTATATTAACAAAATGTGAACCGTTTTAAATAAAAAAAGTATTTTTTTTGAGGTCCAAGGGCCTTAAAAGGAGCGGCCTATTCCCCGGCCTCATTTTTCCAGTGTTCTTACCAGCTTTTTCGCTATTGAGGGGACGTTTTTCACCGTGCCGTCGAAGATTTCATAAACGCCTATGTCCTCCTCATCGTAGAACCTTGAGTTGGACTTCTGGTCCGTTACAATGGCCGCCCCTGCCAGCGAGACCCCGGCAAAGAGGCCCCTTGACCTTGAGTAGGAGTATATCTCCGCCTTCATGGTAACATCCGTTGCCGCCTCGCTGTGGCGTCCCACGGGACCTGCGGCCACGGTAGCGTCGGCGCCGAGGGTGAACTTCGCCCGCCTCAGCCCGTCTACGCTCTTTTTTGTCCTGAAGACCAGAATTACATCCGATGATTGCGCTCCAACCTGAAAGCCAAGGCTCGCGCCGGCAATGGTGATAAAGGAGGGGTAACTCCAACCTGTTTTGTTGCGAACAACGACAACGCCGCGCCCGAATTTTCCGCCTACCACATAGCCCACCTTTATCACCGAAGGGATGATTGCTATGGCATGCGCCTCGCGCAGGAGGTCCTCAGGGATGCTCTTTTCCGGTATGGACATGATGTCTTCCATGACCTCTATGGCATCTTCTACCTTTCTCGTCTCTTTTCTTCCCGCCGAAGCCGGGTATGAGGTCAGTAATATCAGAAAGGCCGCTAAAAGTGCCGTCATCATGTGTTTTTTCATGGATTTACCTCCTATACTGAAAATTTACACTTTACACTGCCTTCTGTCAACATTTATGAGGAGTTAAATGGGGCTTTTGAGTAATTTCATCAGGCCGTTATTGTGTAGACTTTTTAATGTCCGGGAGATAATATCAAGGCATCGGGTATGGTGTGTGGGGCCGAAGAAGACCATTATCGGATAATAATGCAGAATTCATTTAAAAAGCGTTCTGAAATTCCGAAAATTATATTATCTCTTGTGGTCTTGAGTGCCACTCTTACGGATATTTTTTCTGATGCGTTTTTTGGAAAATTTCAGGAACTTCATCCGAAGTCAAAGGTAGCGGTTGTTTTCTTCGCGATCTTTGCTTTCTTTAGTTTGTGCGTGGACTTTGGCAATGTCTAAGGAATAAAGGTATATAGGTATCAGGGCTATGACGAGGGATAGTGATAAAAAATAAAACCCTTTTATGTTTTTATTAGAGTAGTTTTTCAATTCGCCTCTATTGTGGAAAGCCTTTGCTCTTAAAAAAGGAGAGTAAGCCCATGGCCAGATTTAAAAAAGATGAGTGGGACAGGGTTATGAAGTTTTTGGACGAGCACCATGGCCGGTTTGGATTGCCTGAGCGGCGGGCGGACTCTGTTGTCTTCGCGTCATTCAATATCCGAAAAATCGGAAAGGTCAAAAACCGGTCAAAACAGTCGTGGGAGTTTCTGAAAATGTTCTGTGAGCGTTGTGACCTTGTGGCGGTGCAGGAGGTTCAGGATAATCTCGAAGGCCTTAACTATCTCAAGGGGCTTTTGGGCGATAGCTACGGTATGGTTTGCTCGGATATCACGGGAGGTGTTCCCGGCGGAGTCGGCATGACAGAACGCCTTGCCTTTCTCTTTCATTGGCCCACGGTCCAGCGAACTGAAGTGGCATCTGATATTTCTTTTGACCGAACTTCTGTTTTTGATACGCTATTTAAGAATCGAGCCGATTTTTCCAGGGCCTTCAGAAAATACGCCACGGGCCTCACCGCATGGGAGAAGAAGGTAGAGGTGTGGAAGGAAGAGGGAAAACCGGGCAAAAAGCCCAAGAAGCCTCCTTTCGTACTTCCCCGTTTTGTGACCTTCGTGCGCACTCCGCTCTGTGTTTCATTTCGAGTTCCGGGCTTCAACGGGGCCGTACCATATGAGTTTTTGGCCGTAAGCGCCCATCTGCTTTTTGGAGACAAAAGACTGCAAAAGCAGGAGCGAAAGATGGAGTTCTATGCGCTGATAAAGTGGCTCATCTCCAGAGCGGCGCATGCGGACAGACTGTATCACAAGAACATCATCCTTCTCGGAGATATGAACCTTGATTTTGAGGAAGTTGATCCGAGACGGGCCGAGATAGAAGCTGAGATAAAGGGTTTCAATAAAAAATTTCTTAAATATCATAAAGCCGCAAAGGTAAATTTCCCCTTTCTCGATGTTCATCCGGGCAATGATACCGTTTTTCGCACAAACGCCCGCAAGAACCAGACCTATGACCAGATAGCCCTCTTCAGTCACGATAAGCGCCTGCCTGACGATAAGAAGAACGATACGGCCGGACAGACGCCGGGAGAGTTCGACTTCGGGGTTTTCAACTTTGTTGACCTCTTTGCCGAGGCGCTCCACGGGAAATCGCTAAAAGATCTATCGAGTAAAGAGAGAAAAGCGCTCTATGCCAGGTTTGAATACGATGTGAGCGACCACATGCCCATATGGGTCCGTCTGCCCATGCCTTATGTGGGGCAGTAGAAGAGGGGGCAGGGGCTTGCAGATTGGTGAAGCGGAGCGCACAGCCCGACAAATCATTGTTACGATAAGGGGAAGAAATTTAATTTCTCACCTTCTTGTCGCTCCTCTCACGTCCGCCCCTCTACCAGTATCTTCCATGGCATTGCCTCCTTCGGGAAGATAGGTCAAAAAAACCTAAAAACCCCTTGACACCCCGGCATAAATGAAATAATATTTAATATTCCAATAATAACGGAGGCATGACCATGAAAGCGGTAGTCAAGACAGGCGGCAAACAGTATACCATTACAGAAGGCGATACCCTGAGGGTTGAAAAACTTGAAGGTCAGGTTGGCGCTACTATCAACCTTGAAGAAGTCCTCGCCGTGGGGGAGGGGCAGGACATAAAACTCGGCACCCCTACGGTAGAAGGGGCCAGCGTCAAGGCCGAGATATTGGCCCATGGAAGGGGCAAAAAAGTCATCGTCTTCAAGAAGAAGAGAAGAAAAGGCTATAAGAAAAAGCAGGGCCACAGGCAGGATTATACGGGCATAAAGATAGCGGAAATTAAGTACTAATTCGAGGGAGGCTGCAAAAGTGGCTCATAAAAAAGCGGGCGGAAGCTCAAGAAACGGCAGAGACAGCAACGGCCAGAGAAGGGGCGTGAAGCGCTTCTCCGGAGAGACGGTTCCGGCCGGTTCCATCATAATAAGACAGCTCGGCACAAGGGTGCATCCCGGAGATAACGTGGGCATGGGCAGAGACTACACCCTTTTTGCCCGTGTTAACGGTGTTGTTCAGTTCGTTGACAAGGGCAAAAAAAAGTTCGTCAACATCCTTCCCGGCCAGTAGGGGCTCATTAAAGGTCAGGGGCGTATCAGGGGGGACAGGGCTGAAGTTAAAAGAGCCGGGGCATGAGACCGGCGCCGGGGTTCTTGCGAACCAGCGGGAGAGCGGGGCGTAGGGGCGAGCTAAAAGGCAAACCAAGAGGAGTGCAGGGCGGAGTTAGAGGAGATTCAGGGCCTCTTATATCCCGCCCTTTTTTTTATATGAGATTTATAGACGAAGCCACTATTACAATAAGGTCCGGAGACGGCGGAAGCGGATGCGTGAGCTTTCGCCGTGAAAAATTCGTGCCCCGGGGCGGTCCTGACGGCGGAGACGGAGGCAGGGGCGGAGATGTCCTCCTGCGTGCCGACGCCAACCTGGCGAGCCTACTTGATTTTCGCTATAAACGCAGCTACGAGGCCGATTCGGGCAAAAACGGCTCCGGCGCCCTCAAGACAGGCAAAAAAGGCGAGGACATATCAATACATGTGCCGCGCGGCACTCTGATTATAGACGCCGCTTCAGGCGCGGTAATCGCCGATATTACTAAGCTCGACGATGAGGTGCGGCTTCTGCGCGGCGGACGCGGCGGCAAGGGCAACGCACACTTCAAGAGTTCGAGATACCAGGCCCCGAAATTCGCACAGCCCGGCGAGGAGGGCGTGGAGATGGAGATAAGGCTTGAGCTCAAGCTCCTTGCGGATGTGGCCATCATAGGCATGCCCAACGCCGGCAAATCCACACTCATCTCACGAGTCTCCGCGGCAAAGCCGAGGATAGCGGACTACCCCTTTACCACCCTTACGCCAAAGCTCGGCGTAGTCAAGCGCAGTAACTTTTCCGAGTTCGTGATAGTGGACATACCCGGCCTTGTCGAGGGGGCCCATAGCGGAAAGGGCCTTGGAATACGCTTTTTGAAACACGTGGAGCGGACGAGTTTTCTCCTCCATCTCCTTGACCTTTCGCCCTTTACAGGCAGGGACCCCCGTGAGGACTATAAGATGATAAACAGGGAACTTGCGGCCTTTGACGCGGACCTCGCAAAGCGGCCTCAGGTCGTTGTCCTCAACAAGACGGACATTACGGAGACAAAGGAGCGCGAAGAGGAACTCTTGCGTTTTTTCCGTTCTTCGGGTATAAAGGTTTTTTCCATATCAGCAGTAACGGGCCGCGGTCTTGACGAATTGATGAAATTCGTAGCCTTTGAACTTGACCGGATGAAGAGGCACGGCTCTACGGAAGAGAGAGAGGGGGAGGTCTTCTGATGGAAGGCAAGGCCATGTTGACGAGGAAGAGTCTTCTTAACGGGGCAAGACGTGTTGTCGTAAAGATAGGCAGCGCCGTACTTGCCGGGGATAAAAATATCTTCAACAGGGTCGCAAGGGACGCAGGACTCCTTAAGGCAGAGGGCAGGGAAGTGGTCATCGTAAGCAGCGGCGCCGTTGCCCTTGGAATGAAGGCCCTTGGCCTCTCGGAACGGCCGGCCACCATACCCGAAACGCAGGCCGTTGCCTCGGCGGGCCAGCTGAACCTCATGTTCAACTACAAGAAGGCTTTTTCAGAGGCAGAGCTCCTTATGGGGCAGGTCCTTCTTACTCATGATGATTTTAGAGACCGCAAGAGGTTTCTTAACGCCCGCAATACTGTCCTTACACTATTGAGGATGGGCCTTGTCCCGGTAATAAACGAGAATGATACCGTTGCAACCGAAGAGATAAAACTCGGCGATAACGACGAGCTCTCGGCCCTTGTCACCAACCTCGTGAACGCCGACATCCTCATAATACTCACGGACATAGACGGCCTCTATGATAGAGATCCCCGTGGCGATCCGAATGCGCAAAGGATACCCCTTGTGCCTGATGTAGACAAGTTGTGTCCTGACGCCACGTGTAAAGGGGCCGGACCCCTTGGGTCGGGCGGCATGAGGTCCAAGACCCTGGCGGCCAGGATGGCCGCCCACTTCGGCGTTGCCACAATAGTTGCCAGCGGCCTTGACGATAATGTTATCACCAAAATATTTACAGGCGGCTCCATTGGCACGTTTTTCATGCCCGCGGAGCACAAGCTTACGAGCAGAAAACACTGGATAGCCTTTTCTTCGCGCCCAACCGGCAGGGTTACGGTAGACGAGGGCGCAAGAAAGGCCCTCCTTGACGGCAAAAAGAGCCTTCTGCCATCGGGTATTCTGGAAGTGGACGGCGCCTTTGAGACGGGTGAGGTAATTCACTGCGTCGATACAAAGGGCATGGAGTTCGCAAGAGGGCTTACCAATTACAGCTCCGAAGAGATTAAACGCATCAAGGGCTTCCAGAGCCGGGATATTGAGGAGCAACTCGGCTACAAGGTGTACGATGAGGTAATCCACAGGGATAACCTTGTCGTGCTTTAAGAGATTTTTACAAGTACAGGGGGTAGAGGTCTATGAGCATGGCAGATGAGTTTACAGAGCTGGGCCGGAGGGCCAGAGAGGCGGGCCGCCTTGTGGCCAGGCTCGGAACAAAGGTAAAAAACAACGCCCTTGCCGCCATGGCCGAGGGTATTGAAAAGAACGCCGCCTTTTTGCAGGCAGAGAACGAAAAAGACCTTGTGGCGGGGAGGGAAAAGGGCCTTTCCACGGCCATGATCGAGAGGCTCAGGCTCTCCGATAAGGTCATAGCCTCCATGGCGGAGGGGCTCCGTGAAGTCGCGGCCCTGCCGGACCCCGTGGGAGAGGTTACGGGCATGTGGAAGAGACCCAATGGTCTGGTTGTGGGAAAACAGCGCATCCCCCTGGGCGTGGTGGGCATAATATACGAATCGCGTCCCAATGTGACGAGCGACGCCGCGGCCCTCTGCCTTAAATCCGGCAACGCCGTTGTGCTTCGCGGCGGCTCCGAGGCCATTCACTCCAACCTTGCCATAGCGAAAATACTCCATGAGGCCTGCGCGCGCTCCGGTGTGGCAGAGGCGGCTATTCAGGTTGTCTCAACAACAGATAGAGAGGCCGTCCTTGCCATGCTCAAGCTCGAAGACTATATAGATGTTATAATCCCAAGGGGAGGGGAGGGGCTTATACGCTTTGTGGTGGAGAACTCCAAGATACCAGTAATAAAACACTACAAGGGCGTCTGCCATGTCTATGTAGACGAGTTCGCTGATATGGATATGGCCTCGAACATCGCCTTCAATGCCAAGGTATCCCGTCCCGGGGTCTGCAACGCACTGGAGACACTTCTTGTCCACAGGGCCGTTGCGGACGAGTTTCTGCCGCCCTTTTACCAGAGGCTCAAGGGCGCAGGCGTGGAGGTGCGCGGATGCGCGGAGACCGTCCGCATACTTGGCAATATAAAAGAGGCCGACGAAGAAGACTGGGCACGGGAGTATCTTGACCTTGTGCTCGCCGTACGGGTAGTGGATGGCTTCAGCGAGGCAGTCTCGCATATAGAAAAATACGGCTCTTTGCATACCGAGTCTATTGTTACCAAGAGCTACGCCAACGCGCAGAGGTTTCTCCGCGAGGTGAACTCCTCTACCGTAATGGTTAACGCCTCTACAAGGTTCTCCGATGGTTTCGAGCTTGGTCTGGGCGCCGAGATAGGCATATCCACTACCAAGATACACGCCTTTGGCCCCATGGGCCTTGAAGAGCTTACGACACGCAAATTCATCGTCTACGGCGAGGGGCAGATTAGAGAGTAGCCCGCAGGTTGCTCTCTTAGTGATTCTCCGTCCCCGCCCCATGTGAAAACGCTCCCTCTGCGCCTGGTTTTTTCTCTCCCTTTTGCCCATGGTAAACTCGTTATCTCCCCGGCGTACTGCGCGCTATTGCCTGACGCGGATATGACAAAAGTTACGGAACTATGAAAAAAGTGCGTCTTTATCCGGACTCTCTTTGTAAAAAGTCTATATAAATCAATAGGTTGATTTTGGCACAGCTTTTGCTTCTCTTAATAAGCACGATTTTGTTATAAGATCGCGTTTTAAGAGGACAGCGCGAAATAAAGATAGTCATTTAAAGAGGATACAATGAGTGTAAAGGGCAGGCTTGCCGATATAAGACCAAGAGACATCCTAAATATATTCGTCAACGAGCACAAGACGGCGGCCGTTCATCTTACCTCGCCGCTTGGTTTCGGCCATATTTATATATGTGACGGGGCCGTGGTACACGCCCAGTACAGAAACATGGAGGGCCCCGAGGCCCTGAAAGAGCTTTTGCGATGGAAAGAGGGCGAGTTCGAGGTAGAGCCCGACGCGCTTTCACAGGAGCAGTCCATAGATGAAGACGCCTTTACAGCCATACTCGGCGAAAAGGGCGGCGGATTTGCATGCGGTTCCGAGGGCAAAGGCCCTGTGGACTTCGCAGGCGATTCGGTTAGCCTTATTAACAAGCTTCTTGAACTCGATATACTGGAGAGGATATAGAGATGGGCAAGAAACACGTCGCCATAATAGGCGCCAACAAAGATGCCTTGAAACTCCTTCCCGTGCTCCTTGCCGACAAGGATACGGATATAAGGATAATCGCCGACACCAACAGGGATGCCATGATATTCAAGCTCGATGAGCTCGGGTACAGGCTCTCGCCCAGGCTTAATATCAGGACCACCCATGACCTTGAGGATATAAAGGCCGATACCTCTGTGAATACAATCATAGACGCCGTTCAGGACAGCGTCAGCTCGGAATTTCTTAAGTCCCCCTGTTTTATCAACATGGAAAGGCTCGGTCCTCTGAGCGCGAGGCTCCTGTGGCTTGTGCGTGGGTCCTTTGAGGAGGACAGCGAAGGCGGCAACAGGGACACCATATTTACTTCCCTTAGAGAGATAGTTGATTCTCTTTACCTGATTACTGACAGAAAAGAATTGACCTCCGTAATATTAAAGCTCGTTATAGAGTTCACAGGGGCCCAGCGCGCCTCCATAATGCTTCTTGATGAGACCGGGAACAACCTCCGTGTAGAGGCCGCCAGCGGCATGGATGAAGAGGTTATTAGAAAGATTCGCGTGCCCATAGGCTCAGGCGTCTCCGGCTACGTGGTAAAGCATGACAGGGCGGTTATCATATCCGGCAGGGCCAACCCCGGCGAATATGTGAGACCAATGGAGAGAGACGACGCCAAGAGCGCCATGAGTGTGCCTCTTAAAGTCGATAACAAGGTCTTCGGGGTGATAAACGTGAGCTCCAGCGAGTCAGCCCACCTCTATTCCGATGAGGACCTGAAGTTCCTATCGGGCTTCGCCTTACTGGCCGCCGAGGTCATCCATAAATCCCTTGAGTATGAGGGCATCCGCGCAGATGCGGCAAAGTTCTCGTTCTGGAAGGAGATTGACGGGATGGTATCTTCCGGGACATCGGGAGATAAGAGCCTTGGGGCAATAGCAAAGAGGATAGCCAGCGAGGTGCCGGGGCTGACATGCCTGTTGTACCTCTATAATGACAAGACCAGAAGCCTTATACTAAAGGCATCGAGCGCGGGCGGCACCGGCGGGCTCGGTCTCTTTGGCGGCATCAGGCAAGGCCACGGCATAGAGGGTTTTGCCATGGATACTAAAAAAGACGTCTTTCTCGTGGACAGGACCGAGGAGGATATAATTAAAAAACTCTATATCTCCCTGCCCATGGTCTGCAATAATCGTTTTGTAGGTACGCTTAGCGGGCAGGTGGTCTCTTCACAGGGACTTTCCACGTACCATGAGTCATTTCTCAAGGATATCAGGACACTTGTCGCACAGAGTATCTACAGGTCCATGGAGTCCGAGAGAGACAACCGCTGGGGCAAGAAGGTATCGAGCATAGACGACCTCGGCCTTGACCTTATAATTGTCTCGGAACCGGCAAAGCTTAAACGGCTCATTGCCAGCAAGGCCGCTAACGCCATCGCGGCGGACGGCGCGCTTTTGAGGCTCGAGCAGGGAGACAAACGGTATCAGACAGTGGCCTCATACGGACTTGATGACAGCGGCCTCAGGCAGGAACTCCATTATATCGAGAAGGAGACGGTCCTTGAGGTCCTGCGTAAGAAGGAGCCCGTGTCAAGGGAGTTCTCAGAAGAGGCTTCGCCGCTTATTAAATGCGTATTTTCAGTGCCCATCTATGTAAATAATGAGATAAAAGGAGTCTTGACCCTCTTTCACAAGACCTACGAAGAGACACAGTACTGCGGCGCTTTTTCCGATGATGACGCCGATATACTCCAGAGGTTCCTGCTCTTTGCCGGAAGGGCCCTTGAGGCGACAATATTCAGAACACCGGCCGAGCCGGAAGATGAGAAAAATGCCCATGAGACCTCTCCAATGGAGGCCCTTGAGATAAAGGTAGACCAGGAGCTGAACAGGGCGAGGCGGCAGGATAAAAGCTTTGTGCTCTCTACCCTCCGAATCATAGGGCCGGAAAAGATATCAAAGAACAAGATGAAGGCCATGACGGCGAAGTTCTTTGATATTATCCGCGATGAGACGAGAAACTTCGACTATGTGGTAAGGCTTAGCGATGATGTCTTTGGACTGCTTTATCCGGAGACTGGCGGCGGGGTGAGGCGTGTTCTCAAGGCCATCACCGACGCCATAAAAGACAATCCCCTCCTCAATAGATCCTTCCTTGAAGAAAACCTCACGGCCTACTATGGCTCCGCACAATTCCCCGCAGATGGAGATTCCTTTACCGCGCTCTTTTCAAAAGCCGCAAGACGTGATATCATCGAGCTTAACGGGACTTTTGAAGAGAAAGTGAAGTAACGGCAGAGGAATCTCTTCCCCCCTCTTTTTACTCTATGCCGGCAATAACAGATTTTACGGCCTCTCCATGATAGAGCCGTAAGCAAAACAGGTTTACATGAAAATCAGGCTCAGATGATTGAGGTAAGGTTTTTCGCCATGCTCAAGAGGCTCGCAGGTACGCCCCGCAAGGAGTACGTGCTTGCCGAGCCAATAACAGTGCTTGAGCTCAAGCAGATGCTGGGCCGCGATATCCCTGCGCTCGCTCCTGTGCTTGAGGGAAGGAGCCTGCTCGTCTCCGTGAACGAGGAGTTCGCCCTTGACGACGAGCTTGTGGCGGACGGAGACGTGGTGGGACTTTTGCCGCCATTTTCAGGCGGATAATATTATTTAAAAACAACATGTCAGGGCGGAGATATGAGTAATCTTGTGAGGATTCAGGAGGCCCCCTTTTCCATGGAGGAAGTGCACGAGGAAGTTAAGAAGTCCTCTACGGGCATAGGCGCCCTTGTGCATTTTATCGGCACGGCGAGAGACCTTTCCAGGGGTGTGGAGATAAAGGGTCTCGACTTCGAGCACTATCCCGGCATGGCCGAGAAAAAGCTCACGGACATCCGCAGGCGCGCCCTTGATAACTTCAATATCATGGAGATGGCCATAGTGCACAGGGTAGGCCCAATCGCCATAGGCGAGGACATAGTCATCATCGTCGCGGCCTCGGCCCATCGTAATGACGCCTTTATGGCCTGCGAGTGGGCCATTACGGAGGTGAAGCGCACCACCCCCATTTGGAAGAGCGAGACCACGGCCGAGGGCGATGTATGGGTCTCGGATACCCCTTGAATATGGATGACAAGACCATCATAAGAGCGGCGATACTCACAATAAGCGATAAGGGCTGCGCCGGTGAGAGAGAGGACTTAAGCGGCCCGGAGATAGAGGCCCAGATAATAGACCTTCCCGCGCTGATTGCGGCCCGTGACATAGTGGCCGACGAGGTTCCGCTTATTAGCGCAAAACTTATCCATTATGTGGATGAGCTTGGCATAGACCTTGTCATTACCACGGGCGGCACCGGTGTAACGCCGCGGGATGTTACGCCTGAGGCCACAAGGGCGGTCCTTGAGAGGGAACTGCCGGGGATGAGCGAGGCCATGCGTATGGAGAGCCTGAAAAAAACGCCTTATGCCATGATCTCACGCGCCCTCTGCGGGACGCGAGGCTCTTCTCTTATAATAAATCTACCGGGAAGTCCCCGCGCGGTGCGGGAAAACCTTACCGTGGTAATGCCCGCCCTCCTGCATACAATACTGAAGATAAAGGGCTCGCCGGAAGAGTGCGGCTCTAATTAACCGGCCGCTCGGTCCCCCCCCCAAAAAAAACCTTATTAATCTTTTCTTGTTTTTGGCCCAGTCCCTTCTTTTTCATTGTCGGCGTCTTATAAGAAGGCGTGATTAATCCAGCAGGTTTCTTACGACAAAGTAGATATTCTCTTTTCTCTCCTTGAGACGCCTGAGGACATAGGCGAACCAGTCTTTTCCATAGGGTACATATACCCTTACCTTGAAGCCCTCTTCCTTGAGGGCCTTTTGCAGTTTCCGTTTTATGCCCAGGAGCATCTGAAACTCAAAGCAGTCTTTCCCGATATTATGATCCATTGCAAGGTCTTTGGCCCTGTCTATCATTGCCTCGTCGTGTGTGGCTATTGCCGGGATGTGGCCTTTCAGGAGCAGGGTCTCCATAAGGGTAAGGTAATTGACGTCAACGAGTTTTTTTTCCTGAAAGGCCACTCCCGGGGGCTCCATGTACGCGCCCTTCACAAGGCGCACGCTCGCGCGGGCCTCCATGAGCCGATGTATGTCCTCACCGCTCCTTATTAGCGCGCTCTGAATGGCGATGCCGGTTGCGGGAAAATCCTCATGGAGTTTCAGGAATATATCAATGGTATCATTCGTGTATTTGGAGCGTTCCATGTCAAGGCGGGTAAATATATTAAGCGCGCGGGCCTTTCTGAGTATTTTACGGAGGTTGTCTTCCGTTAATTTAGGGGAGATATCAAGGCCCAGGTGCGTAAGTTTTAATGAAATGCTTGCGTCAATGCCGGTGCTCTGAATGTCCTCAAGGAGGGCCAGGTATTCGGAAACCGCGTCCCGCGCGTGCTTTTCATCTGTAACGCCCTCGCCGAGCACGTCTATTGTGGCGGCAAGGCCGGCTTCGTTCAGTTCCGTGCATACCCTTATGGCGTCACCGCGCTCAGTGCCGGCGATGTATCTATGGGCTAGGTAGCTCGTAAAACCCTTCATGAGCCTCCCCTGGCCCGGGTATCAAGGAATTGCCGTATAAGGGCATCAAGGCCGGGTTTTTGAAAGTCCTCTATCTCGTATGTGACCCTCAGGGCCGGTTTTTTTATATCGATAATCCTTGAGAGGTCTATGGGCGTGGCGATAAGCACGGCGTCGCAGGGTGTGGCGTTTATCGTGTCGCCAAGGTCGCGGACCTGCCCGGCGGAGTATCCTACGGCGGGAAGGAGGTTTTTGATGCGGGGGTATTTATCAAAGGTATCCTTTATGGAGCCGCGGGCAAAGGCGCGGGCGTCTACGGGTCTCCAACCGAATTTTGCGCAGGCCGCGCCCCCCGCTCCAAAGGCCATGCCTCCGTGCGTGAGCGTGGGGCCGTCTTCTATTACAAGGACCTTTTTTCCCTCTGCAAGTTCCCCGGCCACCTCAAGGTGAAAGGCGGTTTTTATTATTCGGGCCGTTGGGTTTATCTCTCTCACGCTCTGCTCAACGGCGGTTAAGGCGGCCTCGTCAGCGGAACGGGCCTTGTTTATGATAACGCAATGGGAGCGCCTTACGTTTGTCTCGCCGGGGTAGTAGCCCCTTTCATCACCTGGCCGCAGGGGGTCTGCCACGGTAATCTCAAGGTCGGATTTATAGAAAGGCGTATCATTATTCCCGCCGTCCCATATTATGACATCGGCCTCCTTCTCGGCTTCATGAAGTATGGCATCGTAGTCAATACCTGCGTATACAACGAACCCCTCGGCCACAAGGGGTTCATACTCTTCCATCTCCTCGATGGTGCATTTTTCTCGTTTTATATCTTCAAGGGAGGCAAAGCGCTGAACGCTCCTCTGCCTGTTAAGCTCTCCGTATGGCATGGGGTGGCGTATGGCCACGGGGCGCAGCCCCGCCTTTTTTATTATACGGGCTACAAAGCGGGTCAATGCGCTTTTCCCGCACCCCGTGCGCACAGCGCATATGGAGATAAGGGGAAGTCTGGAGGGAATCATGGATTTTTCGGCGCCGAGGAGCACGAAGTCTGGCCCAAGCGAGTTTACGAGTGAGGCCTTTTGCATCAGCTCTTTATAGGAGATGTCGCTGTACGAAAAGACAACCTCATCAATGCCATGTTTTTTTATAAGTTCAGGGAGCCTCTCTTCGGGATATATGGGGATGCCCTCAGGATAGAGGGGGCCTGCAAGCTCGCCTGAGTATGTCCTTGTCTCAATAAATGGAATCTGCGTTGCCGTGAAGGCCGCTACATCATAATCGGGGTCTTCCCTGAAGACCATGTTAAAGTTATGAAAATCTCTTCCCGCGGCTCCCATGATGATTATTTTTTTCTTCATACTGAAAGGATAGCCCTATTGAAAGTGAAAATCAAGGAAGGAGCAAAGGGGAGGTGGGCAGGGCCCCTTCATATCTATTTGAACGGCAGGTAGCCGTCCCTCTCGCTCATAAGGGCGAATTCATTGCCCCGGGCGATGGTCTTGAAACCCCTCCCTGCCTCAAGCTCGGCTACGCGCTCTTTTTTTGTAATGATAAATAACCTCTTCTCCTCGTCTACGGGCAGTTTATCAAGTGAATCCCCCTCCAGCTTCAGAATCTTTTTACCTGCGTAATAAAAGGCGATAGAGGGCTGGTTTATCTCATAGGTGGCAAGGGCGGACCCGGCTCCGGCGTTTTTAGCGTATTTTGCGTACTCATAGAGGTCGCGCTGCATGAAGGAGTTTACCGGAGGTATGGCCTCAAGGCGTAAAAAAACGAGGAGAGCCACGGCCACGGCGGCTATAAAGGGTGTGTATTTTCCGGGGTTTGAGATGGAAAATATGGCGAAGATACCTGTTAGAAGGAAAATAACGCCAAGGCCCGTAAAGAGAACCGGGGGCATGGGTATCTCCATTTTTAGACCAAGATGGGGGGTTATGAAGGCCGCAGTAGAGAGAATAAAGGAGAGCACGGCCATGGCGACAGCGCCGAACTTCTTGGCTCTGCCTTGCTCAATACTCTCTGATATAAGAAGACCAACAAGTACGGAACAGGCAGGTATGGCCGGAAAGATATAGTTGGGAAGCTTGGTTCTGGAGATGGAAAAGAATATGAATATAAATAAAAACCAGATAGAGGTGAATAAAAATATATCATTATTTTCGGTATGTTTACCTATTTCTTTAAAGCCCTTTATTACGGCTTCGGGCAGATGGACTACCCAGGGGAAAAAGCCGGCGAGGAGTATGAGTACATAAAAGTAGGGCGGCCCGCCGTGGCTTGAGATGACGCCCGTAAAGCGGTGTATATGGTGCTTTATAATAAAGGCGTCAAAGAACTCCCAGCCCTGCGCATGGTATTCAAGGAGGAACCAGGGCATGGCTATTAAGAGAAACAGGAGGATATAAAGCGGGTTCAGGAGCCTCTTGATGGCGGGCATGTCTTTTTTTATAAAGAGATATAGCAGGGAAATGGAGAGGGGAAAGAGCAGGCCAATGGCCCCTTTTGTAAGCATGGCCAGCGCCGATGATGCCCAGAATGCTATATAGAGCCTCTTATCCCCTGTTTTTATGGCCCCATAGGCGGAAAAAAGCGCACCGGAGATAAAAAAGGCCAGGGTCATGTCTGTTACGGCGGAGTGCGAGTACACGAAGAACTCGATATTCAATAAAAGCGCGAGGCACGACCATAGGGCCGCCCTGAAGCCCTTGAAGCGTCTTACAAAGACAAATGTGGTAAGGACAAGAAGGACGCCGAGCCCGGCCGAGGGAAACCTCGCCGAGAACTCCGAGATGCCGAACATCTTAAAGGCCCCGGACATGGCCCAGTAAAAGAGTATGGGCTTATCGTACCGGGGCTCGAAGTTGTATGTGGGCGTAATAACGTCGCCTGTGACCACCATCTCCCGTGAGGCCTCGGAAAAGACCGCCTCGTCCACATCGAAGACAAGGTAGCCGCCGAGTTTGAAAAAGCATATGGATAATACAAGCAAGGTCAGCCCAGCCATGGCCCACCTTCTTTTTCGCATTGCCATGGGTCCGCCCGATGTGAGGAGCCAGCCAACGGCAATTCCAACGATGGCCCCGCCCACGATATCCGAGGGATAGTGCGAGCCAAGGGCTATCCTTGAGAGGGCTATAAGGGAGGCCAGAGCGTAAAGGGGCAGGCGCAGGCGCGGGTAGCGTCTTGCGATTACAGCGGCAAGGGCAAATGCCGTTGCCGTATGTCCGGAGGGAAAGGAATTGAACCTTCCGGTGAGATCGAAGAATGAGGGATGCTCGATGGCATGGAGCACGTAGCCGGCCACATGCGTTGGCCGGGGCCTCTCGAATACGGCCTTGATTATCTGCGCCACACCGCCGGAGAGGAGCACGGCGTAGAGGGAATCCCTTCCAGTTAATTTCAGGCAATCACGTTTAAGATACCGGCCCAGGCCGAAGAGTATCAGGGCCAGAGGTATGAGAAGACCGCCGTTGCCAAGGAGGCTGAAAAATTCTGCGAGACTGGATAGAAGGCCCGTAAGGTGTATGGAAGCGGGGATAAAATCAAGGGTTGCCGAGGCCAGAAGGACAATGACAGCGATGGCTACCGTAAAAAAGGCCCGCGAAGAATGCCATTGCGCCGTGCCTGCGCCCCCGGCCCAACCCGGCTCCCCTGTGCTCAAGCGAGGGCCTCCTCGAAGATACGGATGGCGCTCATCAACTCATCGCGCGTGATGTTCAGGGGCGGTATGAGGCGGGCTACGTTCTTGTCTACGCCGCAATCAATGATGATAAGGCCCCTCTCAAGGCACCTGGCCATGACCTTTTCAAGGCGCGCAGGGTCGGCGGAGCCGTCGGCCTTGATAAATTCCACGCCTATCATAAGGCCCATGCCCCGTACGTCGCCCATGCAGGCATGGTTACGCGCTATTTTTTTAAGCTCCCTTAGGGCAACCCGGCCAAGCCTTTCAGCGTTCTGAAGAAGCCTTTTATTTTCGATTACATCAATGGTGGCAAGGGAAGCCGCGCAGGCCACGGGATTACCGCCGAAGGTGGTGCCGTGGGCCCCGGGAGGCCATTTCCGCATGAGTTTTCTTGAGGCCCCTACGGCAGAAAGCGGAAAGCCGGAGGCAATGCCCTTTGCCATGGTGAGGATGTCCGGCGATACGCCGTAGGCCTCGGAGGCGAACCACTTGCCAGTCCTTCCAAAACCGCTCTGAACCTCGTCGAATATGAGGAGTATGCCGTGAGAATCGCATATCTCTCTTAATTTATGGAGAAAACCCTCCGGCGCCGGGCAGTACCCGCCCTCGCCGAGCACGGGCTCTATTATCATGCAGGCCACCTCGGAAGGGGTGATCTGCCTCCTGAGCATGGTCTCAAGGTACCCGATGCACTCCATGGAGCATCTGTTTTGCCTTTGTCCAAGGGGACAGCGGAAGCAGTATGGGTATGGGGCGTGATAAACGCCGGGAACAAGGGGATGATAACCCTTTCTGTATCTCGCGCTCGATGTGGTAAGCGTCATGGCCCCGTAGGTCCTGCCGTGAAAACCGCCGAGAAAGGCGATTACGCCCTGACGGCCCGTGGCGATTTTGGCGAGCTTTATGGCCCCCTCAACGGCCTCGGCCCCGCTGTTTGAGAAGAAAAACGACTCAATGCCTTTCGGGGTTATGGAGGCCAGCCTCTCGGCAAGGTCAAGTATGCTGTCGTAATAGAATATACAGCCCGAATGGATTAGTTTTTCGGCCTGTCCTGCGGCGGCGTGGACAACATCGGGGTGCGCGTGCCCTACGTTAGAGGCGGCAAGTCCTGCGGCAAGGTCCATGTAGGTCCTGCCGTCTGAGGCCTCGACATAGACCCCGTGGGCTGAGACGGCCTTGATGGGCGTGTGAAAGACAAGGGCCGTGGTGAGGAATTTTCGGGCTTTTTTTATATGTTTTTCCGAGTCGGCCACTTTTTTTCAGTCCCTTGTCTATTTTTTCGAGCGATTAAAAGAGGATTGGAAAGGGTCAGTCCGCGTCTACGGGAACGGGCTCGCAGAGCATGGAATCGTATATGGCCAGCCTTCCGCATTTTTTGCAGATGTACTCGATTTTGTCGAGCATGGAGCCGCATACATGGCGGGCGTCATCCACGGTCTTGCCGCAAAACTCACAGGTAAAGGGCAGAGCCTCGGCCCTTGGGTGGCAAAGGTGACCCCTGCCGCTGGCAAGCCCGTCGCAGTTGGGGCAGTGATATGTCTTTACATATTCTGTCATGGGTTTTTTAAACTCCTGAGTTTTTTTGCCGTCAAGGGGGCTAATCGAATTCTTTTCTCAGCTCTTCGAGTTTTCCAAGGTGCTCTTTTTCCTGCTCTATGAGGGCCGTGAGGACTGGTCTGTCTTTTTCCACGATGACCTTCTCATACTCGTTGTAAAAGACGATTGAATCTTTTTCCATGCCAATGGCAAAGTCGAGCACCTCTGCAGGGTTGGTTATCTCTCCGGCAAAGAGGGCGCCGTCTCCGGGGCTCTTGAAGACCTCGGAGTCCGCCATGGAGCGCAGGTACTCCGATGCCTCTGTAATATAGGGGTCAAAACCCTCGGTTACGTATTCATCCTTCACAAGGTCTTTCATGGCTGAAAAAGTCTTTATATGGTGCGCTTCCTCAATGGCAAGATTCTTGAAGAGGGCCTTTACCTTCTCGTCTCTTGAGGCCTTGAAGGCGTCGGTGTAGAACTTCATGCCGTTTTCTTCTATCTTCAAGGCCATCTCTATGACCTCGCTGCCGGTGAACTTGACTGAGCTCATTTCTACCTCCACGCTTGTTTTCCGCCGATTATATCACCGCGATAATGCTTTTGCAAATATCTTTAGACGGCCCTCTTCGCCGCCCGGCGGCCCCTGCCGCCCCTGGCGCGTGGCCTTACATCACAGGTGCCACCTCTTGGAGACCCGTCCATGGATATCCGGCCTCATGCCGGATAATCTTACTGCAAAAATGGGCACAATCAAGATGAAACCGCCATGCTTTTCCAAAACAAGTCTGTCTTGACTTGGGACCGGCATTAATGTAAGTATGATAAAATTATCAATATTCCGCTACGAAAGACTGCGTAACGCAGGCCGGGGTCTTGGCAATTAGTGGAATTATCATAAAGGTTTCTTAAAATAAGGCGCGTTTTTATCAATGGAGTCAAAAGTAAGGGGAGATGATGCAGAGTCTTTTGGCCCTGTGTTGTGGAAAGGCAGGGCACGGGCAGCGGCCATCCTCTTGATAGCCTTTTCCGCCATCCTCGTCTACTCCAATACCCTCAATAGCCCTTTTGTCCTTGACGACCCCTATGTAATAGTCAACAGCCCCTATGTTCATGCCCTCTCCAACTTCTGGCCCCCCGGCGGCCCGAGGTATTTCGGGTACCTCACCTTTGCCCTCAATTACAGTATGGGCGGACTCAGCCTGCCGGGATATCATATTGTAAATATCGCTATTCATATCCTGAACGGGATACTCGTCTATACGCTGGCGCAATATATCTTCATGACGCCTGCTGTTCGAAATTTTACGGGCACGGAACAAAAAAGCACGGCCCCGTACATTGCCCTTCTATCGGCCCTTATCTTTACCGTGCATCCCGTAAACACACAGGGCGTAACCTACATCGCACAGCGTTTTACCTCCCTTGCCACCCTCTTTTATCTCCTGACGATAGTTTTTTATCTCAAGTGGAAAACTCTCAGGGGCACGGGGCGGGGGGCTGTTTTTTATGCCCTTTCACTCCTCTTCGCCATAGTCGCGCAGAAGACGAAGGAGATAAGTTTCACGCTCCCCTTCATGCTGGTCTTTTTTGAGTTTGCCTACTTTCCCTCTTCCGGCAGGGATGGTCTGAAAAAGAGGGCAATCTATCTCGCGCCATTTCTCTTCTGTCTCATCATCATACCCCTGTCCCTCTTCTGGACGGCCATTACCGGGATGATATTCCACTCCGGCGGGGGCAGTGGCGGCGGCTTCTCCTCTGCGGTGCCCCTGGACTTGAAAGAAATCCCGCAGTACAATTACGTGATTACACAGTTAAGGGTAACCATTACATATTTCAAGCTCATGGTCTTCCCTGTTGGCCAGAACCTTGACTATGAGTACCCGGTATTCCAGACCTTCTGGACCCCCGAGGTTCTCTTGAGCCTCCTTGCGAATATCGCCATCGTATCTTCGGGCATTTATCTTTTCCTTCGCTCAAGGGCCAAAAAAAACCCCTTCCTCCTTATTATCTCTTCGGGTATTTTCTGGTTCTATTTGGCCCTTGCCGTGGAATTCTTTACCCCCTTGAGAGACGTAATATATGAGCACAGAGTTTATCTTCCGGGCATAGGGATATTTTTTGCCTTTAGCACGGCCGTGCTCTACGGGTTTTCCATGGTTCGTGAAAGATTTGCCCTTAAGACATCCTTTGCCAAGGCGGCGGTTGTAATCTTCTGTCTCATTGTTTTTCCCCTTGCCTCCGCCACATACGCGAGAAATATGGTATGGCGGGATATCGTAGTTTTATATGAGGATATACTTCAGAAGAGTCCCGATAAGGCCAGGGCCCATAACAACCTTGGGGCGGAATACGCGAAGAGGCGGTTCTTTGAAAAGGCGATAAAAGAGTTCAGGGCGACCCTGAAGCTGGATTCCAGCCTTCATGCCACGATAAGGAATCTTGCCAACGCCCTTGCGGAGGAAGGCCGTGTCGATGAGGCCGTGGTTGAGTATAAAAGGTTTCTTGAGACGAGTCCCGGCGACATTGACGCGCGCGAACGCCTCGCGGGTATCTATTTTGACAGGGGGTTCATGAAACTCGCGGCAAAAGAATATATGATGATACTGGTCAGCCACCCGGATAGTATAAAGGCGCATAATAATCTGGCGAATATATTCTTTTTACAGGGCTTGCTCGATAAGGCCCTGAGAGAATACAGTATCGTCTTGTCCATGGAGCCCGGCCATGTAGAGACCCTTTACAACATGGCCATAACACTTGAACAGAAGGGCGATATGGCAGGCGCCGTCTCATATTACCGGAGGTTCATTGACGCGGCCACCCCTGAGTATGCCGTTGAGAAGGAGACCTCCATCAGCAAGGTAAGGGCCTTTATGCAGGAAAATCAGTAGGCCCGGCTTTTTGGAATGACCGAAGATGGAGAGATTAATTGACGCCCTTTTCGTCTCTGGTAAGGGGCGTCACCGGGCATGGCATCAGGCGCGCTCTTGCGCTCAGTCTATCTGCGCCTTCTGCAACGCCCCGCTGAAATCCCTGTAAACCACCTTCACACGGGAGAACATATCAATGGCCCCGCCGCGTCCGCCCGCCTCCTTGTGGCCAAGGCCGCTCCGGCCCGTGCCGCCAAAGGGCAGGTGCACCTCGGCGCCTATGGTGGGGGCGTTTATATAGACTATGCCGGCGGTGAGGTCGCGCTCTGCGACGGCAGAGGAGTTAACGTCCTGAGTGTAAATGGCGGAGGATAGGCCGTATTCAACATTATTGGCTATTTCAATGGCATCTTCAAGGGACTCCGCCTTTATGACGGAAACAATGGGGCCGAAGATCTCTTCAGTGGCGATACGCATGGAGGGCGTAACACCGCTGAATATGGTGGGCTCCATGAAAAAGCCTTTTTCGTACTTACCTTCCGTAAGGGCCTTTCCGCCAAGGGAGAGGGTGGCTCCCTCGCCGGCACCCACCTTTACGTATGAGAGGGCTTTTTTCAGTTGAGCCTCGTTGATAAGGGGGCCTATATCGGTTTCCGACTTTAGCCCGTCTCCCACGGTTAGCCCGGCGGAGTCTGTGATGAGCATATCAAGAAAGCGCTCATAGACCTCTTTGTGAACGATGAGCCTGCTTGCCGCCGTGCATCTTTGACCCGTGGTTCCAAAGGCCCCCCAGAGCGCGCCCTCAAGGGCGAGTTCAAGGTTGGCGTCACTCATGATGATAATGGGGTTCTTGCCGCCCATCTCGCAGGAGACCGTCTTGTCAGGGCCCGCGCACATGCGGGCGAGTTTTTCACCCACCGCCGAAGACCCCGTAAAAGATAGGCCGTCCACGTCGGGGTGTGTGGCAAGGTACTCGCCAACTGAATCGCCGCCTCCGTGAACAAGGTTAAGCACCCCTTCAGGAAGGCCCGCCTCGGCTATAATCTCAACAAGGCGTGTGGCCGCGGCCGGGGTATAACTCGAGGGCTTGAAGACCACTGTATTGCCAGCCACGAGGGCCGGGAATATCTTCCACGCGGGTATGGCCGTTGGAAAGTTCCATGGTGTTATGAGTGCAAAGACCCCGATTGGCTCGCGGAAGGTCTTGCAGTCTTTTGAGGGCAGTTCCGATGGCGTTGTCTCACCGGTAAGGCGCCTGCCTTCACCGGCCATGTAATAGGCCATGTCAATGGCCTCCTGAACATCGCCGAGCCCCTCGGAGATAATCTTTCCCATCTCGCGGGTTACGAGCCTGCCGAGTTTTTCTTTCTCGCCTTTTAGTATCTCGGCGGCCCTGAAAATAATCTCGCCTCTTACCGGAGCCGGGGTAAGGCGCCAGGATGCGTAGGCCTCGCGGGCCGCCGCAACGGCGCTGTCTACCTCGGCCTTTGTGGATGCCGGAGCCAATGCCACAATCTCGGAGGTGTCCGCCGGGTTCAGGCTTTTAATGGACTCGCCCTTCGAGGCGCTCCACTTTCCGCCTATGTAATTCATGAGGTTTCTGGTCCGTGTTGGAGACATTACTACCTCCTTGCAGGGGAAATCAGATGGGGTGCGGATGAACAGGGATATATAAAAAACATATCATATATTCAGCGAGTTGCAAGGATATTTGAGCGGCGGTTCCGGTCTCTGGCGTCTATGGGAGAAAAAATGGAGCGGGCGATGGGAATCGAACCCACGTGTGCAGCTTGGGAAGCTGCCATTCTACCATTGAATCACGCCCGCATGGAAATATGAGACTATTGGCCCCGGAGGAATCTCTTATACTATAAATCAGGGGCAGGGTCAAGTCCCTGACCTCAAAACAACGGAAGGGCGCAGGCGTTTTTTTAGACCTTGACAAAAGGGGGACATGATGTAATATAGTAAGTGCTTACTTACTTTGGAAGAGAGTCAAAAAGGGTCTGCTTTTTTTGCGAAGCCGGTTTATTATCTTTGACAATTTCTTTGTGCCTTCAGCCTTAAACTTCAGGCAGGGGTTTTGAGAGCAATTCATTAAAATAAGAGGTGCTTTTTTTGAAGGTTTTGAAAAAAATCATTCCCATCGCTGTCTTACTCGGCATCGCTGTGGCGGTGGTCTTCTATTTCAAGGGCAGGGGCCCCGGGGAGTCGGTAGACTCCATTACCGCCACGGGCACCATAGAGGCCACGGAGGTGGCGCTCTCGCCAAAGATTTCCGAGTCCATAGATTGGCTCTGCTGTAAGGTAGGCGGACGGGTTAGCGCGGGGCAGGTTGTGGTAAGGCTCGACGCGAGGGAATTAAAGGCCCTTGTGGCCGAGGCCTCAGCCACGGTGGCGGCCTCTGCCGAGGCCGTCAAGGAGGCCCGCGTTGAGCTGGAGATACGCCGCGTTGCCGTAGAGTCCGAAGGCTACGCCGTTGAATCTGCCCGCTCCGAGGTCTTGCGTGTAAAATCCATTGCCATTGACGCTGAAAAAGAGTTCAAGCGTCTCCGGACCCTTGTGAAGAAGGGATTTGTCTCAAAGAGCGCCTTTGACAGCGCAAAGGCATCCTATGACTCGGCTGCGGCCAGCCTCAGCTCCGCGGAATCCGGGCTAAAGGCCGAAGAGGCGCGCCTCCGTAACGCACGCGTGGCCGTAAAGAGGGCCGAGGCCGCGGTCTCGGCGGAAAAGGCGAGGCGCTTTAAAGACCAGGCAACCGAGGCCGTGCTTCGCACAAGGCTCTCATACGCGGAGCTTAAGAGCCCCATTGACGGCGTTGTATCTTACAAGGCCTTTGAGGCCGGTGAGATGGCCGTGCCGGGCCGGGCCATATATACCATATATGACCTTACGGATATGTGGGCAAGGCTCGACGTTGGAGAATCGGAGCTTGGCCGTGTAAGGCTTGGCGCCAGGGCCGAGGTCTGGACCGAAGCAAACCCATCGAGGGTCTTCAAGGCGGTTGTTAGCGAGATAGGGCAGATGGGAGAGTTCGCCACTCATAAAGACGTGGTGCGTGTCTCTCACGATATCAAGACTTTCAGGATAAAGGTGAGGCTCTCTGACGCGGCGGGATTATTAAAACCCGGCATGACCTGCAAGGTAAGGATTTTGTTTGGTGAGAGCGGGGCTAAGGGCATTAAAACCCCGCTAAAGGCGGTGAAATGACCCCTGTTATAGAGACAAAGGGGCTTACCAAGCTCTATGGCGAAAAAAAGGCGCTGGACGGGGTGAACCTCTCTGTGCCGAGCGGCGATTTTTTCGGTCTTCTTGGTCCTAACGGCGCGGGAAAGACAACGCTTATACGCATACTCTCTACCCTTATAAAGCCCACAGGGGGCGAGGCACGTGTCTCTGGTTTTGACGTGGTCTCGGCGCGCGGCGCAGTGCGCCGGGAGATAGGCGTCGTCCCGCAGGCCATGACCACTGACCTTGACCTCACGGCCAGAGAGGTCCTTGATATCTACGCCAGGTTCTATGGCATGAGGGGAAGGAAAAGACGTGAGCGCATAGATGAGTTGCTTGAAATGGTGGGGCTTACGGCAAGGTCCGGCGACCTTGTGGCCTCATACTCAGGCGGCATGAGGCGCAGGCTCGAGATAGCCCGCGGGCTTGTGCACATGCCCACGCTCCTTATCCTTGACGAACCTACCCTTGGACTTGACCCTCAGACAAGGCACGTGGTCTGGGATCTGCTGCGAAGGTTTCGCGCCGAGGACGGCCTGACCGTACTTCTTACCACTCATTACATGGAAGAGGCCGAGTCGCTCTGCGACCATGTTGCCATTATAGATAACGGCAATATCGTGGCCCTTGATACCGTGCCCGGCCTCAAGGCCATGATACCGAGCCAGGACGTTATTGAGCTCGGACTTGGAGGCATTGCCCCTGATGAGGCCCAACGCTGGATTTCGTCCCTTGATATGGTAGATACCTGCACCATATCCGATGATAACTTTGTCGTCTACGTGAAGGACGCCGTAGTGGTCCTGCCGGTCCTCCTTGAAGGGCTGAAAGCGCGCGGCGCGTCCATTACGAGAATGGCCCTTAAGGAGAAGAGCCTTGAGGACGTCTTTATACATTTTACGGGCAGGTCCATAAGGGAAGAAAAGGCAAAGAAGGTAAACTACTTCTTAGGCGCAGGCGTGCCGGGCAAGATGAGCTGACTGCCCTCGCGGCAATAGTGCCTTAACCCCCTTAATTTCCCATAAGAGAAGAATACAGGCTCCCATGCAGCGCATATTCGCCCTCCTCGAAAGAGACCTCAGAAAATTCATCCGCAACCCATTTGTGGTAGCCGTCTCCATAGCCATGCCCATTGTCTACCTCATCATAATGGGTTCGAGCTTTCAGGGCGAACTGAAGCGGCTTTCCGTGGCCGTGGTGGACCAGGACAACGGCGAGTACGCAAGGACGGTTATTGATAACCTGCGCGCCATTGCCCAGGGCCCGGCCTCCATACGTGTCCTTACTTTAACGGACAAGGCCTCTGCCATGAAGGGCCTCAAAGACGGCCTTTTCAAGGCCGTCGTGGTCCTGCCGCGGGATTTTTCCAGACGGGCGCTACGCGGCGAGACCGCCGTTGTAGGTCTTTTTCTCGATAATGTGGAGACCATCCCCTCGGCCACAATAGAGAGAAGCGTCCGCGGCGCCGTCGCCAATGTTTACGGTGATTTTGTCTCCATGCGCGCCGAGCGCGGCAAGGTCATCGTGCGCTCGATAAACACCTACAGAAAGATAGATTACGACCAGGGCCTTATACCCGGCGTGGTAATCATGGCCATATTCATCGGGGCCATGACAACGGGCGTTTTCAACGTGGTGATGGACAGGTTTCTCGGTATTGACGAGAGCTACTTCCTTACGCCGCTGACAAGGCTCGACATAGTCGTCTCTCTTGTCATAAGCGGGCTCCTCGTGACCACCGTGCTTGCCGTAATCGTACTCTTTCTCTCTACCCTCACGGCGGGGCTCCAAATCTGGACCTTTCTTACCATCACGGGTTTTCTCTCGGTGCTGGCAATATTCGTCCTGACGGCGCTTTCGCTTCAGGGGCTTATGTTCCTCGTCATGGGCAGGGCCACGCATCCGAGGATACTGGGCATAATGGGCGGTTTTCTCAATGTCATATTCTTTTTTCCAAGCGGGGCCATATATCCTGTTGAGAGTTTTCCTCCCTGGCTGCAGGCCTTTGCCAGCGTAAACCCCGAGACATACTCGGTGCACGCCCTGAAGGCCGTGCTTTTCAAGGGCGCCGGCCTGCACGCCATAAGCAACGACCTGCTCTTTCTGGCGGGTTTTTCCTTTGTTTCCCTTACGGTGAGCATCATAACCTTTAAACGCTCTCTTTAACCGCGCCCTGTAACACTTTGTAAAAATTCCCTTGACAGGGCCGTGAGGATATATTATTGTCATAGCACAATTGAATAAATGGATATCTTATCCAGAGTGGTGGAGGGACTGGCCCGATGAAACCACAGCAACCGGTGCATCACTGCATGTCAGGTGCTAAATCCAGCAGGGTTTGCAAAAACCCTGAAAGATAAGAAGAACTAAGAGACCCTCTTCTTATCCCAAGAAGAGTTTTTTTTTGCTCGTTTTTCGAGATGGCTTTAAGGCGAGTTTCTGTTTTTAACGTATCAGGCACAGGAGAAACCTAGATGAAGTACATGAAAGGATTAAAGTGCAGGGAGTGCGGGAAGCGCTATCCCCTGGAACCGATCCATGTCTGCGAGTTCTGTTTCGGGCCCCTTGAGGTGGACTATGATTACGAGAAGATAGGCAAGTCCATTACCAGAGACATCATTACCACCAGAGCCCCTAATATGTGGAGATACAGGGAGTTGCTTCCCATAGACGCCGAGCCCACGGTGGGCAACAACTCCGGATTTACGCCCCTTGTAAGGGCCTATAACCTGGGCGAGGCCCTGGGCGTTAAAGAACTGTACATAAAGAACGACGCCGTTAATTTCCCGACCCTCTCTTTCAAGGACAGGGTGGTCTCCGTGGCCATCTCAAGGGCCAGAGAGATGGGCTTTGACGTCATCGCCTGCGCCTCAACGGGCAACCTGGCCAACTCCGTTGCCGCCAACTCCGCGGCCTGCGGCCTTGATAGCTATGTCTTCATACCCTATGACCTTGAGCAGACCAAGATAACGGGAACCCTTATCTACGGCACTAACCTCGTGGGCATAAAGGGGACCTATGACGAGGTGAACAGGCTCTGCAGCGAGATAGGCGGCAAATACGGATGGGCCTTTGTAAACATCAACATCAGACCCTTTTATGCCGAGGGCTCCAAGACATTCGGCTACGAGATAGCCGAGCAGTTGGGCTGGAAGCTCCCGCAGCACGTTATTGTGCCCATGGCCGGGGGCTCTCTCATCACAAAGATATGGAAGGCCTTCAAGGAGTTCAAGGCCCTTGGTTTTGTCGATTCTCCGCCGGCGAAGATATACGGCGCGCAGGCAACGGGATGCGCCCCCATAGTAACGGCTGTTAAGGAAAAGAGCGAGCTCATCCGTCCGGTCATGCCCGATACTATCGCCAAATCCCTTGCCATCGGCAACCCGGCCGACGGCTTTTACTCCGCAAGGGCCATCAGGGAGAGCAATGGCTGGGCCGAGGACGTTTCAGATGAAGAGATAATCGAGGCCATGAAGCTCCTTGCCGAGACAGAGGGCATTTTTGCCGAGACAGCCGGCGGCGTTACCGTGGGCGTGACTAAAAAACTCATCGAGCAGGGCAGGATACCCCGTGACGAGTCCATAGTCATCTCCATTACGGGCAACGGCCTTAAGACTCAGGAGTGCCTGGCGGGAAAAATCGCCGAGCCCCCTGTAATAGAGGCTAAACTTGCCGAGTTCGACGCCCTGCTTGAGGGCGGCTCCGTGCGGAAGACGGCGGTAAAATAAGGGACGGGGCGTGATCGGGGGAGGCCCGTAGAGTATTGGCGCGGGGCAGGATTAACCGGCAGGGCCTGTGCAATATAACAAGGGCTGCCCGGTAGAGAGGCGGGTTCGGCTTGTAATAGTGACCCTCTTTCTGTTATCATTAGGGTTTAAGAAATATAAAAATTTTCCCTCTAAGAGGGGCGGTTTTCTTAAGGAGGTTTTTTTTATGACGGACCATTTCATAGAGGATAAGAGCCATAAGGTAGACCTTGACCTTGAGAACCTCAGCGGTAAGGTTAACTTCGGCGACCTCAAATCCGGGGGGTTCATAAAGCAGCGCCAGAAGGACCTCTTTACCGTAAGGCTCCGCTGTCCCGGCGGCAGGATGACTACGGACAAGCTCGTGGAGATATCGAGGCTCGCAAAAAAATACAGCAAAGAGGGTGTGGTGCACTTCAGCTACCGCCAATCCCTTGAGATACTATATGTGGATTATAAGGACTTTCACGCCCTTGTGGGCGAGCTTGAGAAGATAGGTCAGAAAGTGGCCTCATGCGGGCCCCGTGTAAGGGTGCCCACTGCCTGCGGCGGATGCGAGTATAACCCCAACGGGCTTATAGACGCGCAGAAGATGGCCCGCATGGTGGACGGTAAGTTCTTCGGAACAAATACGCCGCATAAGTTCAAGACCTCTTTTTCGGGCTGTCCCATAGATTGCTCAAGGACCGTTGAGATGGACCTCGGTTTTCAGGGCGTAGTGGACCCCGAGTGGGAGCAGGACCTCTGCACGGGATGCACCATCTGCTCCGAGGCCTGTAAAGAGGGGGCCATTGAGGCCCACCCCGATACAGGAGAACCAATCTTCGACGTTAGTAAATGCCTTTACTGCGCCGACTGCATACGGGCCTGTCCCACCGAGGCGTGGAAACCCGGCAAGCACGGCTTTCTTGTGCGCATTGGCGGCAAACATGGCCGTCATCCCCTTGAGGGCGTTGAAATCTGCCGTTTCCTACCGGAGGAAAAGGTAAGCGACGCCATAGAGATGACCGTCAGGTGGTATAAAGAAAACGGCAAGAGTTTCGAGAGGATAGGGCACACCCTGCAGAGGGTGGGCATGGACGGTTATCTTGACCACATGGCCCCGCTCTTCGGTGATTATGCCGTTAGACCAAAGCATCCGCCCACGGACCGTCCGCTGATCAATAAGCCCGAAGGGGCCTGATTAGCCGCGCTTCATTGGGTCGGGTATGGATAATGGGGGGTAATCGGCGCAGTGGGTTTTCAGCTTTCGCCGGGAACCCGAAACATAACAGATCAGGACAAACGGTAAGGTTGATATGAGTGAGATAAAGGCAAAGGACAGCATCGATTTAAGGGGCGTCATGTGTCCCACAAACTTTGTAAAGACCAAGCTCAAGCTCGAGGCCATGAACCCCGGCGAGATACTCGAAGTGGTGCTTGACAGCGGCGAGCCTATCGCCAACGTGCCGAAAAGCGTCAAGGAAGAGGGACACAAGATAGTCAAGGTAAGCAAAGACGACGGCTCATTCAGGATTTTGATAGAGGTCTCTGAATAGCCCCTAATAAAGTTTTCAAGTACAAGGAGGAGAGTATGTCAGTAAAGGTGAGGATACCCACACCCCTGAGGAAGATTACAAAGGACAACGACGAGGTCACTGCCGACGGGGCCACGGTCTCCGAGGTAATAGACGACCTGGAGAAAAACTATCCGGGAATAAAGGAGAGGATATGCGAGGCCGACGGGAACCTCCGCCGCTTTGTAAACCTCTATCTCAATGACGAGGACATTCGCTTCAAGGATAACCTCGCTACTGCACTGAAAGACAACGATGAACTCTCCATCATTCCGGCCATCGCCGGAGGAGGTGGCCTTTGAAAAAAAAGGTCTATCTAACCTATCCTCCGGAGAGGGTGAGAGAGCCTCTTCTCTGTGAGTGCGTGCGCAGGTTCAATGTCGTAACCAACATAAGGCAGGCCTCTGTTACGGACAAGATAGGCATCGTGGCCCTTGAGCTCGAAGGCGAGCCCACGGAGATAGAAAAGGCCATGGACTTTTTTACTGAAAACGGCGTGAAGGTCGAGCCTATTGAGATGAATATTATCGAGTAGCGCCCTCTCACCTTTCCCCGTCCTTGTCCAAAGGACGGGGAGCCTTGCAAATTCAACTCCCATTGGATTCTTTTCCTTGAAATCACTGCATATTATTCTTGACAAACCCGCTAAGGTATTATAATTTAAAAACTTGATTGTTTTAGTAAGGTAATAAAAAATGCCTTGTAAAAAGCGAGGTTTTAAGGCGCCTCTCCATAATGCTTAACATAATTCCAAGAGGCCTTGAATGAGCAGCCATACCTTGAAGAGTTTTGACGCAGGGAACGAGTTTGCCATCCCGAAGGCGAGGTCCTCGGCCCTTGACCTTGTGGGCAATACGCCCCTTGTGAGGATAAACAGCATTACAGCGGGTCTTCCAGCCGGCGTAGAGGTATACGCCAAGCTCGAGTCCGCCAACCCCGGGGGCTCTGTAAAGGACAGGCCGGCGCTCCGTATGATAGAAGACGCCGAGAAGAGCGGAAGGCTTACCAGGGATAAGATAATACTGGACTCCACATCGGGAAACACGGGCATTGCCTATGCGTGGATAGGCGCCGTAAAGGGCCATCGCGTAGAGCTGGTGGTTCCGGAAAACGTCAGCGCCGAGAGAAAAAAGATACTCGACGCCTTTGGGGCCAAGGTCATATTTTCAAGCCCCTTCGAGGGCTCCGACGGTGCGATACGTCTTGCCTGGAAGCTCTACGTGGATAACCCCGAAAAGTACTGCAAGCTCGATCAGTACAATAACCCCTCCAACCCCCTTGCCCATTACCATGGCACGGGAGTTGAGATAATCGAGCAGACAGGGGGCAGGATCACGCACTTTGTCACCACCATAGGCACGGGCGGCACCATAATGGGGACCATGCGCAGGCTCAAGGAGTTTAACAGCAATATCGAAGTAACCGCCGTTGAGCCCGACAACCCCATGCATGGGCTTGAGGGCCTGAAACACATGGCCTCGTCCATAGTGCCGGGCATCTATCACGAGGACTCGCTGGACAGGAAGATACCGGCCTCCACCGAAGAATCTTACGAGATGGCCAAGAGGCTAGCCCGTGAAGAGGGCCTTCTTGTGGGGCAGTCATCGGGGGCGGCCATGCTCGGAGCGCTCAAGGTGGCCATGGAGCTTAAAGAGGGTCTTGTTGTGACAATATTCCCCGACGGCGGAGATAAGTACCTCTCCACAAGCCTCTGGGATTAAGGGCTACGGGGAGCCCGGGCAGATTATTATTTTAAATGGCTGACAACAGCCGGTATTGATTTTTTTGGCCTGTCTTTTTTTGAAAAAAGAAGGCCACGCGGTTTTTTTTGATGGTTTCGGCTTCACGGGTTATGCTTTGCTTTGTCCATCGTGCAAGTGTTTCCATGCGGCTACAGGCCGCTTATAAATGTGATTAAAGGGGCGTATTGCCCATAACGTGTAAATAAAGATAAGGGGCAAGTAATGGGTCTACTCTCAAAGTTCAAGAAAAAGAATAAGCTGAAGGTGCCTAAGGACGTTTACGATATCATCATTGAACATGCCAGAGAGGAGTATCCCCATGAGTGTTGCGGAGTTCTCATAGGTAACGCCATGATGGGCAGAAAGATATTCTACGCCGACAAATGCACGAACCTGAACCGCGAGAGCGCACATAACAGGTATCTCATGGACCCCAAGGAGATAAATCTTGCCGATAAGGGTGCGCGCTCGCAGAGCCTTGAGCTTATGGGCTTTTATCACTCTCATCCGGACCATCCGGACAGGCCCTCGGAGTACGACAGGGAGATGGCCCAGCCCGGATACTCATATATAATAGTCTCCGTAAAGGGCGGTACCGAGTTCTCCTTGAAGTCATGGACCTTTAACGAGGACGATGAACCCTTCAAGGAAGAGCCCGTGGAGATAGGCAAATAAAAACCCGGAGGGGTATGTTTGCAGTATACTTTCGGCGTTAGCGTCCCTGTAATGGGGTGAGTTTTCTTTTTTTGCCGCGATACTACATTTTGTTTTTGCATAGAGGGGGTTAGAGGTCAAGATGGATTTTACCGATGAACAGATAGAGCGTTACTCAAGGCATATCATACTTCCGGAGGTAGGCGGAAAGGGGCAGGCAAAGCTCCTTGAGTCCAGGGTCTTTGTCCTCGGCGCGGGGGGGCTCGGTTCTCCGGCCCTGCTTTACCTTGCCGCGGCGGGCGTGGGCACCATAGGGGTTGCAGACGGCGACGTTGTGGATGTAAGCAACCTTCAGCGCCAGATAATACACGACAACAATACCGTTGGTATGCCAAAGGTGGATAGCGCGCGAAAGTCCATTGAGGCCCTTAATCCCGATGTTGAGGTAAAGACCTTTAACGGCAGACTTGATACGGAGAACATCAGAGAGGTCCTTCGGGATTACGATGTGGTCCTTGACGGCTCTGATAATTTTCCAACGCGCTACCTCATGAACGACGCCTCTTTTTTCGAGGGCAAGACCCTTGTCTCGGGGTCCATGTTCAGGTTTGACGGGCAGGTCTCTGTCTTCAAGCCGCAGGAGGGCTTTCCCTGTTACAGATGCCTCTACCCGGAGCCCCCGCCAAAGGGCATGGTTCCGTCCTGTCAGGAGGCCGGTGTGCTTGGGGCCCTTGCGGGAGTTATAGGGGTACTGCAGGCCGTGGAGGCCATAAAAGAGATACTCTCCATCGGCAAATCCCTTGCCGGCGAGCTCTTGATATTCGACGCCCTTGCCATGAGTTTCCGCAAGGTCAAGGTGCGCACAGACCCTGATTGCGCGCTCTGCGGCGGGAATGCTACCATAAAGGAGCTCTCGCTCTATGAGCAGGCCCCATGCGAGCTGCGTACCTGATTCGGCTTTTCGGACTTATGCCGCAAACAGGGGACGGAGAAAGCGGTCTTTTACCTGAGGCGGTTGAGTGGTATTGAAAAGCCTGGATTACTTCAAGAACCCCGGAGCCCTTAAGATAGACCTTATGCTGAGGGGGGCGGCCATAGAAGACCCCCTTGTGAAGGCGCATGCCTGCGGGGCCTCTGGCATAGATATACTCCTGCCTAAAAAGACCCTCGTAAACATCCCCTGCGAAGACTGGTTTACCGTGCGCTCCCCTTATCTCATTAAAAAGTCTGAAAAGGGGTATGTCCTTACAAACGGCAAGGCCGAGGTCAGGGTAAGCATACTTCCGCCGCCGAAGTTTTACGGACTGAAGACAAGTTCAGGCGTAAGGCTTGGAGAAATAGCCAGCACTCACGGGAGTTACACCGTCATAACGCCCGACCAGAGGTGCGCTTTTTTTAAATCAAGCGCCCAGTGCCGTTACTGCGCGGGAAACTTCAGGTCCGACGCCGCCGCGTCCGGCGCGCGCGTCTATACAGTAGACGAGGTATTAGAGACAGTAAAAGCGGTATTCAGGGAGAGGGCCTCCGGGATAATATACCTCTCAATAGGTTTTGCCGAGGGCGATGACGGGGGTATAAAATTTCTTGAGCCCTATGTAAGGGCCATTAAGGGGCATTTTAACTGCCTTGTCGCAGTAGAGGCCCTGCCCCCCGCGCGAAACGAGTGGATCGACAGGGCGTACGCCAGCGGCGTTGATTCACTGCTCTATAACCTTGATATCTTTGATAAGGAGCTTTTTTCCATAATCTGCCCGGGCAGGGCCGGCCTCATAGGCAGGAAGAGGACCCTTGAAGCCCTGAAATACGCCGCGGGTATCTTCCCTAACGGCACGGTGGCCTCGCACCTCATTGTGGGGCTTGAACCGCCGGGTTCCACTATCATGGGCATAGATTATCTTACGGATATCGGCGTAGTGCCCATACTGCCCATATTCCGGCCTTCAAGGGAGAGGCCCCTTGATGTTACGGACCTTCATGCCGAGGTGATTATACCGGTATATCAGCACCTGTACCGGTCCTTGAAGAAAAAGGGCATTAACTTCAACTGGGTCCGCGACATAAGCATGGTGACAACCCCCGTGGAGGGCAGGTTCCTCCTTGGGGAAAAAGAGGGCTCAGCCTCTCTGCTTGATAATTTTTACGGCTCAAAGCTCGGCCTTAAGACGGCATGGGGGCTCTCGGCCCTTCGAAGGCGGCTGCGGGTAAAAAAGCCCGCCAATGAAGAAAACCCCCCAGGCGGGTCTGAAAAGACATAAAGGGAGTATTACCGTGAGAGTGGAGATAGACAGGAGGCCCATATCAATAATCATCGCCAATAAGGCGCTGAGGCCCCTTTTTTTCCTTCTCCTTACGGTGGGATTTTTCTCATTCCTATACCTCCCCGTGCCCGAGGGGCTGGGGCAGGGCGGCATGAGGGCCATAGCCGTCTTTCTTCTATGCCTTGTGCTCTGGGTCTCAAATGCCGTTCCCGTGGCCATTACGGGGCTCTTCGCCATAGTCCTCGTGCCGCTTCTGGGCATACTGCCAAGGGGCGATACGTATTCCCTATTCGGCAATGAGGCCGTGTTTTTCATACTCGGCGCCTTTATCCTCTCCGGGGCGGTCATGCAGTCCGGCCTCTCGAACAGGGTGGCCCTGCGGCTGATGGAAAAATACGGCGGCTCTCCGAAGAGGCTTATCATAAGCATATTTCTTCTCGCCGCGGCACTCTCATTCGTAATGAGCGAGCACGCCGTTGCGGCCATGCTCTTTCCCATAGTGCTTGAGATATCAAAGAGCCTGAAGCTCCGGCCCGGCGTTTCCAACTACGGAAAGCTCCTCTTCTTTGCCCTTGCCTGGGGTTCGGTCATAGGCGGGGTGGGGACCTTTCTCGGCGGAGCGCGTGTGCCCCTTGCCATGGGCATTCTGAAGGAGACCACGGGCTCTACCATAGGCTTTCTGGATTATACCGTGGCCGTCGCGCCCCTTGTCGTGGTGCTGCTGGTGGTGGGATACATCGTGCTGACAAGGTTCTTTCCCATTGACATCGAGGGCGTAGAGAGCGCGCACGAGGTCATTGTAAGGCGCGCCCGCGCCCTTGGCAAGGTGCGCCCGGCAGAGTACGCCGTAGGGGCCATACTCCTTATTACCATCTTTTTCTGGGTGACCATTGGCAAGACCGTGGGCCTTGCCGCCATCGCCATGGTCTCGGTGATGGCCCTCTTTGTATTGAAGCTCGTAAAGTGGCGTGAAATTGAGGAGTATGTGAACTGGGGAATAATCCTCATGTACGGCGGGGCTATTATCCTCGGCACGGCCCTTGACAGGAGCGGCGCCGCCAAATGGATGGTAGACGCCATTATGACTCAATGGGCCGAGACGCCGGTGACGGTGCTGGCGCTCTTTTCACTCCTGGCCATACTGCTCACCGAGTCCATGAGCAACGCCGCCGTCATCGCCGTGCTCCTGCCCGTGAGCATCGGCATGGCCGGAAGCACCAATATGAGCCCGGAAGTCCTTACCTATGCCGTGGCCATTCCGGCGGGTCTGGCCTTTATGCTGCCCATGAGCACGCCGGCCAACGCCATCGCCGTATCAAGCGACTACATATCCGTGCGCGATATGGCAAAGGGAGGGGTGATAATGTTCATCACCTCATGGGTCACCTTTAATCTCATGGCCCATTTTTACTGGCCCCTCATAGGGCTAAGGTAGGGTTGGGGCAAAACCTGGCGGGTTTATGGGAAAAAATACCGATAAACCCGCCATTATTGTTTACCTTCCAGAGGATTTAGGTTAAAATAATGGGCAATAAAATACTACTCGTTCTATCGACTCACTCGTACTCGGACCAGGCCGTTGAATATGCTGTCACGAGGGCCGCGCAGGAGGGCCGTGTGCTTGTGGCCTTCTTTCTGCTTGAGTCGGAGCTTGCCAGAGAGGCCTCGGAGAGGTTCTCGGATATCGGCTTTACAGGCGACAAGCCTTCGGCCACGCTCACGGAGTCTCTTATGCGTGAGTACAGGCAGAGGGGCTACGAGGCCCTTGGCAGGGCGCAGATAAGGGCCATGGAGGAGGGCGTGAGCTTTGAGCCTCTTCTGGATGAAGGGCCTTATGTCTCCACCATACTCGATGCCATAGAGGTCAATGATATAGGACTTGTGGTTATACAGAAGCGCAGGGAGAGGTCTCTTTTCAAGTACTTTAAAAAGGGTCTTTCCGCAGAGGTGAAAGAGATGGCCTCCTGTGAGGTCGTTATAGTGGAGTAATGTAAATTCATCACGGTTGAAAGGGAGGATTCAAAATGGCAGTAAAGAAGTGGTCTGAAGAAGAACTTAAAGAGGTATCCGCGGAGCTTGAAGACAAGGGGCCGCAGGCGGCCATTCAGTGGGCCGTGGACAATTTTGAGAGGCAGGACCTGTCCCTTGCCTGTAGCTTCGGCGCCGAGGATGTAGCCCTGGTGGATATGCTCGTGAAGATAAAACCTGACGCCAGGATATTTTATCTTGATACAAACAAGCTCTTTAAGGAAACCATTGATGTTATGGAGCGCCTTAAGGAGAAGTACCACATAAACCCTGAAAAATACTGCACAAAGATGAGCCTTGAGGAGCAGGCCGAAAAATTTGGACCTGAGCTCTGGAAAAAAGACCCCAAGCAGTGTTGCGATATCAGGAAGATAAAACCTCTTAGAGAGGCCCTGTCTGGGCTCAGCGCATGGATAACTGGCATAAGAAGGGACCAGGCCCCTGCAAGGGCCAATGCCCCTGTCGTTGGCTGGGATTCCATGTTCAACCTGGTGAAGATAAACCCCCTTGTCAAATGGACGAGCGACGATGTATGGGATTATATCCGCGCCAATGACGTGCCCTACAATGTGCTCCACGACAGGAATTATCCCTCCATCGGCTGTGAGCCATGCACCAATGAGGTAAAACCCGGCGAAGACCCCAGGGCCGGAAGATGGGCTGGTTTCAAGAAGACCGAGTGCGGCCTTCATGACAAATCATAGACATAACCAGTATGAGGTTGCTGCTTCAATATATTGATTTATCAGCCTTTATGTCTTTTAACCCACAGCATAAGGAGGTTCTCTAAAAGTGGAGTCATTGATACCGCCCCATGGCGGCGTGCTTGTTAACAGGGTCGTAGAGGGTAAGGCCCGTCTTGATATGGAAAAAGCCTCTCTTGATATGAATACCCTCACCCTTAATGCGAGGGAGATATCAGACCTTGAGATGATAGCCACGGGCGGGTTCAGCCCCCTCGAGGGGTTCATGTGTCATGACGATTATCACTCTGTCATGGATACCATGACGCTGATAAACGGCCTGCCCTGGACCATACCCGTAACCCTTTCTGTAACCACGGAGGAGGCGGCCGGACTTAAAGAGGGCGTGGATGTTGCCCTTAATAACGAAAAAGGGGAGCTTCTCGCTATCCTTCATCTTGAGGAGATTTTCAAGCATGACAAGGAAAAAGAGGCCCTTCGAGTATACGGCACCGCCGAAGACGCGCACCCGGGGGTGAAAAACGTCTATGCAATGGGCGAGATGCTTCTTGGCGGCAAGGTCTCCATGCTCAAACGCACCGAGTACGGCGAGTTCAATGAATACCGCAGGGACCCGCTTGAGACAAGACAGCTCTTCAAGAAGAACGGCTGGAGGCGTGTTGTGGGCTTTCAGACAAGAAACCCCATACACAGGGCCCATGAGTACATACAGAAGTGCGCCCTTGAGACAGTTGACGGTCTTCTCATACACCCCCTTGTGGGCGAGACAAAGGCCGACGACATACCTGCCGATGTGCGGATGCGTTGCTACACGACCCTTATGGAGAAGTATTACCCCGCCGACAGGGTAGTGCTCTCCGTATACCCGGCGGCCATGCGCTACGCAGGCCCCCGTGAAGCCGTCTTTCATGCCCTGATTCGCAAAAATTACGGCTGTACGCATTTTATCGTAGGCAGAGACCACGCAGGGGTGGGCGGGTATTACGGCACCTTTGACGCCCATCTCATATTCGACCAGTTCGAGCCCGAGGCCATAGGCATAGCGCCCATGTTCTTTGACTATACCTTTCATTGCAGGAGCTGCGGCGGCATGGCCTCGTACAAGACCTGCCCCCACGATTCATCGGAGCATATTACCCTTTCGGGAACAAAGGTAAGGGAGATGCTGAGGGCCGGAACGTGCCCTCCGCCTGAATTCTCAAGGCCGGAGGTGGCAAAGGTCCTCATTGAAGCCATGAAGCCGGCGGATTAAGGACGGCTCTCAACCAGCGTCATTAAAAGGCCCCTCATGGAGGGGTCTTTTTTTTTGGGCAATAATTGCAGTCCGCCTTAATCGTTCTTTTTTTTACCTTTTAATCTTGTTCTCATGTTATATGATGAATATTAATAGTATCTCTGAAGTATTATGGCCGCTTTTTTGTCATTATGTCGTAATGCCCTTCGCGGGGGGCGGGGTAGAGCCGGCTGGTTTACAGCAGGGGGCTTGAGGGTTTGGCGCTCCATGGCCGGTCTTTTGTCATGAGAGCCGATTTACGTAACCTGTACTCAATAATAAGTGTGTCCATGACTTATGATTCGTAAGGGTCTCAGCTGTTTTTGGATAATACTGCTTCCACTGCTCTTTTTATACGGTTGCGGCGCCACGCACGGGCCGTATTATATCGCGCCCAACCCCTATTCACCCGTGCGCACCATTGCCGTCCTGCCCGTATACAACATCACCAATGACGTCGGCGGCGCCGATATGGTGCGCAGGCAGGTATACAAGGAGTTTGTATACAGGCATTACAGCGTCATGCCCCTTGCAGAGTCGGACCGCATGCTAAGGGAGAAAATGGGCATTACCCTCGGCGGTCAGCTTGAGTATACCAACGCGCAGGCAGTGGCAAAGGCGCTTGGCGTGGATGGCCTTGTCTACGGGTATCTTCTTAATTTTGACGATATTACTACCGGGGTATATAATGTAAAAGAGGTAAGAGCGGGGTTTAAACTCATCGACGGCTCCACCGGCGGGGTAATCTGGGCTAATGGCGGCGGTGTGAAGAGCTTTTACGTGGCCGGCAGGGCCGGGACCGCCGTGACGATACTCAAGGAGATTGGTTCCGGCCGCGAGGTGCCCTCCCTCATTAGCGGGCTCAAGGATATACCTGGACTTAAGGACTGGCATATAATACGGGTCATATATCTTGAAAAACTGGAGCATGCGGCCGCTTTCTCCCTTGGAGAGGAGATAGTGACGAGTGTATTTCGAGTTCACCTCAAGTTTGAGACAAACGCGCTTTTAAGGAGAGTATTAAGGTCTCTGCCCGCCGGACCGGGCGAACTGGCCCCGGCGAGCGGCTGAGGCGTGGAAGGGTAATTTGCTTAAAAAGGAGATTTAATCATGGTCAATATATCGCCGCACAGGTTCAAGGGTTCATGCGTCCCTGTTTTTTTGGCCCTTCTCTCTATTATCTTTCTCGCCGGGTGCGGGCCTACCATAAAGGGTTCCGTAAAGGAGGACGTAAGCAGGACAGGAGAGTCGGGGAGGCTGGAAGCTGAAGGCCTTGATTACAGGGGGCCTTCATACAACGTGGCCATTATCGCCTTCAGGGACAAGACCCCGGGCAGGGCCCTTGGCGTTGCAAGGGCCGCTACGGATATTCTGAGGACTATTGTAAAGCACGCGGGTCTTGAGCCCATTGTCCTCACTGAAGATGACCTGCGCGAGCAGGAGAGCCTCAGCGCCTTTCAGGAGACGGGCGTTCTCAAAAAGGGCAAGAAGAACGTGCTTGCAGGTTATGACTCCGTGGACTTCAGGATATCCGGGGCCGTGACTGCCTACTCGGCTGTTGAGGAGAGCACAAACGTCTTGCTGGCGCAGTCCAAGACCGTCATCTCAAGGGTGCAGGTGGATTATGCCCTCGTAGACGTAGAGACGGGCAAGAGCCTTGTGGCGGATTCGGGCATGGGCGAGTACAGAAAGACCACGGGAGGGCTCCTTGGTCTGGGCTCAAAGTCTACCTTTGACATGAGCCTGCGAGACGGGGCGCTTCGCGACGCCCTTACAAAGGCCATGACAAGGATGGTGGCAAAACTGAACACTCTGCCCTTCAGGGGGCGCGTCCTATCCGTGGAGGGCAATACCCTTTATATCAGGGCCGGCACAAAGAGCAGGCTAGCCACGGGCACCGTCCTCTCTGTGTACCGGCGCGGTAAAGAGCTTGTAGACCCGGATACTGGCAGGGTAATCGGCAGGGCAGAGTCAAAGATAGGCGAGGTCGTATTGAGCTCGCATCAGGATGAGAGCATCTCGCGCGCTATCATCAAAAGCGGAAGCGGCTTCAGGGCCGGAGACGTTATAAGGACCTCATCGGGGGCCGCCGGGTGACAGAGGGGTTAAAAAAAGGTCCGGTATCAAGGGGGGTAAGAGGCGGCGCCGGCGCATATGTCTTTTTTGCCGTCCTTTTCGCCATAACCCTTGCCGGTTGCGGCGGTCCGTCCTCGAAGTGCCTCCTCTCCGATGACAGGATAGGAGAGTCCTATCTTTACGGCATGAACTATCTTGGAAAAAAACAGGCAATGCTTGCCGCGGGCGCCTTCAAGAGCATACTCGCCTGCAACGAGAGGTTCTCGCCTGCCTACAGCGGACTTGCCGTATCCTACGCGCAGATAGCCGCCGCCGGTATCAACCCCGACGGCAAGACTATAATGGCCTCTTCAGTGGCCCTTAGGAAGGCGGAAAAGTATTCCACCGGCAGGGAGGATACCTTCCGACGCCATATAGCCGCCATGCGCGCAGCTACTATCTATAAGTCTCCGGGTTGGTTCGTGACGGTAGAGAACGAGTACAGGCTTGCCATGAAGACAAGGGTTGAGGCCGCGAAACTTCCCTATTACCAGAGCAGCGACGCCGCCGGGTACTTCATGGGCAATGCTTTTTTCGACGCGGGGCTTATCGAGAGCGCCATGGCCGAGTACGAGGCCCTTTTCAAGGTAAACCGTCTTGACAGGTGGGGCAGGCTCTCTCAAAAGGCATTCAAGAGGAGCGGCCTCATATTGAGTCATATAGAAAGGTCCGTGGCAGGGCCCGATGTGGTGGTTCTTGCCTTTCATAAAGATGTTACAAGGGGAGACGTGGCGGCTATCCTCATAGGTGAACTACAGGTTGATGAACTGCTCGGCATTAATGAGATACCGATGGGTATGAGAAACAATACCTCCCCGGTGCCCGTCGATATCCTGAAGAGCCCCTTCAAGGCCAAGATACTGAAGGTGATAAGGCTGCACATAAAGGGGCTTGAGCCATCCTATTCGCCGGAATCCTCAACATACCTTTTCAGGCCCCGTAAGGTGGTCTCCAGAAAAGACTTCGCCGTCATTATGGATGATATACTTAAGAGGTTATCGGCCTTTACACCGGCCTTTAGTGAGGGGGCCCATAAAGAGCGGAGCTTCACCGACGTGCCGCCCGATGAGCCCTGGCACAAGGCAGTAATGGACGTTACAAGGCGCAGTCTTATGAGTTCTGTCTCGGGCAGGCTCTTCAGGCCCGATGAAGGCCTTGACGGTCCCGACGCCTTCAGCGCAGTTTTTGGCCTCAAGAGAATGCTTGAGTCGCGCTAAGCCCCCCTCATGAGCGCTATCCCATAATCGCACGCAACCCCCTTTTTATTCTTTGTCAATAAAAACAGCACCGCTTAATAAGCTGTTTTAACAGCATTTTTTTGCTATTTCGAGTTTGCTTTCTCAAGCCTGCCCCCGGTGACCGTGGTCACACCCATCTGCACCCCTTTTTTGTATAATCAGGTTGTGGATTAAGAGTGTTGTTCTTGTTGACTGAAGAAAAGGAGGTAAGCAGTGCGAAGACTTGTTATGGCAGTATCAGTCTTTATCTCATTTCTTCTCTTAAGCGTTAATGCTTACGCCCTCGTTGATGTTGAGGCGAGATACTGGTTTACCAACCTTGATGCAAACATCGAGGCCAACAGCGGCACTGTCATAGGCACGGACCTGGACCTTGTAAACGACCTCGGTGTAGACGACCATGAAAACTTCCTTGAGGGCAGGATTACCCTTGAGCTTGGCCATCATAGTTTTCGTTACGCCTACATGCCCCTTTCATGGAGCGGTAACGGAGTGGTTGCGCAGAACATAAGCTTTGCAGGAAAGACTTTTTCGGCCTCTACCGCTGTTTCCACGGATGTGCAGATAGATTACCACCGTTTCAGTTACCGCTATGATTTTTTTAATAAACTGAAGAACCGTATTGGTGTTATCGCTGAGGTCAAGTACTTTGACGGCAGGGTGAACCTCAAGGACGCGGCACTCGGACTCGACGAGTCCACGCGTCTGCAGATACCCATGCCGGCCATCGGCATAGGCGGTCAGATATCCATACCTTTGCTCGCTAAAATAGGGGCCGAGGTGACGGGTATGAGCCTCGGCACGCTGGCCTATGTGCTTGACGCAGAGGCCAACATCGGTTTCAAGCCACTGCCCTTTGTAGACATCTCCGCCGGGTACAGGTACTTGAAATTCCATATTGACAAAGATGGAGATGTGGGCAGCATTAGCCTGAGAGGACCCTTTATCACATTGACGGCTGATTTTTAATTTTCTCAAGGCCCCGCTTTCACCGGTCTTTCATAAAGTCAAAATGTTATTGCGCTGTTTTTACGTGACCTTTTGTGTTAAATTATAATTTCGAGGGCGCGCCTTGTGTGCATGAGAGCCGGTGTTGCAAGGCCTCTTGCAGGGGCGCTCTTACAGGTTTTCTTTTTTTTGTATATAAGGCGTAGCGCCATAATTTTCATACCATTTAAACCCTGATTAACCCTTGATGAAATACAGGTATATGCCTGGCCGGGCGAGCCGCTATCCTGCCATGGCGGGGTACTTTTTTCTCCTTCTCATGGCCGTGACCTTTTACGGTTGCGCCACTGCGGAAAAGACTCCTACCGAGGATACCTTCCTTCTGGAGAGGGCCCGCCATACAAGAGAGAGCGGAAACGCGGCCTATGCCGAAGGTGATTACCGGAGGGCGCTCTTGAAGTACAGGGAGGCCTTTGAGATTGACAGCCGGATAAACGGGCAGAGCGGGCAGATATCCGACCTTATCGGAGCGGGCAGGGCCTATACCGGACTCGGCAACGAGGAGCAGGCAACGCGGTATCTTACGAGAGCCGTGAAAAAGGCCTTTTCCTCAAGGGACGACAGGGGGCTTTCCCGCGCCTACTCCGCCCTGGCGAGAAGTTATCTCAAAGGCCGTAAATACAGCCTCGCGTTGCAGAACGTCAATGACGCCATAAGCCTTGAGAGGGCCGGCGGCAGAGAGCCCCTTGAGCTCTTTAACCTCGCGGCAGTCATCTACCTTAAGGCCGGAAGGCTCAACGAGGCCGGACTCATGATAGAGAGCGCCCTCAGGGCCGTGGCCACGGCCCCAGGCCCCGCCAGACTTGCCGATATATACAGGATAAAGGCCGTAATACTCTCGAAAAAAGGGGATATCGCCGGGTCAATGCGTTATTTTGATATGGCGTACGACGTTGACAGGGCGCTCGAAGACAATAGAAAGATGGCGCTTGACCTCTGGAGCGCCGCGGTGGTCCTCATTGACTCGGGGCGCTATGACGAGGCCGTAACCAGACTTAAAAAATCCTACCTCCTTTACAGAAAAAGCGGCTTTTTGGAAGGTGCCGTAAGAGACCTTGATAAACTTGTTGAAGTTTATCTCGCTTTGGGGGATAAGAAAAGTGAGCGGTATTACCGCAACATGAAAGAGGCTGTTCTGGCCGACATGAGATGAAAAGACGGGTCCGGTGAAACCAAGCATACTTATCGTAGACGATGATGAGAGAAACGTAATCCTTCTTACCGTGAAGATGGAGCGCGAGGGGTATGAGGTGGCGAGCGTCTCTAACGGCGTAGACGCCCTTGAACGTGTGCGCACCTTTAACCCCGACGTCATACTAATGGACGTTATGATGCCGCGCATGAACGGATATGAGGTATTGAAGGCCCTTAAAAGCGATGAACGGACCCGTTATATCCCTGTAATCATGCTCACGGGCCTTGGCGAGGTAGAGAACAAGGTACAGGGCTTTGACGTAGGGGCCGAGGATTACATAACAAAACCCTTCAGCCTCCGTGAGGTATCGGCCAGGGTAAGGTCGCTTCTCCGGGTGCGCGCCCTTCAGAAGCGTATAAGGGATACGGAGAAGATGGCGGCCCTTGGCGGCATGGTGGACGGCATCGCCCATGAGATAAGAAATCCGCTTATGGTGATAGGCGGCATGGCCAGACGTCTCCATGAACGGGAGTGCGATGAAAAGTGTAAGGGATATGCCGGAGCCATCATCAAGTGCGTGGAGCGCCTTGAGAAGATGATAGAGCGCGTCGATGATTACAAACGCATCCTCGTCTCCAAACCAAGGCCCGTGGAGATTAATCGTGTCGTCGAGGACGCCTTCCGTGACGCGGCCTTTCTCCTTGAGGGGACGGAAATAAAGACAAAGGTCTCCTGCGTGAGTCCGTCACCGGTGGTTAATATGGATTACATCAACCTCAAGACGGCTATATTCAACATAATCCAGAACTCCGTGGAGGCCATGGGGAATAGCGGGCTCCTGGAGATAAAGACAGGCCTGAAGGACAACAGGGCCATTGTGGAGATAAAGGACAACGGCCCCGGCATAGACCCTGATGAGCAGAAGAAGATATTCCACCCCTTTCAGACCTCGCGCATCGAGGGCGCCGGACTTGGCCTTACCATGGCGCACAGGATAATCTCGGACCACAGCGGCGAAATAACCGTAAGCAGCGAGAAGGACGAGGGCACGGTAATGACCATCTCCCTTGAGACCGTCCGCCAAGAGGGCTGAGCTGTCAACGCCCCCTCGCCACTGCCCTTCTTAAAGGCTTATCTCCGTATCTCTTCCAAAATTTTCATCGTCCCTTTCGGGGTAGTCGATGTTGTAGTGCAGGCCCCGTGATTCTTTTCTCAATATAGCGGATCTTATTATGAGGCCGGCAACGGTGGCGATGTTGCGCAGCTCCACAAGGTCGCTCGTAATGGTAAAGTTCCAGTAATACTCGTCTATCTCCTTTTCAAGAAGGTTTATCCTGTGCAGCGCCCTCTCAAGCCTCTTGTTGGACCGCACGATGCCTACGTAGTTCCACATGAAACGGCGTATCTCGTCCCAGTTCTGCGTTATGAGAACGGCCTCGTCGCTGGGTCCGGCAAGTCCCGGCTGCCATGGCGGTATGGGGGGAAGATGCCCTGTCTTGTCCTCCGCGATAAAACCTTTAAGGTCTCTCGAGGCCCTCTCCGAGAGCACAAGGCCCTCAAGAAGGGAGTTTGAGGCCAGCCGGTTGGCCCCGTGAAGTCCGGTGCAGGCGGTCTCGCCTATGGCGTAGAGCCCCTTTAGATTGGTCCGGCCCATAAGGTCCGTCTTTACGCCGCCGCATGTGTAGTGCGCGGCGGGCACAACGGGGATAGGCTCCTCTGTCATGTCAATGCCGAAGGAGAGGCATTTTTCGTAGATATTCGGGAAGCGTTTTTTGATGAAATCGGAGGGCTTGTCCGTAATGTCAAGGTACACGCACTCGGAACCGCTCTTTTTCAGCTCAAAGTCAATGGCCCTTGCCACGATGTCCCTTGGCGCGAGGTCTGCCATGGGGTGACGGTCTTTCATGAAGGGAGTCCCGTCGCTGAGCCGGAGGACGGCGCCTTCGCCCCTTACGGCCTCGGAGATAAGAAAATTCTTTGCCTGCTCGTGATATAGACAGGTGGGATGAAACTGGACGAACTCCATATTTGAGATAACGGCCCCGGCCCTTGCCGCCATGGCTATGCCGTCGCCTGTTGCAACGTCGGGGTTGCTCGTATAGAGGTAGACCTTTCCCGCCCCGCCCGTGGCGAGTATTGTGGCCCTCGCCATGAAGGTATGCACAAGGGCGTCCTTTTTATCAAGGACATAGGCTCCGCGCACAAGACCACCCCCTTTGGTGCCCCGGGCGTCGTCTTTTATGAGATTAACGGCGATATGCTCTGTGTAGACGGATATGTTGTCTTTTTTCTTTACTGCGGCGACAAGGGCCTTCTCAATGACGCTTCCCGTAAAGTCCCCTGCGTGCACAATGCGGCGTTTCGAGTGTCCGCCCTCCTTGCCGAGGTCGAGGTCACCAAAGGGGCTGCCGGAAAAATGCACGCCAAGCTCCCGCAGCTCGTTGATAAGGGCGGGACCTTCCTCTACTATTACCTTCACCACGTCTTCGTGGCAGAGCCCCGCCCCGGCGTAGAGCGTGTCCCTTACGTGCGAGGCAAAGGAGTCGCCGGGGTCTACCACCCCGGCTATGCCGCCCTGGGCGTAGTATGTGGCCGATTCTTCGATGTTGCGTTTGGTAACGAGGCAGACGCTTCCGGCCTCTGAAAGCTTAAGGGCAAGGGTGAGCCCCGAAATGCCGCTGCCTATAACAAGAAAATCAGAGACTATCTCCATCTGCCATCTCCGGATAAGGGATAAAAAAAAGGGGGATCTATCGTATTGAAGAGACTTTAAGGATAAGAAAAATGAATTCACCTGTCAATTTTTTATTTGAGATTCCTCTTATCAAAGGTTATTCATGGCGGGCAAGGGGTTGATTTTTATCTTATTAACTGCTATCTTCAATTAACAGGCCAGGGTGGCCTCAGGTGGCTTATTATGAAAAAGCTGGTTTCCTTCATCTTATTAACCCTTATCCTTGTTTTTGCCTTTGCCGCCGTCTCCATGGCTGATTTCTATGCCTTTACGGACAGCTCAGGAAAGATGCATATCTCCAATGCCCCGAAGAGCGCGCGCTATGTGATGATAATGCGCGAGACCAGAGAGATAAAGGCCGCCAAACACAGGGAGGCCTCCCTTGATAGAATAATCAAGGTCAAATCAGAAAAATACGGCGTTGACCCGGCCCTTGTAAAGGCCCTTATAAAGGCCGAGTCCAACTTTAAGTCTTCTGCCGTTTCAGAAGACGGGGCAAGGGGGCTCATGCAGCTCATGCCCGAGACCGCGCAAGAGATGGGCGTTGCCGACAGGGCCGACCCGGAGGAGAATATCGATGGCGGGGTACGGTACCTGAGCAGACTTCTGAGGGTATTTGGTTCAGATACCGGGCTTGCCATAGCCGCCTACAACGCCGGAGAGCAAGCGGTCCTCAGGTACGGCGCCATACCGCCCTTTGCCGAGACAAGAGATTATGTCAAGAAGGTCCTTCAGTACTATAATGATTATAGCCCGAGGTGAGTTTGCCGGTCCTTTGCATGATTCGGGCAGAGACCTTGTTATCTGATATTTTAATTCAGGCGATATGTCTTTTAAGATGATAGGAAATTACCCCGAAAGGCTGAGGCGAAAAATCAGAGAGACCTTTCGAAGGATGCGGGTAGGCGGCCGCGGCGGAGAAGCTCTTAACCTCCCGAACATGCTTTCTCTGGCCAGAGTGGCGGCCGTTCCGGTTATCATCCTCCTGCTTATTTACCCCGGAAGGGTCTTGAGCATCATTGCGGCCGTCTTCTTTCTCCTTATCTGCGTCACCGACTGGCTCGACGGGTATGTGGCGAGAAAAAAGGGGCTTGTCACCTCTCTTGGCAAGTTTCTCGACCCCCTCGCCGATAAACTTCTTATCCTCTCTTCCTTTATCATGCTCATACCCTCGGGAAGGGTCCCGGCATGGGTGGTGGCCCTTATCGTGGCGCGCGAAATCGCCGTTACCGGGCTACGCGCCGTGGCCTCGGACATGGGGCTCGTCATAGCGGCCGGTAAGCTCGGAAAAGTCAAGACCGTCTTTCAGATAATCTGCGTGGCCTCTCTTCTCGCACATTACCGCTTCTACGGCATAGATTTTCACGCCCTTGGTATCCTTGCCCTTATCCCGGCCTTTATCCTCACCATGTGGTCAGGCGTGGATTATTTTGTCAAGTTCTTCTCCTCTCCTGAGCCCGGCAGGGGCTGAGCCCCTCTCGTGCCGATTCTGCGCCCGCAAAAAATCCATTGACTTATCTTAATAAGCCGTTACAATAAGTACGGCCTTCCATCCCGTATCTTCCATCATTGATTTCCCCTATGGAACCTCTGAATAATTCGTCCCTGCATTATTCAGAGACGGGAAAGAAAAAGCGCGGTTTTTCTTTCCCTCACATTTTTTCAACAACTTACAGTTGCCGAAAATGGCAACACATCCATGTGTTGCTGGAAAGTCTGAATTAATCAGACTTTCCCTATATTTAACGCCGCACTGCGGCGGCGTCCCTGGCGGCCTACCGCCGTGCGCGCCTCGGTGCTTCCGGGCGGTGACCTTTTGTGAGTATACCCCTCTAAATATGAAACTTGTCAGCAGATTTTACATTCATATCAGCGTAATTTTCTTTGCAGGCATGATTGCCCTCTTCTATCTTATCCATCTTGAGAATGCAAGACTGCTTAATGAGCTTGGGGGCCTTTCAACGCGCCTGTCTCATGGAAGGGCCGAGGCCATTCTTGCAGTCCATGGAAGATATACGCTCCTTGGCGCCATGCTCATACTCGCGCTTGCACTGGCTTCCATTATTCTCCTTCTTCGAAGAAGGGTCTTCGCGCCGCTTGGGGACCTTGGCCGTGGCCTTGATGGAATAGCCCCGGTAAAGCCCGCGGAGCCGACGGGTGGAGATACTCTTGATGAGTTGGCGGGGATTACCCGTGCCTTCAAGGCCATGGCAGAGTCCCTCACGAGGACCGCCTCGGAGCTTGAGGATTCCATGCTCAAGTATTCCTCTCTTGTAGATACAACGAGCGATGCCATTGTGCTCGTGGATATTGAGAGCATGAAGGTGAGGGAGGTGAACAAGGCCGCCACGCATCTAACGGGCTATTCAAGGGATGAACTCCTCGAAAAAACCACCCCGGACCTCTACGGACCTGATGAGGTAAGCGGCAGATACAGGGATTTATTCAGAAAATGGGTCTTCGATGGAAAGGGCTACATGCACGATGGCGGTATCCGCAAAAAGAATCATGGCGCTGTGGACGTCGAGGTCTCCGCGGCTACGTTAGAGCTCGGGGGCAGGGGCTTTGTGCTGGAGATATGGCGCGATGTATCGGACAGAAAGTGCCTTGAGGGTAACCTCAGGAATCAGGTAGAGGTCCTTGAGGAGCGGGTAAGGGAGAGGACGGATGAACTCGAGGACGCCCTGCAAAGACTGAAATTATCAAAGCAGAAGATGATAGAGTCTGCCAAGCTCATCTCTCTTGGAGAGATGGGCGCGGGCATAGCGCATGAACTTAACAGCCCCCTTGCCGGCATACTGACCATAGTAGAGGTCCTGCTTGGGCGTATGGACAAGGATGACCGAAGCTACGCCCTCCTTCTGAAATTGAAAGACGCCGCTGTCCGCTCAAAGTATATAATCATCGATATGCTGAGCTACGCGCGGCCCTTCAAGGGCGAGCGCGAGCCCATCAACATGAACGATCTCATAAAGTCCACTCTATCTCTATTTATTTCCGAGATTAACGCCGCATCCGTGGAGATAAGGCTCGATCTTGCCGCTTCCCTTCCCATGGTCCTCGGCGCCAGAGGTCAGCTCATGGAGGTTATGTTCAATATAATAAAGAACGCCCGTGACGCACTTGACGGTTACGGCAGTATATATCTCACCACCTCTGTTACGGAAGAGCACGGCATGCCGGCAGTTGCAATAGATATCAGGGACACGGGCCCCGGCATCCACGCGAAAATTCTTGAGAGGGTCTTTGACCCCTTTTATTCAACAAAAGACAGGGGCGGAGGGCTGAACATAGGGCTCGGGCTTTCCATAGCCCAGAGCATTGTAAAAAAACACGGCGGAACGATTATTGCTGAAAACCTTACTGAAGGCGGCGCCTGTTTCAGGGTCGTCATTCCCGCACTTGTCGAAGGCCCTGATGAGAGGGCTGAGACGCACCCTGCTGGCGGGGATAATGGAGGAGATTAAGCGGCTTGTTTTCAAGATGAGCCGTGGCGGCAGGTACGGGCAAGGGGGTAAAGCTGTAAGTGGGCAGGCAGGGTCAGACAGAGGCCGGCCCCACACCGCCTTTAGCTAATCTCCCTTTCCGGGACGCATCGGAGCGGACAGGCGCTTCTCTGCTGCCATGGGGTAATTACCTTGACAGGCAGAGCGATTTTATATAAACTGACAATGTCATTTCATGTCACACCTCACATCACCCCTATACGCTTATGATGACAGACAGGCTCGGCGAGCTCCTACTTAGAGAAAAACTCATATCCCCCGAACAGCTTTCAAAGGCCATTGAGGCCCAGAAAGAGGGAGGAGGAAGGCTTGGCTACAATCTCACCGTACTGGGGTTTGTAACGGAGCAGGAGCTTACCTCGTTCCTGAGCACGCAGTACGGCATACCCACGGTAGACCTTTCAGAAGAGGAAGTAGACCCCGATATAATCAAACTCATACCTGAAGAGGTATCGAGAAAATATCATATCATGCCTATCAGCAGGACGGGCTCTACCCTTGTTATCGCCATGGCCGATCCTTCGAACATCTTCGCCATTGACGATATCAAATTTCTCACCGGATATAATGTCGAGCCCCTTGTGGCCTCTGACGAGGCTATCAAGAAGGCCATTGACGAGTATTATGAGAGCTCTGATTACGGCCTTGAGGGGGTTCTTACAGATTTTGAAGAAGAAGACATGGAGGTTGTCAAGGAAGAGGATGAACTCGATGTCTCAGACCTTAAAAAGGCCACGGAAGAGGCGCCCGTTGTAAGGCTTGTCAACTTTATCCTTACGGACGCCATCAAGAAGGGCGCCAGCGACATCCACATCGAGCCCTACGAAAAGCTTTTTCGTGTGAGGTACAGGATAGACGGTGTCCTTCACGAGGTGATGAAACCCCCCATCAAGCTAAAGAACGCCATTGCCTCAAGGATAAAGATAATGAGCCAGTTGAATATCGCAGAAAGAAGGCTCCCGCAGGATGGCAGGATAAAGCTGAAGCTGGGAAAGAGTCGTGAGATGGATTACCGTGTATCAGTGCTGCCCACCCTTTTTGGCGAGAAGGTGGTGATGCGGCTCCTTGACAAGAGCAACCTTCAGCTTGACATGACAAAGCTCGGTTTCGAGCAGAACGCCCTTGATTCCTTTCTTGAGGCCATACACCAGCCCTGGGGCATGGTGCTCGTGACGGGCCCTACTGGGAGCGGAAAGACCACCACCCTCTATTCCGCCCTCTCTGACCTTAATAAGATGTCCGATAACATATCCACCGCCGAAGACCCCGTGGAGTTCAACCTCGCGGGCATCAATCAGGTTCAGATGCACGATGAGATAGGGCTTAACTTTGCCGCGTCTCTGCGGAGTTTTCTCCGTCAGGACCCCGATATAATCATGGTGGGAGAGATAAGGGATTACGAGACCGCCGAGATAGGCATCAAGGCGGCCCTTACCGGCCACCTCGTACTCTCCACCCTCCATACAAACGACGCCCCCTCTACTGTCAACAGGCTCCTCAATATGGGAATCGAGCCCTTTCTTGTGGCCTCGGCGACAAACCTCATCCTCGCCCAGAGGCTCGCGCGCAAAATTTGCACGGAGTGCCAGGAAAAGGTGGATGTATCGCCTAATGTCTTAAAAGACCTTGATATCAATGATGATGATATGAAGGATATGACCTTTTATACCGGCAAGGGTTGCTCGGTCTGCAATGGAACGGGTTTTAAGGGCCGAATTGCCCTCTATGAGGTAATGCCCTTTACGGAGACCCTGAAGGAGCTTGTCCTTAACGGGGCCTCATCTTCTGAGATAAAACGCGCCGCCATTGACGAGGGCATGAAGACCCTGAGGATGAGCGGGATGACAAAGGCCGCAGAAGGTGTTACCACCCTTGAGGAGATTCTAAGGGTTACCATGGCGGATTGACGCTTTTGGGGCCAAAAACACGCCGCAGGAAGATTAGAGAAAAAAAATCATTTTGTAACCTAAGTCATAACATTTCCCCTCTTAACCCTTTATTATCTTAATGAAGATAGCCCTGTTCTGAGGCTTTTCTCAAGATTTCATGAAAGGAGCTTAACATGCCTACGGGAGAAGCCAGTTCATACTCCATCCAGAAATTACTTCGTGAATTAATAGAAAAAGAGGGTTCAGACCTTCATATCACCGCCGGATCACCGCCGAGAATGAGGATAATGGGAAGGCTTGACTCCGTAGACGGCCCACCGCTTAACAACGTGGATACAAAAAACCTCTGCTATTCCATAATCACAGACCAGCAGAGGCAGCAGTTCGAGGAGGGTAACGAGCTCGATTTTTCATTCGGCATCAAGGGGCTCAGCCGTTTCAGGGCCAACCTCTTTATTCAGCGCGGCACTGTGGCGGGTGTCTTTCGGAGCATACCTTACAGGATTATGTCTTTCAAAGAACTGGGTCTGCCCGCTGTGGTGGCCGATCTCTGCCGGAAGCCCCGCGGCCTTGTCCTTGTAACAGGCCCCACGGGTAGCGGTAAATCCACTACGCTGGCCTCCATGGTTGACAGTATCAACAGGGAGAGGTACGAGCACATAGTCACCATAGAAGATCCCATTGAGTACCTTCATACCTCACAACGCGCCCTCGTCAATCAGCGCGAAGTTGGTTACGATACGCAGTCATACAGCAGGGCCTTGAAGTATGTCCTGCGCCAGGACCCTGATGTGGTTCTCCTTGGCGAGTTAAGAGACACTGAGACCATTGACGCGGCCCTGCGTATCGCGGAGACAGGGCACCTCTGCCTTGCCACGCTCCACACAAACTCAGCAATGCAGACCATAAACAGGATTATTGACGTATTTCCGGCCACGAAACAGCAGCAGGTCAGAACCCAGCTCTCCTTTGTCCTCGAGGGCGTGCTCTCGCAGCTACTCCTTCCAAAGCCCGACGGAAGGGGCCGGGTGCTCGCCATGGAGATAATGATACCCAACTCCGCCATAAGAAACCTCATAAGAGAGGATAAGATACATCAGATATATTCCCAGATGCAGGTAGGTCAGACCAAGTTCGGCATGCAGACCCTGAACCAGTCACTGCTTAACCTCTACATGAAGAGGGAGATAAGCCTCGAAGAGGCAACGGGCAGGAGCCAGGTGCCAGATGAACTGCGCCAGATGATGCAGGCCTCCGGGACCATTGGTCTTGGAAGCTCCATGAGGAGGGGATTCTGAAGATGGCTACATTTGTTTATAAAGGAAAGACTTCAGGCGGTACATTTAAAAAAGGAGAACTTCAGGCCGGAAACCTCGCGCAGGCCACGGCCTCTCTAAGGCGGCAAAACATCATCCCCGTATCTGTAACACAGAAAAAGGGCCTCTTTGCCTCCCTTAACAGCATTAATATCCCGGGTCTCTCAAAGGGTATCGGCACCAAGGACCTCGCTATATTCTCAAGGCAGTTCGCTACCATGATAGACGCAGGGCTTCCGCTGGTCCAGTGCCTTGAGATACTCTCATCACAGCACGACAACGCCGAGTTCAAGAAGATTCTGCGCGAGGTTAAGTCCTCCGTAGAGGGCGGCTCTACCTTTGCCGACGCCCTGGGCAAGCACCCCAAGGTCTTTGATTCACTATTTGTCAACCTTGTCAACGCAGGCGAGGTAGGCGGTATCCTCGACACCATCCTTAACAGGCTCGCCATGTTTCTTGAAAAGAACGAGCAGTTAAAGAGCAAGATAAAAGGCGCTCTCACCTATCCCGTGGTCGTAATCATTATAGCCTCCCTTGTTGTAACGGGGCTCCTGGTCTTTGTTGTGCCTATCTTTGAAGGCATGTTCGCGGACTTTGGCCAGGCCCTTCCAGCGCCAACGCAGGTAGTGGTGGAGCTAAGCAATTTTCTTAAAAATTACTGGTATATACTCATCGGCGCCATAGTAGGAACGGCTGTCTTCATCAACAGGATACGCAAGACCGAGAAGGGCCGATATTCCGTTGATAAACTTACCCTCCGGGCGCCTGTATTCGGAGACCTCTTGAGAAAAACCGCTACCGCCCGCTTTACCCGCACCCTGGGAACCATGATATCAAGCGGCGTGCCCATACTTGAGGCCCTTGAAATCGTCTCAAAGACAGCCGGCAACGCAGTTGTCGAAGAGGCCATAATGAATTCAAGGACAAGCCTCAGCCAGGGTAAAACCCTCGCCGAACCCCTTATGGAGAGCAAGGTCTTCCCCGGCATGGTCACGCAGATGATAGCCGTCGGCGAGACCACAGGCGCCCTTGACGCCATGCTCAACAAGATAGCCGACTTTTACGAGCAGGAGGTTGATGTTGCGGTAGACGCCATGACCTCGCTCATAGAACCACTGCTCATGGCCTTTCTCGGTATAGCCGTAGGCGGACTCGTCATAGCCCTGTATCTGCCTATATTCCAGATAGCCGGGGTCACGAGCGGCGGCTGATATGACAGCGCATTGATTATGGAAGAGGAAAAAAAGGCCCTCAAGAACAAGGCTCTTGTGCTCATGTTCCTGAGGGCCGTTCTCGCCCTTGCCTTTCTCGGCATAACCACCTGGTTTCAGGTCAGGCAATACTCTTTTTCCAGCCTTAACCCCTATCCCCTCTACGCCATTGTCGTCATCATAGGCGTACTTACCATCATCTATGCCCTGACCCTCAAATGGGTCAAAAACCTTCGTCTCTTCATATATCTGCAGATTAGCCTTGATATCGCCGTTATTACAATGACGGTATACGTCACCGGCGGCATAGAGAGCTATCTGCCGGTACTGTATTTTCTCAGCATTATCGGCGCCTCCATTATGCTCTCGAAGCGGGGCGGCTACTACGCGGCCTCTCTGGCAAGCATATCTTACGGCCTGCTCATAGACCTTGATTTTTATGGCGTTCTGCCTGTGCAATACAAGATTTTCCCGTCTTACTTCAATCACAGGTGGGACGAGGCCATAACTACCATCGCCACTAATATTCTGGCCTATTTTACCGTTGCCGTGCTTACGGGTTATCTTGCCGGCAGGACCGAGGGGGCCGAAAAACGCCTCGCAAAGCAGACCATTGATTTTGATAAGCTCTCCAGAGTTAACGAGTATATACTGGAGAACATAACAAGCGGAATAATGACCGTTGACGAGAGTCTCAGGATTACTTCCTTTAACAGGGCCGCCGAGATAATAACGGGCTATTCTCTTCGCGATGTCTACTACAGGCCCGTTGAGGAGATTTTTCCCCAGACCTTTAGGCCCGAAAACGCGCTCTCAAGCGAAAAATCGAGGCTTGAGAAGATGGTGAAGGTAAAAGACGGCTCTGATGTCTTTATCGGCTTCAGGTTCTCGCGCGGCAGTGAGGCCGATGACGCCTACATCATAATTTTTCAAGACCTTTCGAAACTGCGCTCAATGGAAGAACAGCTCCGGAGGGCCGAAAAGATGAAGGCCCTCGGCGAGATATCCGTGGGCATAGCCCATGAGGTGAGAAACCCGCTGGCTTCCATGAGCGGCTCCATACAGATGCTCAGTGAACAGCTCAGTCTTAAGGGCGATGACCGCTCTCTCATGGAGATAGTCCTCAGGGAGGCCAAGAGGCTCAATGAGTTGATAACGGACTTTCTCCTCTTCGCCCGTCCGGCCCGGCAGGAGCGTAAGCTGATAAATCTCGCAAAGATACTTAACGATAATATACGCCTCTTCACCAATTCCAGCGAGTCGTCGGGCATCAGGATTGTAAGCCGTCTCGATGAGAGTATCCCCGTTCAGGGCGACGCGCGTCAGCTCGGCCAGGTCTTCTGGAATATCTTTCTTAACTCCGCCCATGCCATGGTCAGGGATGGCGGCGAGATAAGCGTCACTTCGTCCATTGGCGGCGTTTCACCTCCGCAGGGGGGCGAAAACCGGTTTGCCGCTCCGCACCGCTACGTGAGCATTGTGGTGGCGGATTCGGGCAAGGGCATGGAGCCCTCCGAGGTCTCAAGGATATTCGATCCCTTCTATACATCAAGACCTGAAGGCACGGGGCTTGGCCTTGCCATAGCCCACAGTATCGTGCAGAGCCATGGCGGCGCCATCGAGGTAACAAGCGTGGTGGATAAAGGCACGGTGTTTACGATTACCCTGCCCATCATGGCAGAGGCCGAAGGCAGGGCGCTTGCGTAAAATCTTCTTGAGAATATCCTTAAAAAAGAATACCCTTATAAATCACAGGGAGGCTCTGTACCGGTAATGCCTGATAGCGCAAACAAAGAGGGCAAGAGAATTGTCGTAGTTGACGACGAGAAGGACATGAGGGCCTTTTTGGAGATACTTCTTCGCCGGAACGGCTACTCTGTCATGAGTTTCCCCCTGGCGCAGAGGGCCCTTGATTACTGCCGCTCCAACCCCTTTGACCTTGTTATTACTGATATACGCATGCCGGGCATGGACGGCGTCGGGCTGCTGAAGGAGCTAAAGGCAATAGACGAAGACGCGCCCGTCATAATGATTACGGCCTATGCCTCTGTTGACACGGCCATAGACGCCATGAAGGCTGGTGCATATGATTATCTTACAAAGCCCTTTAATATTGAAGAGATTAAGCTCAATATCGCCAAGGCCCTAAAGTACCGCGCCCTTGAGGTTGAGAACCGCCTTTTAAAGGAAAAGATAAGGTCACAGCTCGGCGTCAAGAGCATCGTGAGCCAGAGCCCTCTTATGGAGGATATCTTCAGGGTTATAAAAGGGGTTGCCGCCACAAAGGCCAGTGTCTTTATAACGGGTGAGTCGGGCACGGGTAAAGAGCTTGTGGCAAGGGCCGTGCATTTTGAGGGGGAGCCCGAAAATTCCCGTTTTGTGGCAATAAACTGCGGGGCCATACCTTTGAATCTCATGGAGAGCGAGCTCTTCGGCCACATGAGGGGCGCCTTTACCGGCGCAACGGCCGATAAAGAGGGGCTTATCGAGCAGGCCGACGGCGGCACTCTTTTCCTCGATGAGATTACGGAGATGCCCCTGCAGCTGCAGGTCAAGCTCCTTCGTTTTCTTCAGGAGCGCTCATTTCGAAGGGTAGGGGGAAAGGACGATATCCCCGTGGACCTGCGGATTATAGCCGCCTCCAATAAGGTGGTGGACAAAGAGGTGCGGGAAGGGAGGTTCAGGGAAGACCTCTACTACAGGCTTAATGTTATTCATATAGAACTGCCGCCCCTGCGTGAAAGGAGCTCTGACATTCCGCTTCTCGCCGATTTTTTCCTGCAGAAATACGCCAGCAGGCACAATAAGGAGATTAGAGGCATCTCAAAGGACGCCATGGAGAGGCTTCTCGCCCAAAATTATCCCGGCAACATCCGGGAGCTTGAAAATATCATAGAGAGGGCCGTAGCCCTTGAGGGTTCCGATACGCTTACTTCCGCGAGCCTGCCCTTGCCTGCAGACAAAAACAAGGGCCTTCCATCCTCGCGTTACGACCTCAAGGTGAGTGATAACGGCATTGACCTTGAAAAAACCGTTGAGGATATAGAGAAGGAGATTATATCCAGTGCCATGAAAAAGGCCGGAGGCGTAAAAACAAGGGCCGCCGAACTGCTTGGGCTATCTTTCAGGTCCATGAGGTATAAACTCAGTAAATATGAGATACACGAAGACTGAACGCGCCGAGGGCATTATAGCCATCCTGCTCCTTGCATGGGTGGCCTTTTTTCTGCTCCTCACCACTACGCAGATACAGCATCTGGACTCGGATATTTTCTGGGCGCTCCGCACCGGCAGGTGGATAGTTACGCACTGGCAGGTTCCCTTTAGCGACCCCTTCAGCTACACCTTTGGCGGCAAGCCATGGGTGGACTTTACCTGGGGTTTTCAGGTCATAGCCCATGTCTTTTACCGAGGGCTCGGGGGCTGGACAGGCCTTTATATCCTCCAGCTTTTGCTTAGCTTCGCCGCCTTTGGCGCGATTTTTCTTAATATAAGGCTCCTTACCGGGCGACGGCTCTGGCTCATCGCCCTGCTAATGGTCCTTATCCTCGCATGCGCATTGCCGCGCCTCTTCATAAGGCCTCATTTGTTCGGCTTTCTCTTTATCTCCCTCTATCTCCTCATCCTTAACATGAATGAGAGAAGGGATAGCTTCTGGCTCATCTATCTTATTTTTCCCTTCCAGGTACTATGGGTAAACATTCACTCAAGCGCCATACTCGGTGTCTTTATTGTATGGGCCTATGCCTCCGGCGAGTTCTTTGACGCCTTTTTAAGGGAGGGTTTCAAGGGGCTTGCCGGTCTTGTATCCAAAAAAAAGAGGCTCATTATACTTGCCGTTCTACTGCCTTTTGTCACACTCCTCAACCCCTACGGCCTTAAACTCGCCATATTCCCCTTTATTCATCAGGGAGGGGTAAACAGCGATGCCCTTCACCACATAGCCGAGTGGTCGAGCTTCTCCTTAACAGACCTCTTTTTATATTTTAACCCAACCCCCGTTACCTACCTTGCCTTCAGGCTCCTCTTCTATATGGGCCTTGTTTCCCTTGCGCTCAACTGGCGCCGTGTGAAGACGCGGGACCTCATGCTCTTTGCAGGGGCCGCCTACATGGGCATAGGCCATGTGAGGTGGATAGGTCAGTTCGCATTTTTCGCCGTTCCTGTCATCGCCTTTAACCTCACGTGCTATCTGGAGGGGAGGGGGAGGGAAGGGGATTCAAGGGCGCTGAAGTGGGGCGGCCTGGGGCTCGCGCTCCTCATAAGTGTATTTCTTGGCCTTATCTTAAGGGATGCGTCCTTCAGGAGCAGACTGGGCATAGGCGTATCCGCAGAAGAGTACCCCGTGGGATCCGTAAGGTTCATGAGTGAGAATAGGCTTCAGGGAAAGTTATACAATACCTATGTCTTTGGCGGATTCCTTATATTTAATTATCCCGAGCTCAAGGTCTTTATAGATGGAAGGACGCCCACGGTGTACTCGCCGCATTTTTTCTGGAAGTCAAGGCATACGCAGACCAGTAAGGGATGGGAGAGGCTTGTGGAGGACTACGGCTTTACCATGGCCCTTGTGAAGCTGGACCGGCCTCTCTGTAATGTACTCTATAAAGAATTGGATTGGACTCCCGTTGTCTTTGATGATATCTCGGCCCTCTATCTGAAGAAGGACAGCGGCTATGAAGATATGATAAAGAAAAAGGGCCTTTCTTTTTCACCCTGCTCGGGAGGCAAAAAATACGTCCTGCCAGAGGGGAAAAAAGAACGGCTCCTTATGAAAGAGGGGCTGATGACCGTCATGCGTTCCATTCATGACAGTGAGGATGGTATGGATTTTGCCTATCCACACAGATTACTTGGGCTTCTGGAGGCCCAGCTTGAGGAAAAGGGGCACAAGGAGAGGAGCGTAGCGGAGCTTAAGAGGGCCGTGAAGATAAAGAGGGACGGCCGGACCTATTATGACCTCGGTCTGGCCCTCGGCAAGCTAAAAAGGTTTGATGAGGCCATCATTGCCTTCAAGAGGGCCATAAAGCTGGACAAGGACTTCAAACAGGCCTATCTTGCCCTTGGGCTAACATATTTCGATAAGAAAGATTACGAAAACTCCGCAGGATGGCTCGGCAAATATGTGCGTCTTGCCGATGATAAGGCAGGGTTTTTGGGGCTAAGGACACTTGGCAGGGTGTACTTCAATCTGGGCAGGCTGGATATGGCCGAAGATATGCTGAAGAGGGCGGTCTTTCTTGCCGATAATATGAAGGACCGCGGTGAGGTACAATATTACCTTGGCAACACTCTCTTCGAGGCCGGCAGGCTCGCTGAAGGCGCCAGCTATTACAGGCGCGCCATTACCAATGACAAGGGGTACGAAAAGGTCCTTACGAATCTGGCCTCAAGGTTTAGCGGGAGCAAGGAAAAGGACAAGGCCGCCGCTATCAACGCCATCCTTGATAAAGACCGCAAAAAACGCTAAAAAGTTCATAGCAACTGACAAAAATTGTCACTTCCCCTCATCCCCAATGTCACCCACCATTGTAACTTATTGATTTTAAAGGGTTTACGAGTTGGCATAGCACTTGCAATATACTATCGCAACTGATTAAGCCCTTAGATGGCAGATTATCAAACATTAGAAACACACACCAAAAGGAGGAAACAAATGTCAATCAACACAGCAGTAGCAAAATTCAGAGAAGACCGCGGCGGCTTTACACTTGTAGAGCTCCTCATAGTCGTTGCGATTATCGCAATCTTGGCCGCCATAGCTATCCCGCAGTTTACCAAATACAGGCTCAGGGCCTACAAGACGGAGCTTGACTCCGACGCCAAGAACGCCTACACAGCGGCGCAGGCCTACCTTACCGATAACCCAACTGCCACGGTTAGCACCGAAGCCATGCTCGCAACGGGCGGCTACCTGAAATCAGCCAACGTAGTCTTCGACAATGGTTCCATGACGCTCTCCGCCGGTAAGATAGAGCTTCACTCATCCGCTCTGAAGGCACAGGCCAAGGCGAATGTAACGGTAATACCTTATGACGGCAACATCACCTTTGTAGCCAATCCTTAATTCTAACTTCCCGCCTGTTTCAAAAAAAGAGGGGGCCTTCGGCCCCTTCTTTTTTTTGTTGTTTTTTTCCTGTCCGAGGGGAGAGAATAAAAAAGGGCCGCGCTTGCGCGGCCCTTTTGCATTATTTGTATGGTGGGGAGTTTTTTAATGGCTTGCGTTTCGCTCCGTGCATGCCCAAGTTTTTCCGGCTTTCGTTACACCGCCTTCTTTTTTCCAAAA
>CAZMKZ010000002.1:0-68752 GCA_964567185.1 uncultured Thermodesulfobacteriota bacterium
TCCGACCCCCGCGTCCCGAACGCGGTGCTCTACCAGTCTGAGCCACGCCCCGACATGACAATCGTAACTCCCGTACCGTATAAATGACTTTATCCTATATATCATATATAGGGTCAGCTGGCAACTCTATCTTCAAGTTTGCGGCTCTTATTACACCCTCTCTTAAAGCCCCACAATGGCAGAGGGGGGGAGGATAGGGGCTGTGTGCTGCCATAAAAAAAAAGCGCGCCCCCTTTTCCGGAGGCGCGTCTTAAAAGATATCAGAGCGTGAGGTCTCTCAACCCGTTCGCTTTGTCTTCATGATGGTAGGCGTTATGAATATGAGAAGCTCCTTCTGCGACTCCTTGGTGGATTTACTCCTGAAGAGTTTGCCCACAAGAGGAATATCCTTGAGATAGGGTATGCCGCTGTCCGTATGGTTGGAGTCGGAGCTGATGATGCCGCCTATGACCGTTGTCTCGCCGTCACTTACAAGCACCTCGGTGGAGGCCTCTTTCTTTACGATACTGGGCTCGCCTGAGGACGTTGTAAAGGTGCCGATGGAGTTCTTGCTGGCCTTTATCTTCATCAGCACACTGCCGTCAGGGGTTATATGGGGCGTAACCGTAAGGCTGAGGTTGGCGTCGATGAAGATGGTGCTGGTGCCGGAGGCGGAGGTCGTCTCAAAAGGCACGGACTCGCCGTCCTCTATCTTGGCCTCCTTGTTGTCCATGGTGACGACACGGGGCCTTGATATGGTCCGGAGCTGGCCTTCCTGCTCGCCTGCCGAGAGGCGAAGGTCCAGGACCAGTGGGTTCTGCCCGGCCTTGCCCAGTATGAACCCAAGTGCGCCAAGGGTGCCGATAGACCCCGTGGCCGGAAGATTAACGGCAAAGTTCTGAGCGCCGTTTCTCGTCTGAAAAGCAGGATTGGTGCCGCTGGGCGGTGTCTGTCCGGCAGCCGGCAGGCCCTGCCCATCCACTCCGCTGCCAAAGAGGTTTGTGCTCACGTTGCCGCCCGTCTGATAATCAACGCCCCATTGAATGCCGAGGTCGCGTGAAAAACTGCTGGAGGCCTCTACGATGCGGGCCTCGATAAGGACCTGCGGTATGGGGGTGTCAAGACGGGATACAAGGGTCTCCGCGGCGCGGATGCCCTTCTTGATATCCTTTATTATAAGGGTATTGGTGCGCTTTTCGCTGGTGACGCTACCCCTGTCGGAGAGCACGTTCTTAACATGCTCCTCAAGCTCCTCTGCCTTGGCGTAGTTTATGGCGACAAACTCTATGCCCAGGGGTTCGAGCTTCTCACTCGCCTTTACGGCGGCAAGGGCCGCGTCCCTCTCCTGACTTATCCTCGAGGCAGGGGCCACCCTTATGACGTTGCCCACCTTTATCTTATCAAGCCCCTTGGACTGAAGGATAATATCAAAGGCCTGGTCCCAAGGAACGTCACGGAGTCTCAGTGATATGGTGCCCGTCACCTCGTCAGAGGCTATTATATTCAGGTTGCTTACCTCGGCAAGCAGTCTCAGGATGTCTGTTATCCGGGCATCCATCATGTCAAGGTCTATCTTCTTGCCCGTGTATTCATGGGTCTTTCCAAGTATTTCATCCGCGGCTTTTACCGCAGACTTTTGGGCCGCTGGTTTTGCAACAGGGGCAAATACAAGGTTAAGCGTGCCGTCAAGCTCCATGACACTGTGAGTTGACATGGCGGCAAGGTCAATGAGCACACGCACAACAGCCGGGTCTGTGGAGCCCTGATAAGAGCTGATAGTGGCTACCGGTGTTCCCAGCTTCGTGGCGTCCAGTGTGCGGACAAGGTCGCCGCCTATGAGTGCGTCGCTTATATCAAGGACAAGGGTCTTACCGTTCTTTGATTCCTTTATGCTATAAACCGGTTTTGCAGTGGTCTCTATGGTAAGAAAACCCTTATCGCCTATCTTCTTGTAATCTATCTTCTTTATGTTATTGCCCGCAGAGATGACGGGGGGAGCCGGCGGGGCTGGGGCCTCTTGCTGCACCTCCACAACGGGTGTTTCGGATTTTACCTCTGCTCCGGCTTTCTCTTCATTAAGGGCGGCCTCGGCCTCTGCATTGGCCTCTGACTCCGCCTTGACGGCATCGGCTATCTCGGCGTCTGTCTCGGCTATGGCATCCGAGACCTCGCCATCGGATTCATCGGTGCTCGTAGCCATGTTATCGGCTACCACAGCGGGGGTTTCTTCCACTGCAACGGAAGCGTCTTCCTCTACTGCGCCGGCATCGGCAAGGGCCTCTTCGCCACCGTCCTGGCCGGTATCAGCGGCCTTCGCGGCTGAGCTTACATCCTCTGTGCTATCTTCCACTGCGGCGGAAACTTCTTCTTCAGCGGCATTGTCCATGGCGGTGTCAACGGTTTGATCCGTTACGGCCGCCACTTCTTCGGTGGCCGCAGTTTCTTCTTCAGCGACAGCCGCTACTTCTTCCGTGGCCGCGGCTCCTGCAGTCTCCTCTGCGGAGGTGATGGCCGAGTCTTCCACTGAAGCAACACTCTGCCCTGCATCATCGGCAACCGCGCTCACATCCGGTGTTGAGGCCGGCTCCTCAAGACTGTCCGTTGCCGTGTTTGCCGCGTCTTCTTCAAGTGCCGTGTCCTCGGAAAGCGCGGCAATGTCTTCACTGAGAGCCGCCACTTCTTCTGTTGCCGTAGCCGCCACTTCTTCGGTGCCCGTAGCCGCCACTTCTTCGGTGCCCGTAGCCGCTACTTCTTCGGTGCCCGTAGCCGCTACTTCTTCAGTGGCCGCTGCCGCTACTCCAGCGGCCTCCCCGGCGGCCATGGCGCCGGCGCCTACTCCTGAGGCAATAGCCTCTCCGGCATCATCGGCAACCGCGCTCACATCCGGCGTTGAGGCCCCATCTTCAATTGTTGAGGCTACATCTTCCGTGCCTTGCTCCGCCGTGGCGGCTATTTCATCTTCAGGGGCATTCTCACCGGCAACGTCGGTGCCAAGACCGTCCTGCCCGGCATCAGAGGCAAGGCCGCCCCCATCTTCCATGGACGTGTCAGCGGCGTCTTCGGCGCCTGAGACGCTCTCTTGCCCACTCTCTGCCTGCGCCGCACCAAAGGCCGCAGTAATATGATCGCCTGACCTTGTCACCACATAGGGCGGCATCTCCTCACCGGCAACGTCGATGACAAAACGCACCTTGTCGGGGTGGTTGCCCACCCTTACATCCTTTATATCAGTGCCGTCCACCCTCAAGACCTTGAGTCCCGTCTTGTTGGTAACGTCCCATACATCGATAACCACCCTCGACGGGTCCGTGAGTTCAAAGGTGTTATACTTGCCTATGGCTCCATCAGAGACTATCTGTATGACGAGCTCTGAATCTTCTGTGAAGGACTGCAGGTCTTCTACCGTAGTAGCGGGGTCCAGGGGCTCCGCCTTGGCCACCTTCTCGTCGGGCGTATTTTCATTGAGGGAAACGTCACTCGTGGAGGCGACTACAACGGCATCGCCGTTATCTATGGAGCCCTCGGGCATACCCGCAAGAGGGTCATGCCTCAGGTGTATCAGCACGCCATCCTCGGCCCTGCTCACCTCGTGGTCAACCCCCTCCTGGAGCTCGATTATAATCCTTCCTATCTTTTCCTTACCGCCGTAGGTTACGACGTTTATGGTCTTCAAAAATTGATTATTAACCCTTTTGGTATCGAGGACATTGTAAAGATTGGCATCGGGAAGGTCTATTACCAGCCTTAAGGGACTCGTAAGGGTAAAGGCCGTGTACTCTGCCGCCCTGTTTGTGGCGATGAGCACGTTATCACCCTCGCCAAGGACATCTATTGAAGTAACCTTTAACTCGCCTTTGGCCTTTTGCTTTTCCAGTGCGCTTTGTTCCTGTGCCCCTTCCTTGCCCGGAGAGGTATCCGCGGTGTCCAGCCCCGTGGTGGCGCACCCCGAGAAGACAAAGATGGCAAGGGCTACCAGCAAAGCCGAGAAGGACTCCCTCGCACGTTTTTTATTGAATACAAAGGAACGCATATGAACCTCCCTGTGCTACATTGGATGAAAAGCAAAAAACTTCCGGAAAATACCAGGCCTGCCTTATCTTGCGGTAATGCCGCCCTCTTCCTTTGTCAATATTTTAAGCGGCCGGTCATTGAATGATATGACCCGGCCATCATCGTCCCTTGTGTATTCTCTCACCTTAAGGCCGCTCGTGTCTATCTTGATTATCCTGCCGCCTCTCTGCCCCATGAGGTCCCCGCGTCTGACGATGTATCTCTTGCCGTCGGGAGCGTGAACAAGGGCGTAGGTACTGTCCCCGCTGAGGACCACGGCCATGACACGAAAGAGGTCCAGGCTACAGCACTCAAGGGGTCCTTTTATCCTCTTTACCTTTTCCCTTCCCTTGCGCACGATTATATAACTCAAAAAGGGATTACGGCTCGGCTTTTCCAGACTTATCTTCTTATGCTCCATCTGGGCGTACTCATCTGTAACCGGCTTGGCAACGGCAACTTTTGGATGCGCCCTTTTAGGCACAAAGTTATTCGTTTCATTTGAGCCGCAGGCCATCACGAAAAGTGGCAAGAGGATTATAAATAAAATTTTCAGATACCTGAAGGCCATTATTTCTTCTCCGCCTTTTCAAGCGCCCCGGGGATAAACCTGAAGGTAGTCGCCACGAAGTCGGCCTTCAGATCAGGCATGCGGTTCTTATGCCCCCGGGAGATGATATCCATGGATGTAAGGTTGACTATACGCGGAAGATTACCAACCTTTACGCTGAAGTCAAAGAGGCTCTCGAAACGGCCCTCCACTGACATATTTATCGGCAGGTCCGCGTAAAAACCTTTATTTACCTCACGTGAGGGCCTGAAGAGCAATATCTTGAGACCGCTCTTTTTCGCGGCGTTGCTCACCGCGTCAATAAGGTCGGGTATCTCCTTTTCATTTGGAAGGCGCGCCACGGCCTCGGCGAGCCTTGCCTCCATTTCCTTTTTTTCCTTGAGGTACCTCGGAAGATCTGAGGCCACCCGCCTGTTTTCCTCAAGCTTTGCAGAGAGCCTCTGCATATCTCCCCTGAGAGTCTTGACTTCTTCTCTCTCGGGCCCGGTGAAGAACCAGTAGATTCCGCCTCCGATGAAAAGATTTATAACCACGAGAATGGCTATCTTCTTTGGAAGGGATAACTTTAATATGGAATCGAATTTGTCTCTGAGCGCCATATGCCTGTACCGGAAATTTATTTTGCGAGATTTATAACGAACTTGACAACATCCGCGCCAGTCTCTTTTTCCTTTATCCTCTGGACCACATCAAGCTCCACTGCGCCCACCTTCAGCTCTCTCTGAAGCCGTCTCATATACTCGGCCACAACCTCGTCGTTGTAGGCGTAGCCGTTAAGCGTGACAACACGGCCCTGGTCCTTGAAGGCGGAGAGCCATGCCTTTTGCGGTATGGCATTGCTCACGATTCTGAAAAGCGTGGTAGGCCCGGTACGGGCGGCCTCAAGGCTGTTTATTACCCTGAGTTTCTCTTCCACCACCTTCTTCTGCTGTTTTATCCGGGAGAGCTCGCCTACCTTTCTCTTGAGCTGCACGAGCTCATCCTGCCCGCTCACTATATTATCCTTGAGCATGCCGGCCTCGCTCCTCACTATAAAAAAATAGGCCAGTGAAAGGCTTATTACAAATATGGTCACCAACCCGGCTATGGTAAGCTGAAAACGTATGAACTCCTTCTTTTTAGCGGCCCTTACGGGCAGAAGATTTATACGAATCATCTGTCTCCGGGCCTCCTTATGCCAAGCCCCACGCCTACGCCGAAAAATAGCGAGAGGCCCTTAATCTCATCTTCGCTCATCTCACTTACGGCAAGGTCCACGTTCCTGAAGGGGTCTATGAATTCCACCGGTATAGCGGTCTTGTCCTGCATAAGCTCCTTCAGTCCCTTTATTTGCGAACCGCCTCCGGACATATATATCTTGTTCACGTTGAGGTCATGGCCTCCGGCAAGAAAAAAGTCAAGTGATCTCTTTACATCCATAATGAGGTTATTCGTCACAAGGGCGATGGCGGGCGCTGTCTCGGCCTCTCTATCAGACTCGCCGCTACTTGTCTTCAGGGCCTCGGCCTCGGCAAAACTGACGCCGAGCACACGCTGAATCTCTTCTGTAAACTGGTTTCCGCCCATGGGGATGGACCTCGTAAAGGCCGTAACGCCGTCCACTATAACGGTAAGACTCGTTATGCTCGCCCCTATGTTTACCACGGCTATCATCTCGCCGGATACGACAGGGTAATTTATCTCCATCATATTCTCAAGGGCAAAGGCGTCCACGTCTATGACCACCGGGTTCAGCCCGGCCTCTCGGAGGACACTGGTATAATCGCTGATAACGTCCTTCTTGACGGCAACGAGCATGACGTCCATCTGCCCCCTGCCCTCTGTGTCTGCGCCGAGTATCTGAAAATCGAGGTTAACCTCTGTAACGGGAAAGGGTATGTACTGCTCGGCCTCCCACTGTATGGACTCGGCAAGCTCGTCTTCGGTTGCCGCCGGAAAGGTAACCTTTTTTATGATTACATAATGGCCAGTCAGCGCGGAAACGGCCTGATTTGTCTTTATATTCTCTTCCTTCAGGAGCTCCTTTACCGTATTGATAACGGTCATGGAGTCTATTATGGAACCATCCACGATAGCCTCGGGCGGCAATTTCTTCATGCCTATCTTCTGTATCTGCCAGCCCTGCTTGCCCATGACCATCTGAACAAGCTTTATGGAGCTTGAGCCTATGTCAAGGGCAACGGTTTCTTTTGAACCGAAGATACCTGAAAGGGACAATGCCATTGGTTATCGCCTCACGTCTTGAAGACCTTATCCTTCTCGGATATATTGAGCCCCAGGGCCTTTATTATCTTACGCTTCGTATCGAGCCTGCAGGGAAAACCCTTTTCAATCCTGTCTATGGTCAGCGTCGATAGTCCCGCCTTTCTCGCAAGCTCAGTCTTGCTTAAAAGGATACGTTCTCTATACTCTTTTAATGTATTTTTCGACATAACTCAAGCACCTAAGTCACATGGCGGGATTTGCATGGCCCTCTTCATAATATGCCATGTCAGTGATATTTTTATTGCATTTTAACTTAATTGTCAACAGTTCTTTTAACTTAAAGCGAATTATACGTAATTATGTATAATTACGTATAAAAAAACCCTCTTTCTTATCTCCTCAGATGCCATGCTTCAGGTGATTTATCAGGGGTCAATGCGCTTATTTTTCTTCAACTCAATGTTTCCTTTTCATCCGGGTCTCTCCCCGCCGGCCTTGCCGGCGGGGAGGTTCCGGCATCTTATGCATATATGAGAAAGGGCGAAGCCTCTACTCTCAACTTAGCTCCCTCCATTCCCTTCTCTCAATGGTCATGGTTCCGTAGTCCTGCCACCCCTGCGGCAGGTTCGTAACTGGTGTGTAGGTAAAGTTGGCGCTGGTATTGCCGTCTCCGCCTACGTCAAGCTCACCGGGCTCTTCCGCCTCATTGCCGACAAGAAGGGTACCGTTCATGTTGAAGGTGGCCATTGTATTTGCTCCATGGTCGTGTTCGGCCTCCACCTCCATCTCTTCGGTGGCTATTACTACGGCGCCGTTGACGGCGGTGCCCACGTTCACGTTAATGTCGCTGTACTCGGCCTTTATTTTTACTTCCTGGGCCACTAGGGCAAGGCTGTTGGCGGGCTTGAAGTTCATGGTGCCGGCCCCGCCCACTATCTCAAACTCGCCGGCCGGCTGGGAGTTGTTGGCCGCAGTGCCCACAAGTATGCTGGCCGTTATGTCCACCGAGGCATTGGAATCCGCTGGGCCAAAGAATTTAAAGTCATCCTGCGGGTCTATGATGTTGACAACGCTGCTCGTGTAACCCGCGCCCGTGGGGTTGGTGTAGCTGTTGAACTGGTTGGCGTTCATGAAGGGCTCATCATCCTTGAGCTCGTCGGTACTAAAGGAGTAGGAACCTGACGTGCCCGAGCATGAGCCGATTACACCGTTCCAGTTCGGGTCCGTGCACCAGTAGACCGTATGGTTATAGGTCCCGTGATGGTCATGATGATGGTCGCCGTTACAGGTGGTGCATACGGCCTGCACCGTGGCCTGCACCGTATAACTCGTTCCCATGGTGGTTATGGCGTAGTTTATGGGCCACTGCGTGCAGTTGGACCCGCAATCCGATGTGCTTCCCACCGCGGGCGTCATCATGAAGACCTGCTGATCCGCGAAGTTGGCCTGATTCTGATAGAAGGCAAAGTCAAGGACCGGCGGCACTACCACGGCGGCCGCGTCGTCACAGGACTGGAATTTGCCGCTGTTGCAGTTCGGCGTGATTTTTTTGTTGGATTGGGCCAGGGCCGCGCCAAGGTCGAAGTTGCCCTGAAGGGCAATCTCATTGCCGCCGTACATCTTGCCCGTGAATTTGCCGGGGTTGGAGCCTACGCCTTCACCCTCGATACTGCCGTTACTGAATGCGGCGTAATCAAAGGCCGTTATGGCGTTTCTTACGATAAGGCCCGCCTTCCGCGTAACACCGTTCACGCTTCCAGTTGCCTCTACAAGAACGTCATTGGGGCCAAGGGTGGTATACTTATCGGGACGCGTGGAGTTAACACCCCTCCCGTAAGACCCGTTGGCGTCATAGACCTGTATGGCATAGGAGCCGTTAACAGCGCCCATGGCTATGGTGCCCTGTGTCTGGGCGGCCCACTGTGCGGCGTCGTCGGCGAGATTGCCGTCCTTGTTAAGATCAGGGGCCCAGTCCGGGTCGTTTCTTATGTAGTTAATGGCGTTGCTCATGCCTGCCTCTGCCGTATTAAGGGCCTGCATGGACCTTGTTACATTACCGGCCACCTTCACATCCGTTGTGGAGGTGGTGATAATGGCCGCGCCGATAACGGCCATTATGCCCATTATCATCAGGGTTATGGCAAGGACCACACCCCTCTCGTCGCCGAGAAACCCGGCTATGGATATGCCGGCCTTTCTTTTTTTATGCTCTCTAACAGTTCTCATCATTATCACCTCTTCTTATGGTTACTCGTTCAAAAAAATCCATGGCTGCGTTAATCAGTTACAGCTCGTAGTTGACTGGGTGGTATTCTTATCAATGCCCGTAATACCGCAGTTTGCGTCCGTAAAGGCGCTCCTTGAAGCCGTGAGGCTCACGTTGATGGTCTTGTCATGATAGAGCTGGCCGGCGGCATATGTATATGTGCCGGGGTTCTGGCTGTCCTCCACCATTGTGCCGGTCTCCACCGTAGCGGCAGGCAGGCCCGTTATCACCGCCGATATCTTGGCCCCTGAGACAGGTAGCGAGTTTTCATCGGTAAGCACCACGGTGAGGCTCACATTCTGGCCGCCGCTTCCGGTCCTGTCAACGGTCATGGCCTCCTTGAACCTCGAGTCCTGGTCATATGTATAGATACCCACGGAGGGCTCGGGCTGGATATCATAATTGGCGTTGCTGTCCGTCATCATTACGTAATACCAGACCCTCTTGCCCGTGAGGGTTGGGATATGACTTGATGTGCAGGCCCCTGAAGAGGCCGTCTCATATGTATTTGTACTGCCCACCTGGCACATGGTAACGGCATTCCACCCTGAGGGAGTCGAGGAATAATCCGTAGCCGGAGCGGAAAAAGTAGTCTTATCCGTTGTGCTGTAGTAGAGCGTAGCCCCGGTTACAGCTATGCCGGTATCAGGGCTCACCGTGTCCTCAACGCTCACGTCATAGGATGTCCATGTGTAATTAGGGTCCTGGGTCCCCGTCTCCACGGTTACGTTCGCCGGGTTCACATTGGATATAGTGGGTGTTACGGGCCTGTCCTGCACGCTACCCGTTATGGTGGGTCCTACGGTCACGGGCACGGTAAAGGTGCTCGAATTGCAGGCCGCGCCGTCAAGGTCATTTGTATAGTTAAGGGTTACTATTATATTTTCGGAGCGCATGTCCACGTAACCGGTCCCCGCGGAATCCCTGAAGTCGAGGGTGAACTCGTTGAGGCCCGTCGAGCCGTTAAGCCTCCTCAGCGAGGCCGTGGGCTCAAAGGTGGCAAAATCAACTACAAAGCCCGATGCCACGTCCGTATTGTTCCAGAGCGTATTGGCGCTGCCGCCAAAGGGTTTTAATACTACCTTGTGGAGCTTTGCCGTAGCATTGGCCCAGACAAAGGTAGCCGAGTTTATGGTAACAGAGCTATTTCCCGTGTTCTGTATCCCAATGGTTACCACGTTGTGCTGACCGCCGTTCAGCGGCGGGCTCACCGTGCCCGAAGTTACTACGGTGATAGCGGGATCCCAGGTTATGTTTGTGGGCATGACCGTCACCTCGGGGGAACTTGCGACGCTCTCATTAAGGGCGCAGTCAAGGGCCTTCACCGTGTAATAATAGGTGGTGCCCGCCGTTACCGTACTGTCGGCGTAACTCGTTGCCGTTACAGGCATGGAGTTGATCTTGGTATAAGGGCCGCCCGAAGTTGTGGCCCTGTACACATAGTACCCCACCACGTCGTTCTCCGAGGCTGGATTGAAGAGGTTTCCGTTCTCACTGCCCGCAGAGGCCGTCCAGTTAACCGTGGACGTTGAGCACGTGGCCGTGGTAAGACTCGCCGGCGCCGATGGCGGCCCATAGTGCTTGGAGCCGGGCGAGCCGTCGCCGCAGGGGGCGGCCGTGGCCAGAGACGTGGCCCCTGCGCTGAAGTTTCCGCACCTGTCGTAGGCAAAGGCCCTGTAGTAATAGGTAGTGCCGAGGTATATCCCGTACGTATCTATAAGGGGATAGGTCTGCGCGGGAACAAGGGGCTCATAGTCCTTTACGTTGTTTGGTCCCACGGCGCCGGAGTCCTGCGCGCTCACGGGATACTGGTCCGTTCTTCGCAGTATCCTCACACCCTTGAGATCCGTGTCCGTGGGCGTTGCGTCGCTCATATATATCTTGTCCGAGGCCGGAACCGCAAGAAAGGGCGTGGGGTCGGCAGGCGGCACGGTCTCAAAGGGGCTCGTATTTGTCAGGCCGCTTGTGGGCGTGTCCGTGCCGCTCTTGGAACCATCACCATAAACACCGCTCTGCATTGACAAGTTCTTTTCATTACCGGCGCAATCCCAGGAAAGAACCCTGTATATGAAGGGATAGGAAGGACAATTCGTTACGGTAATATCGGCGTAGGTCAGGTGAGTGGAATCCAGCTCCGCCACCTGCGCGTATGTATCCCCGCCGTCATCGCTCCTGTAGACATGGTAGCCGCCCGTGTCTACGGAGACGCTGGGGTCCCAGGTCAGGGTCACAAGGCCGTCGCCGGCCGTGGCGTCAGTATTCGTCGGCAAATCAGGGCTCGTAACGTCATTTGGCTTTGTGTCCGCGGTTCCGCCCGTACCCGATATGGGCGTGGTAAAGGAGGTGTTCACATTGCCCGATGTGTCGTAACACTTCATGGCTATGTCATATTGAGTGCCGTTGGTAAGGCCCGTAAGGGTATAGGACTCCGTGGACCCGCCCGGAATATCTATAAGGCCCGTATAAAAACCCGCTCCAGTCGGCTTGTAATACACCTTGTACCCCGCGGCGTCGGAGCTTGAGCTCTTTGTCCACGCCAGGTTAAGCCTGCCGCAGAGACCCGGGTCTGTTGACTGAATATTGGTGGGAAGGGCGCACTCCGTAACGTCCGTGGATTGCTGTATCCCCATGCACCTTAGCGAAACACTTGTTTCGAGGTTTACGGTATCTATCTTGTTGGTAGCTGGGTTGGGGTACTCCGTGGAGGCCGTAAGGGCTATGCCCACCCTGCGTATCCTGTCCCTGTTGGCCTGCGACTGTATGGGGGCCGGGATAAGCGCGCCCGTTTCGTCGTAATAGGTAAACTGAAGCCCCGTGATGTTGCCAGCAAGGTCAACGCCTGTGCCGTAGGCCCCGTAGCTGCTGCCGCTCCATACGGCGGAACTCCTCATTAACTCTTTTGCCGCCGCGTCAAGCTCGTACTTTATCTTCCATGGTCCCAGATTGGGGTCAGGGTCCGAGTCGGACTCGAACTCAAGGACAGTGGAGTCGGCTGTGTTAATGGGCGTGTCCTTGTAATAACACCCGGCGGCACGCACCTCTTTGACCACCTTCTCCATGGTTATCCTGGTCTCCTGCTGTATCTCAAGGAGCCTGTCCTGACCCGTGGAGGCTCGCAAAAAATAATTATAAAGCGAGTAAACCGCCCCTATGACGGCCACGCCTATGGCCATGGCCACGAGAAGCTCTACAAGGGTGAAGCCTTTATCTCTTTTTAAAAGACGTATGTTCATCTCTATCTCGCTATGTAGGTCCTGAATATGGTATTGTGCGACCCTACGGCGTCATTCCATACCACCTTTACGGCAATGTCCTTGGCGTTTACGGGAAGGGCGCTATTGGTTATATAGGTCTCTCTCCTGAAAGAGGCGTGCCCCGCGATAGTGCCGAAGTCCTCTACCTGGTCCGGATTCACGCCGGCCAGGGGGTCGCTTGCCGCCACGGAGTCTACCACGCTGTCAAAGTTCAGCGCCGCGGTGCGCTCTATGCTCTCTATGGTCTCACGTGCGAGGTTGGCGGCCTCAGTGGCGCGCCGTCCGTAATCCGTACTCCTTATAGTGCTCGTCATAAGCCCTGAGAGCGTTATAAGGGCCACGCTTAGGATTACTATGCTTATCATTACCTCTATGAGCGTAAAGCCTTCTTCTCCTGAAACAGCTTTTTCTTTCATTAGTTTCACCATGCCGTTAATATCTTCACGCGGCCGCTTGCCGATGATACGGTAACCTTGTACTTGTCCGCGCTGTTGGCAGAGCCGTTCAGCTTTATCTCGGCAAGGGTGGCCGAGCCAAAGGGGTCAAAGGCAATTACCGCCGTGGTTCCGGTAGTATATGTAACTCCCCCTACGGTGACGCTGAATATATTCACTCCAGCCTCAAGGTCTTTTGCCGCTATCTGCGGGTCCGCTGTCCATGGGTCCGTATCAGCGGCCCTTGTTACTACAAGATACCTCTTCGGAGCGGCGTCAAGGTCAAAACGCACGCCATACTTCTGCGTTGAGTTCACCGCCTTGCTCCTTGCGTACTGGAGCATGGAAAAGATATCCCTTGATGTGCTCTTGAGTTTCATATGGGGAAAGGTGGACGTCAAGAATGTAGGCGCGGCTATGGCGATGAGGGTGCCGAATATGGCCAGGACCACGAGTATCTCAACGAGGCTGAAGCCTCTCTGTGCCTTTTTCCCCCACCGGCGCGCCCTTCCGGAGCACCTGAGGGACAAAATCCCCATGAGGCCGAAAGCCCCTTGCAGGGGCGCCGCCGGAATACCGGCCTGTCTTCTGTTATCAACTGAACTCTTCATAAAATACTCCTTACCATGGGTATATTCCCGTCATATAAACAAGCAACACCTGTGCCAAAGCATAACCAACTGAAAAAAAAAGAGTTTTCCCCCATGAGAGAGGGGAAAACTCCGCAAAGTTTTCACAAGTTGATTACTTTTTATATGAATGCGCCCCCTTTTCAGGAGGCCATCTCAGAGACCGTAGGTCTTTATCTTGTACAGAAGCGCCCTCTGGCTTATCTCCAGGAGCTCAGCGGCGCGGGTCTTGTTGTTCTTGGTGGCCTCAAGGGCCCTCTTTATAAAGTCCCTTTCCATGGCCTCGTGGGCCTTTTTAATGGAAAGGCCCACTGAAGACCCATCTCCGGGGTCCACCCTCGGTGAGGATACGCCCATTGGAAGAGATGACTTTTGTATGAGATTGGCCTCCTCAAGTATCATGGCCCTCTCAATGACGTTCTCCAACTCGCGGACATTGCCGGGCCAGCCGTACTTCAGCAGGGCCCCAAGGGCGTCCTTCGAGAGGCCCTTCACCTTTTTTCTGAACTTTTTCGCGTACTTGCCGGTAAAATACGCGGCAAGCCTCTCTATATCTCCGGGCCTCTCCCGAAGCGGAGGCAAATCTATCTCAATGACGTTAAGCCTGTAATAAAGGTCTTCCCTGAACCTGCCCTTGCGTATCTCCCCGGCAAGGTCCTTGAGCGTGGCCGCCACTACCCGCGTATCTATCTTCACGGACTTTGTGCCGCCCACACGCCTTATCTCGCCCTCCTGCAGGACGCGCAGGAGCTTTACCTGAAGCTCCATGGGCAGTTCGCCCACCTCGTCAAGGAATATGGTGCCTCCCACGGCCTCCTCGAAGAGCCCGGCCTTGTCGCGTCTGGCGTCCGTAAAGGCGCCCTTCACATGACCGAAGAGCTCGCTCTCAAGAAGGGGGCCGGGTATGGCCCCGCAGTTGACCGCCACAAAAGGCCCTCCAACGCGCTCCCCGCAGGTATGCAGGGCACGGGCCACAAGCTCCTTGCCCGTGCCGCTCTCGCCGCTTATGAGAACGGTGGTGCTGTAACTGGCTACCTTCTTTACAAGCTCCAGTATATCAAGCATCCTCGCGTCAACGGTTATTATGTTATTAACGTCAAAACGCCGGGCAACCTCCTTCTTGAGCCTCCTGTTCTCCCGCTTGAGCTTTTCCCTCTCCTCGGCCTTTCTGAGGGTAAGTATAATTTCATCGGACTTGAAGGGCTTGGAGACGTAATCATAGGCCCCGAGCTTCATGCACTCTATGGCCGTCTCAATAGTGCCGTAGGCGCTCATCATGATAACGGTATGATCTCCCGTCTTGCTCTCCTTGAGGGATCTAAGAAACTCAAGGCCGTCCATCTTGGGCATGCGTATGTCGCAGAGGATAAAGTCAAAGTCATCGGAGGCCAGGGCCTTGAGGGCGCGTGAGGCGTCTGCAAAGGCAGTGGCGTCATAACCCTCCCTCTTAAGCATTAAAGAGAGCACATGGCGCAGGCTCTCCTCGTCGTCTATAATCATAACATTCATCTTTGTCCCCTCCCGCAGGGCAATCTTACCGTAAAGGTAGAGCCCTCTGCCACCTTTGATTCAAAATCTATCTGCCCGCCGTAGGTCTTCAGGATGCTCTCTGAGACAAAAAGACCGAGCCCCGTGCCTTTTCCCACCTCTTTGGTCGTATAAAAGGGGTCGAATATCTTTCTGGCGTCTTCCTCGCTTATGCCGGTGCCGCTGTCCTTTATCCTTACGGAGACAAAATTCCGGTAGATCTCCTCTCCGGCGCGCAGGGGTTTGTCGCCCTTGCGCCTGCGAAGATTCGCGCCCTTGACGGGCATCTTCTGGAGCTGTGACTCCACCACTATCTCTCCGGCGCCGTCGGCGGCGCTCATGGATTGAGCAGCGTTTACGAGGAGATTGATAAAAACCTGCCTCAGCTTGCCCTCGTTTATCTTTACCGCAGGAAGGCTATCGCCAAGGCTGGTCTTAAGGACAATATCCTTGAAATCGGGATGTCCCTCAAGGCCGGCGATACTCTCAAGGAGCAGGGCGTTCACGTCAACAGGCTGAAGGGGTTTTTTCTCGGCCCTTGAAAACTCCAGAAATTCCCTCAATATGGAGTCTATCCTCGTAACCTCCCTGCCCGCCCTTACTATTATATCCTTCTCATCGGCGCTATCAAGAGAGCCGCTCTCAAGTATCTGAAGATACCCGCCCACGGCTCCCAGCGGGTTGCCTATCTCGTGTGCTATACCGGCGGCAAGCCTTCCCACGGCCGCCAGCGTCGAAGACCTAAGGACCTCTTCCTGCGCGCTCACAAGCTCGCTATTGACCCTCTCAAGGGTGTTTATCTCCTCCTCTATTTTCCCGGCCATCTTGTTAAAAGACGAGGCCATAAGACCTATCTCGTTATCGGAGTGTATATCCACCCTCTCGCCAAATGACCCTCCGGCGATGCGTGAGGCCGCCTCGGTGAGCCTTCTGATGGGGTTTATGATGGAGCCGGAGAGAAAGAAAAACCCGAAGCCTATTATTATGGCGCTATCCAGTATGATGTAGATTATAAGGAATTTTTTCACCCCCGCGAGCTCGCCCTTGATATCGGCAAGCGAGATGGTGAAATCGAGGCGTCCCGCAATGGGCCCGCCATCCTTGAAGACGGCGCTTACATTGAGCAGACGCCCCGGCCCGGCCAGCCATCCGCCGCCAAGACGCCTTATCCTTATGCCGTCAAGCGCGCTTAGGGCCTTGCCGCCCCCCTCGGGCAACTCACCTTCTTTTACAACAATACGGCCCGATGGCGTGGTAAGGCGGTAGTCCCTTACCCCGGCACCGCGCATGACAACGCCGAGGAGCTGTAATGCCTTGTACTCATCGAGCCAGGGGCTTAACTTCGCCATGGATTCCCTGGCGAGGCGCGCCGTCTTTTCCGCCTCGCCGACCTTCCAGTAAAGGGCCCTCTCCTCTACAATCTTAATGCTCATGAGCCCTATGAAGCCCACACCCGCAAGGGTGATAAGGGCGATTCCAAGCCCGAGCTGGGCGCGTATGCCTATCTTGAGGTTCACGGGAATAAGACCGCCTTAAAAACCTTGAGTCACACTTCTTATATACCACTCTATCAAAGAGCCGCCATAAAAAAAATAAACCGTCGCGCCTATGGCCAGAAATGGTCCGAAGGGCAAGGCGTATTTACTGTCCCTTGAAAAGAGGACCATGACGGCGACACCGGAGAGCGCCCCGATAATAGAGGCGCTAAAGAGCGTAAAGAGGACGCCCTTCCACCCGATAAAGGCGCCTATCATGGCAAGAAATTTAATGTCCCCCACACCCATGCCCTCCTTGCCCGTAAGGTAGTGATAGACAAGGGCTATGCTTATGAGTATGCCGCCTCCGGCCACTATGCCCGTAAGAGAGTCCACCACGCCCGGGGCGGGCATGAAAAAAGAGGCTATAAAGCCTATTACTATGCCGGGAAAAGTAATGACATTAAGGATAATCTTGTATTTCAGGTCTATGAAGGTACTTACGATAAGGGCGCAGAGGAAGAAAAACGGGATTACAATCCTCACATCCGGGCCGTAGCGGTAGTAGAGCGCGATGGCGGCAAGACCGGTCAATGCCTCCACAAAGGGATATTGAATAGATATGGGGCTCTTGCACCGGCTGCACCTGCCGCGAAGGAGCAGATAACTGATAATGGGTATATTACAGTAAAAGGGTATATACCTCTTGCAGACCGGGCACCTCGATGGCGGCGAAACGATGCTCAAGCCCTCGGGAAGGCGGTATATGCATACGTTAAGAAAACTGCCCACTATTGCACCGAATATGAACGGCAGGGCGAGGATAAGGTATTGCGGATACAAGGAACCTCCCTTTATTATCTCTTAAGCTCATACCAGCCCCTGACGCGGGGCCCCGTCTGCGCGGCCCCTCTCACAGTGTGTCGGGGAGGTAATCCTTTCTTATCTTTTCCACCATGGCAACTATATTGGTGGCCTGTTTTATGGCGTCCCTTGAGTCCTTTTCCGAGATAACCTCGGCCGGTATTCCGCCGGGCAGGGCATCGGGAAAGCGTGAGGTCTTGTAGTAGATGTCAAGGGACGTAGTGCCGCCCACAAAGACCTTGAAGGACTCGTCATAGGTCATGGCCCTGTCAAGGAGATCGGCCACGGACCTGGTAACAAGGGCGTCCTCTCTCTGCAGGAAGAGAAAACCCCGCAGGGCCTTTGCCGCGGACTGCTGAGCCCAGAAACAGGCCGGCGCATGAAAACCGCCCTGCTGATTCCACTCCGAAACCTTCAGGTCATACTCTGCCTGCCGCAGCCATCTGGCCGCCTCTTTAAGAAGAATCTCCATAATACCCCCATCGTCTTCAAGGTTTCAGGGTAATACCATTACGCAGTATCAGGTCCTGTACGCCGAATTTATCCTTACATAATCATAGGAGAGGTCTGTTGTCCAGAAGGTAGCGCTGCCTCGGCCCATGTTGAGGTTCACTCTGAGGACGACGTTCTTTCTCTTCATGGCACGCGCCGCCTGCCTCTCGGCCCCTGCGTCAAGCCCTTTCAAGGCCGCTGCCACGCCGTTAAAGTATATATCCAGAGAGGCCTCGTCCATCTTTACGCCGGCCCTGCCAATGGCCGCCGCCACCCTGCCCCAGTTGGGGTCGGCGCCGAAAAAGGCCGTCTTTACAAGGTACGAGCCGGCTATGGTACGCGCCGCCTGCCTCGCATCACCATCCGTAGCGGCCCCTTCTATGAGTATCTCTATGAAACGCGTGGCGCCCTCGCCGTCCTTTACTATCATCCTGGCAAGCCGTTTCGTTGCTTCGTTGAGTAACGAAGTAAACGCATCGTACCCCTCTGTCCCCCTCTTTATCACTGCCTCGCTCTGCCCGTTTGCGAAGATAAGCACCGTGTCGTTTGTAGATGTGTCATTATCCACCATGATGCTGTTAAAAGAGGTCCTGCAGGCAGACTTCAGGGCAGACTTCAGGGGCGCCTTTGATATCGCGGCGTCTGTCATGAAAAATGCCAGCATGGTGGCCATGTTCGGGTTTATCATGCCCGCGCCCTTGGCGATACCCAGTATGGAAACCGGTTTTCCGTTAATTTTCTTCTTGACCAGAGCGGTCTTTGTAAAGGCATCGGTAGTGAGTATGGCCTTTGAGGCCTCGCAGAACCCCTCTTTAGAGAGCCCCTCCACCAGCCCCGGCACACCGGCCCTTATCTTATCCATGGGCAGGGGCACGCCGATAACGCCCGTGGAGGCCACGAGCATCTCACCGCCGCCGAGTCCAAGGGCCTTCTCTGCAAGCCCGGCGGTCTCGCGGGCAGACCTCAGCCCCGCCTCGCCTGTGCAGGCGTTGGCGTTGCCGCTGTTTATGATAACGCCCCTCGCCGTACCCGCGGCCGCCCTTTCCATATCCAGAAGCACAGGCGCGGCCTTCACCGCGTTGGTGGTAAAAAGCCCGGCCATTGTAGCGGGCGCATCGCTTACGATAAGGGCCATGTCAGGGGCGCCGCGCTTCTTTAAACCCGCCGAGAGGGCCGAGGCCCGAAAGCCCGGCACACGCAGTGAGCACCTTTGCTTCCCGCCCCTTGACTTTAAGACCTTCTTTAAGACCATGGGGAATATACCTTATGAAATTGAAATAACCTATGAACGCAGGTTTTGTTTAGAGCGGACTTGGTATGCGGCTATTACAGGACTAACCCTCGGCAGGGACATATCAACGTAAAAGGAGGGTTCACTTCCCTTGCCGCTATTATCAAAGGCCCAAAAAAAACGGGCCGCTCACGGAGACACATAAAAATCTACGGGAGTAAGATACGCCGTTAAGGGAACGAGCGCACGCTACACGGCGGCCCCGCAGCATTTTTTGTACTTTTTGCCGCTTCCGCAGGGACAGGGGTCATTGCGCCCTATTTTTTCTCCCGTCCTTGTAACGGGCTTTGCCTTCTCCTCACCGGGCTCATCATCGCCGTGGCCGTAACTCACATCCACGGGAGCGCTCGGCGGCGGAGGCGGCGGAGCGGAGACGTCTTCCTCCCCCTCTTCTATCTTTATCTGAACCTTGAAGAGTCTCTCCACTATCTCGGACTTGAAGTTGAATATCATGGTGACAAAGAGGTCATAACCCTCCTTCTTGTACTCCTGAAGGGGGTCTTGCTGGCCGTAACCCCGCAGCCCTATGCCGCCCTTGAGGTGATCCATGGAGAGCAGATGGTCCTTCCAGAGATTGTCCAACGTGTTCAGTGTGATGATACGCTCGAACTCGGAGAAATTCTCCTCGCCCGCAAGCTCCACCTTCTCCTCATAGAGAGGCCAGGCCTTTTCTATTATAAGAGCGGCGAGGGCATCGCGATTATCTACGTCCCGTGCGCTCTGCTCGGTGAGTTCACTGCCGAACTGCCCCAGTATGCCCTCGTTAAGAGACTTGATGTCCCACTCATCAGGGCGTTCTTTATCCTCGATGCGGGTGCTCACTACCTCTTCGGCCATCTCAACGGCAAACTCCTTCACCATATCGCGAAGGCCCTCTTTGGCGAGTATCTGCCTCCTGTATCCGTAGACCACCTCTCTTTGCTGGTTCATCACATCGTCATACTCAAGCAGATGCTTTCTTATGTCAAAGTTGTGAGCCTCCACCTTTTTCTGGGCGTTTTCTATGGCCCTTGAGACAAGGCCGTGCTCAATGGGCACGTCTTCCTCAAGGCCGATCTTGCCCATTATGGAGGCTATGCGGTCGCTACCGAAGATGCGCAGGAGGTCGTCTTCAAAGGAGAGATAAAACCTCGACGAACCCGGGTCGCCCTGACGGCCCGCCCGGCCCCTCAGCTGATTGTCTATACGCCTTGACTCGTGGCGTTCCGTACCCAGTATGTGCAGGCCGCCGAGCTCAAGGACCTTTGCTTTTTCCTCGGCGCACTGTTTGGCCGCCTTCTCGTAGGCCTCTTTATAGGCAGGCGTGGACTCGTCCTTTCCGGCAACGGACATGGCCATGTGCTCCGGGTTTCCGCCAAGGACTATATCGGTGCCTCGCCCGGCCATGTTGGTCGAAAGCGTCACGGCTCCGAGCCTGCCGGCCTGTGCTATAATCTCGGCCTCGCGCTCGTGGTGTTTGGCGTTGAGCACGTCGTGGCGCACGCCCTGGTCCATCAGCATGCCCGACAATCTCTCGGAATCGTCAATGGAGATTGTGCCCACAAGAACGGGCCTGCCCTTCTCGATAAGCCCCTTTATCTCCTTGATTACGGCATTAAATTTTTCGTGCTTTGTCTTATAGACAAGGTCCCTGTTGTCTATCCTTATCATGGGTTTATTCGTGGGGACGACAACGACCTCGAGCTTGTAGATGGAATTAAACTCCGCGGCCTCTGTATCGGCGGTACCGGTCATACCGGCGAGTTTCTCATACATCCTGAAGTAGTTCTGAAAGGTAACGGTGGCAAGGGTCTGGTTCTCGCTCTCTATCTTGACGCCTTCCTTTGCCTCTACGGCCTGATGGAGGCCGTCGCTCCAGCGCCGCCCCTCCATGAGCCTTCCCGTAAACTCGTCAACTATAATCACGGCCCCGTCCTTGACCACGTAATCAACATCTTTCTGAAAGAGGACATGGGCCTTGAGGGCCTGGTTCACGTGGTGGAGCGTCTCAATATTCGCTATGTCATAGAGGTTGCTTATGCCCAGAAGAGACTCCACCTTCTCCACTCCCTCGTCCGTCAAAAGGACCTGGCGGGCCTTCTCGTCAACGGTAAAGTGGGCATCTTTTTTCAACCCCGGTATGACCCCGTCAATGGAGTAGTACTTGTCCGTGGAATCCTCCGTGGCCCCGGAGATGATAAGCGGCGTCCTCGCCTCGTCTATGAGTATGGAGTCCACCTCGTCGACTATGGCGAAATGCAGTTCGCGCTGAACATACTCCTCTATGGAAAACTTCATATTGTCGCGCAGATAATCAAAACCAAACTCATTGTTGGTTCCATAGGTAATATCGGCGTAATAGGCCTCGCGCCGCGCAACGGGGCGAAGATGATAATGTCCGCTCGCCTCATCCGTATAGGTGGGGTCGTAGATAAAGCTCACCTCATGCTGAATGACCCCAACGGAAAGTCCGAGCTTGTGATAGAGGGGCCCCATCCATACGGCGTCCCTTCTTGAGAGGTAATCATTGACCGTAACAAGGTGCGCGCCCTTGCCCGTAAGCGCGTTGAGATAGAGGGCGAGGGTGGCCGCGAGGGTCTTGCCCTCACCGGTCTTCATCTCCGCTATCTTGCCTTCATGGAGGACCAGGCCGCCGAGTAACTGCGTATCAAAATGACGCATCTTCAGCACCCTGCCAGAGGCCTCCCTCACGGCGGCGAAGGCCTCGGGAAGAAGCTCGTCTATTGTAACCTTATCGTTGGCGAGGCGTTCCCTGAACCCCTCGGTAAGGGCTATGAAGCCGTCGTCGGGAACCCCCTTCATGGCCTCTTCAAAAGAATTGACCTTCTCCACAACCGGGTTCATGCGTTTTATGTCGCGTTCGTTCTTACTGCCGAAAACCTTCTTTAAGATTCCGTTAAACATTTTACTCCCTGTACTTTAAGACAAATATTTTTTCAATAATTCTAACACGCCTCAAGCTCTGATTCCACATCAAAGGGATATGAGGCGTCTGTATTTGCGTGAAAAACAAAACAACGGGGGTATAACGCTGCCATGCCTTTCGTGGTTATGGAAGGCCTTAATGAAAACTGGCACGGGTAAAGGGGATGGTCAGTTAAGTATATACCTTGCGGGGTTAACGAATACACCGTTAACAGCAACGGCATAGTGCAGGTGCGAGCCAGTGGAGCGCCCTGTGTTGCCCAGCGCCCCTATCTTCTGTCCTCTCTTGACCCTCTGACCGGTCTTGACAAAGGTCCGTGATAGATGGCCGTAAACCGTCCTTATTCCATAACCATGGCTTATGCTGATAAACCTGCCGATGTTCGCGTCACGCCCTATCCTGGTGACCCTGCCGTTGGCCGTGGCCACAACGGGAGTGCCGATGCGGTTTGCTATATCAATGCCCCTGTGAGCGTGTTTAAGGCCCGTAAAGGGCGAGATCCTTGTTCCGAAAACCGAGGTGACCCATCCTTTCACAGGCCTGATGGATGGCGTTGAGGCCAGCAGACTGGACTTTTTCATGAGGCTTTCGCGCAGATCCGTAAAACTCTCTTCCTGCGAGTCGGCCTTTATCTCAAGACCCGTGAGGTCCGAGCGTATCTGTCCGATAAGCTCATCGACGCGCGCCCCCGGCGTGAGGAGATAATCCGCGCTATCTGCTGAAGAGCCCCCGCCTATGCCCTTGACCACGGCCTTTGCGGCAAACTTGCCCTTTGGCTCGATATGGGCTATTATACGGAGCTTCTTGTCAAATATCTCAAGACGGGCCATCTGCGACTCGAGGTCCCGCACCCTTGAGGAAAAACTCTGCAGGTCTATCTTCTGAGTGGCGTTCTCCCTCTTCAATCTGTACAGCTCCATGGAGTCGCCGCGCAACTTTACATAATCATAGACCATAAAGGCCAGGGCAAGGCTCAGTATCACCGAGGCCGCGCCAAGGACCTTCGCGGCCCTCATGTTTATCTTCAGACGCCTCGGCGCCGCGCTGTCATTGGTAAGAAAAAAGACAGTAAGATACCTGCCGGCGGGCCGCCGCAACGTCACCCCGCCTGATGTGCCCTTTCCTGATCTCCTGAACAACGAGAATAACTTCAAGGCCGCATCCCTGTATCGAGATTATGAGTATGGGAAGATTGCATTTTTGCCCTCAAAATTAGCATAAGCCCCCTTACAAGTCAAGCACTTATACGGTCTATCATTATCAGATAAAAATATCTTGAAAAACCGTGATAAAGGTCACTACCGGCGCGGTCCTACTGGTGCATGTAGAGGAAGATTCTCTTCTTTTCTATCTTTATATAACCCTCGCCGCTCATCTTCTTCAACGCCCTGCTCACAACCTCTCTTGAGGAGCCTATCATGGCGGCGAGCTCCTCGTGCGTGGGCCGTTCTATCTCCACTATCTCCTCATCGCCCGATGCCTTGGCCATGCCTATGAGGGTATGGGCGATCCTTCCGCATACATCAAGGAGCGCAAGTCCGCCTATCTTCCTCGTAGCCTCCCTCAGCCTTCCCGTAAGATAGGAGAACATCGTCGTATATACCCTGTGATGAACGCTCAGATACTGAAGAAAGGCCTCCTTCTTTACAACAAGGCACCACAGTTCTTTTACGGTCTCAACATTGGCGGACCTCGGTTTGGCGTCCATTATGGACATCTCGCCGAACATATCCCCGCCCTTGAGGACAGCGAGGACAATCTCACGGCCCTGTTCGCTGTAAAGCGTCACCTTTGCCCTGCCCGAGACGATAAAGTAGACGGCCTCGCCGCAATCTCCCTCGCATATGACCTGCCCGCCCCTTGGCCATGACTTCATATCGCCCATGGCGAGCAGGTCGTCGATATAAAACTCCTCAAGCCCCGCAAAAAGGGGGTTTATGGAGAGCGCCTTCTTTATAACCAACAAGTCCTCTTTATCTGTTTTTTTTATCATGACCCGCTCGCCTCTAACTCCTTTATTAATATCCCAGGGGCTCCGATAGAGCCCAAAAACCTCATCTCCGATGAAGCGGCAATAACCCTGTTAAATAATTTCAAGAGGTTTCCGGCGATGGCCAGCCCCCTTACGGGATAGCGCAGTTTCCCGCCCTCTATCCACAACCCCGAGGCACCCAGCGAAAAATCTCCTGTAACGGGGTTTATGGTGTGCACACCGAGGAGTTCCGTTATAAAAAGCCCGCGGCCGGCCTCGCCAAAGAGGTCCTCAATGGTCCCTGCGCCTGAGGGGACCTCCATATAAAGGTTGGTTATACCTACGCCGGGGGTATCCATATATCCCGAGCGCACCGCATTGCCCGTAGATACGGCCTTCATCTTTGCCGCCCAGTATGAATCAAAGAGATACCCCTGCAGGACGCCATCCTTTACAAGGGCCGTCTTCTGCACGGCAAGGCCCTCGGCGTCAGAGCTTGAAGTGGACCAGCCTCCACTCATGGAGCCGTCGTCCCATATATTCACTGCGCCGGAAAAGACCTTTTCCCCTACCTTGTCTCTCAACATGGATTTACCCTTTGCGAGATTGTCTCCAAGAAAAGAGCCTGAAAGGACCTCAAGCAGCTCGCAGACAACGGTATTTTCCAGCACTGCCGGGAGCTTTTCCGAGGTTATGGAGCGGGCGCCTAACATCCTCACCGCACGGACGGCGGCGCCTCGGCCCGCCTGATAGGGGTCTACATTCTTCCCCAGATGGTTAAGCGCCATGTCCCAGCCCATCTGCGCCTCGTCGCCGCGCTCGGCCACGGCGGTTACGTGGGCCGTATAAAAAGTCGCGCTCTGCCCTGCGTCCACCCCTTTTGAGTTAAGGACCCTTGTGCGCACCCTGCTAGCCTGATAAGAGGCCTTCCGCACCCTTGCCACCTCATCTGAATACTCCATGGCCCCCTTTTCCACGAGGATTGCCCCTTCTATGGCCGCATCGGCGAGCCCCGGCGCGTAAGAATCGTCATATACTCCCGAGGCTTCGGCAATAGTGCCGCCGCCGGCCTTTGGAATGGTCATAAAGGCGTCCCTGTCCGTGCCGAGGCTTCCCGAAAGCGCGTTTTTAACGGTTTCTTCGAGGGCTCTGGTCGAAAAATCGCTTGAAAAGGCAAAGCCCGGCCTGCCATCGAGTATTACCCTTACGCCTACGCCATGGCCGCTGTGGACCTTAAGCGAGTCCACAACCTCGCCCCTGGACTCCGCGGACACGCCGTCATCATCCATGAAAAAGAGCTCATACTCATCGGCACGGCCCTTGAGGAGCCCCATCAGGCTATCAGCGGGACCAATAAATATCTGGTCATCAAGAGGATTTTCTTTCATAGCTCACCTTTTTTTCATAACGCCCATGGGCACGCGGGGCTCAACCCAGCACACGTTGCACAGCCGTCTCGTCACAACCGGGAAACTTTCTGCATAGTTTACAGTCTCCCCATATCTTCTGCGGCAAAAGCGACTTGTCCACCACGCTAAAGCCCCTCTTTACAAAAAAATCAACGGCATATGTGAGGGCAAAGACCCTCTTCAGCCCGAGCGAAAGGGCTTCGCCAAGGGTGGCCTCCACAAGGGCGGACCCCGCGCCAAGACATCTAAAAGGCTCGGCCACGGCAAGGGAACGGACCTCGGCGAGGTCCTCGCCCCAGATATGAAGTGAGGCTATGCCCACTATCGCCCCATCGCTCTCGGCTACGAAAAAATCTCTCAGCCGCGCGTATATCTCCTCAACGGGCCGTGCAAGCATCTCGTCTTTAGCGGCAAACTCCTGCACAAGGGCGAAGATGGCCCTTACGTCTCCTACCCTGGCCTTTCGCACCACTATCCCGGCAGGGGTTGCCTCTGGGCTTACGCCACGCCCTTCTCTTTTTAAGGATATTCCCATCAGGACAACCTCTCCCGGGCCGAGCCCATAAGCTCTCTCGCGTGCCCTCTTGTAGTATCCGTTACATTTTCGCCGCCAAGCATCCATGCAATCTGCTCAAGACACTCTTCGTTATTCAGCCGTTGCACCGTAGCAACGGTCCTCTCGTCCACCCCGCCCTCTGCACCTTCAGCGGGAACAATCTCCTTTTTCACCACAAAGTGGTCGTCGGCAGAGGCCGCTATCTGCGGCAGATGCGTAATACATAGCACCTGATGCCCGCTTGAGAGGGCCTTGAGCTTTGCCCCCACCACATGGGCCATGGCCCCGCCGATGCCCGTATCTATCTCGTCGAATATAAGGGTAGGTACCCTTCCGGCGGAGCTGATGGTCTTGATGGCGAGCATTATCCTTGAAAGCTCCCCGCCTGAGGCCACCTTTGAGAGGGGTTTTACCTCTTCGCCGGGGTTTGCGGAAATATAGAATGAGGCCCTCTCGGCCCCCCTTGCAGTGAGCCTCGGCTGGGCATTGTCCTGCTCCGCCCTCATGACCACCTCAAAGACGGCCCCCCTCATGCCCAGGGTGGCAAGCTCGCTCTCCATCCTTGCCTTGAGTTCCGCGGCTGTCCGGCCCCTCTTCTCCGAGAGCCTGACGGCAACCTCTCTTGCCTTCTGTTCCCTCTGTTCAAGCTCTTTGCCAAGGGCGGCCATCTTATCGTCAAGGTCTGTCATGCCCGCAAGCTCGCCGTCTATCTTTTCTTTTAATTTCGCGATGCCCTCAAGGGTGGGGGCATATTTTTTCTTAAGTTCCTCAATGCGAAAGAGCCTATCGTCAATTTGCTCAAGCCTCGCACCGTCGAACTCCACGCTATGGGCGCGGTCCCGCAGAACCGTGCCTGCGTCCTCAAGCTGATAGAGGCTTGACTCAAGGCCGGTGATGGTCCCGGCTATCCCGGCGTCAAAGGGTGCGACATCTTTCAACTCCCTTAAGACCGCTCCGAGGCGCTCCGTAATGGCGCCTGAATCCGAGTATATCACCCTCTCGGCATTAAGTGCCGCGCCCTTTATCTTTTCGGCGTTTACGAGCATATCCCTTAATTTTCCAAGCTCTTCATCCTCTCCCGGAACCAGTGCCGCCTCTTCTATCTCCTTTGACTGAAAGGCAAGAAGGTCACGACGCGCGGCCGTGCCTCCGGCACCGCGCAAAAGTGAATCACGCTCTCTCACGATAGAGAGATAATCTTCATAGGCAGAGCGCATCTCCCGCCTCAAGGGCAAAAGCCCGCCAAAGGCGTCAAGGACATCAAGGTGCTCATCAATGCGGGTAAGGCTCTGGTGCTCGCTCTGGCCGTATATGTCGATAAGGTTTCGGGTAATTTCGGTCAGGGTGACAAGGGTGGCGAGGCTCCCGTTGATGTATATCCTGTTCCTTCCGGCCCGGGCCACGATGCGTTTAACGACAAGGTCTTCGGCAGGTTCGATACCGGCCTCATTGAGGATATGGGCCAGGCCCTTTACACCGGAGACATCAAAGAGGGCCTCAACCTCGGCTGACCCGCAACCCGTGCGGACCACCTCTCCGGCGGCCCTGTCGCCGAGGACAAGGGCGATGGCGTCTATGATAATGCTCTTGCCCGCGCCGGTCTCGCCAGTAAAGACATTAAAACCCCCGCCAAAATCAATGACGAGGTTCTCTATGATAGCAAAGTCTTTTATCCTCAGTTCTACAAGCATCTTGAAGAGGGCTCAGCCCTTGTTTACCCTTGAGTCCCACATGAGTCTCTGTCTGAGTATATCAAAATAACTTTTCCCTTCATACTTAATTAAGTAGACGCTCGTCTCGGCCCGCTTGATGGTAATCACATCGCCGCACTCCAGAGAGGCGTCTTGCTCTCCGTCAAGGACGAGGACGATATTATCCTGCCCCGGACAGACGCTAATCTCAACGACCATCCAGTCAGGGATGACCACGGGGCGGTTCATGAGGTTAAATGGGCATATGGGCGCAACCGTTATGGAATGTATGGTGGGGTAGAGTATGGGGCCTGAGGCCGATAGTGAGTATGCCGTAGACCCCGTGGGGGTGGCTACTATAAGGCCGTCGGCCCTGTATGTAGTGACATATTCCCTGTTAATGCTCGTCTCCAGCCTTATGAGGCGCACGGAAAGCCCCTTGACCACGGCCTCGTTAAGGACATTGTAAGAAGAGACGAGATCGCCTCCGCGTCTGTGTTCCACGGAAAGCATCATGCGCTGCTCTATGGAAAAGTCTCCGCTGAGGACCTTTTTCACCATGGCGCGGGCCTCTTTTACCGTAACGGAAGTAAGAAAACCAAGCCCCCCGAGGTTTATGCCCAGAACAGGGATATCCCTGCCCGCCACAAGCCTTGCCGCCCGCAGCATGGTGCCGTCTCCGCCAAGAACGATAAGCACGTCTATGGCATCGAAGAGGTCCTCCGGGGCGCCGCCTCCTGCCACAATGGAGGGGTCGATAAGGGATCCAAGCCCCTTTGTGACGTAAAGCTCGCCGCCGCACTTTTTTATCCAGCCTGCAAGCTCACAGCCAAAGCTCAGGGCCTTGGAGTTGGACTCATTGACTATCATCCCTGTTTTTTTCACTGGAAGCCACCTCTACAGTCAACCACACGAAGAAAAAGGACAAAAGGGCGAAGAAAAGGAACGGAAAAACTACGTATTCGGCTCTATGATTACCTTTATGGAATCATCGGCCTCGCTGACAAGGGCAAAGCCCTTTGCGGCCTCATCAATGCCGAGCCTGTGCGTAATCATATCAGATACATCAACCGCGCCCCCCTCGATAAGGTCAAGGGCCGTGAGGGTATCCGTGGGCGGTGAGGCATAGGTGTTTATCATGGTGATGTTATCGCGCCAGAGCTCGAATAGGGGCAGGGGAAAGGTCTGGCCGGGCATGCCGGGGGCAAAAAAGAGGAGCGTTCCCGCCCTCTCAACAGACCCTATGGCCTGCCTTACGGCCGCCGGGCTTCCGGCGCATATGGCCACAATGTCGGCCCCACGGCCAAAGGCCTTACTAACCATTGCGGGAACATCAAGACGGGCGTTAAAGACAAAATCCGCTCCCGCGGCCTCGGCCATCTTCAGCCTCGTATCATTTATGTCCGTAGCCGCCACGGCAGAGGCGCCGAGGGCCTTTGCGAGTTTAATATGAAGAAGCCCCGAGATGCCGCTCCCCAGGACAAGCACATTCAAGCCCGCCGTCATACCTGCCTTACGGAGGCCGCGCACCACGCACCCGAGGGGCTCGGCAAAGGTAGCGTCCTCGAAGGTCATGTCAGGGGGAAGGATAAACGTGCCCCTCTCCACATTAATGGCGGGCACTCGGATATACTGAGCGAATCCGCCGGGATAGAAGTTCGTTGTGCGAAGGGTATCGCATACAGAGAACTCGCCGCGAAGACAATACCTGCACGTATTGCAGGGCACATGGTGGGCCACGGTAACTCGGTCTCCGGGGACGAACTTCGTAACGCCCGCGCCGGCCTTTTCAACCACTCCGGCCACCTCGTGACCGAGCACAAGGGGGGCCTTTTTAATCCTGTACCACTCCATGACGTCGCTGCCGCAGATGCCGCTTGCCATGACCTTGACGAGCATCTCGCCGCGCCCGATTTCCGGCACGGCCATCTCCTCGACGCGCACGTCGCTGTTATTATAATAAACAGCCGCTTTCAATAGTTCTTTTCCTTTCAGGCCCGGGCAGGGGCCTTTTCGCCTGCCAGCGTATTAAAGAGCTCAAAGGCCTTTGCCGGCTCCATGTTGTTATGCACCACCTCGCGCACGGCCTTTATCATGGCCACGGGGTGAGTGGACTGAAAGATATTCCTGCCCATATCAACGCCGACGGCGCCGTCATTCACGGCCCTGTAGGCGATATCAAGGGCGTCGCGCTCGGCCACCTTCTTGCCCCCTGCGATGACCACGGGCACCGGGCAATTTCTGACGACCTTCTGAAAATCATCGCAGTAATAGGTCTTCACCACATTCGCCCCGAGCTCGGCGGCTATCCTGCAGGCAAGGCCAAGGTACCGCGCGTCCCTTGCCATCTCTTTACCAACGGCGGTTACGGCAAGGGTGGGGATGCCGTATGAGCCGGCAAGGTCTACAAGCTCTGCAAGGCCGAGAAGAGACTGCTTTTCAAGCTCCGAGCCCACAAAAATTGAAAGCGCCACACCGGCCACGTTGAGGCGCACGGCGTCTTCCATGGCCACGGTCCTGCCCTCGTTGGCAAGGTTGCCGAGTATGCTCGTGCCGCCTGATACGCGGAGCACTATGGGCGTATCCGTCTCCGGGGAGATACAGGTGCGCAGAACGCCCCTTGTAAGCATGAGGGTATCGGCGTGCGGCATAAGAGGCGCGGCAGTTTTACCGGGCTCTTCAAGCCCTGTCGTGGGGCCGAGAAAATATCCATGGTCAATGGCAAGCATGACGGTCCTGCCCGTATCGGGCCTTATAATCCTTGATAAACGGTTCTTCATACCCCAGTCCATAATGTAGTCCTCCTTGAATTAGCTGTACTGCAAAACTTGGATTATTATCAAAATAAAATATGCCGGCAGGCCCTTCATGCCGCTTTTTTTGGCGGGCAAAGCCCGCCCTGCAAGGCTATCCTGTCCGCTCCATATTCCCCATCATAAGGCAGGCAAATTATCTGCGCCTTTCCCGGTATAATGGGGCCTCTTTATCTTAAACAGAATATCAGCACAGCGCCGCCGCGTCAAGACCGGCAGAGCCGCGCAGGCCCCTGCATCCGTAAAGACCAAAAAATATCAGGCGTCTTTATCGGCAAAAAACTTTTCCTTGCACTCAGGGCCGCAAAAATACACCACACCCCGCCGGGACCTCACCTTGAGGGCCTCGCTCATGGGGACGTAGCTCTTGCAGACGGGGTCCTGCACCATCTCTTCCTCTTCTCTGGCGGGTTTCGGAGGCGCGGGCGTGGCGTGGCCCCGCCCTTGCTGAACGCGCCGTTTCGAACCGAAACGTCCCTTCAGTATCATATAGATGAGATAACCAAGGAGTATGTAAAAGAGAAATTTCATATTTTATCCGGGATCAGCCTCTTAACCCTCGCCCCTCCCCCTGGCCCGCCAATAAGCCCCCTTATGGACTCATTAAAAAGGGGGTGAATAAAATCAGGGGCAATATCCACCATGGGGACCATGACAAAGGCCCTCTCGTGGAGACGCGGATGGGGCACCGTAAGGCACGGCCCGTCTATTACGCGTCGGCCGAAAAAAAGTATATCAAGGTCAATGACCCTTGGCCCCCATCTCCTGCCGCGCTCCCTGCCAAGCCTTCGTTCAAGCCTCTTAAGATATGTCAGTAACCCATAGGGGCCAAGCGTTGTGCGCGCCTCGATTACGGCGTTGATAAAGGGCCTCTGCCCGGGGAGCCCCCAGGGGGGCGTCTCGTAAAAAGGGCTCGTCCTTATGAGCCTCAGCTCAGGGGCCTCATTCAGGGACTTCATGGCGAAAAGGCAGTTCTTACGGCGAGAGCCCCTGTTGGAGCCAATGCCTATGAAGACCCTCTCTCTACTATCCATTACTTGTACTTGCAGGCCCGGTGGGCCGCTAAAACTCAAGGGCAAGGGCAGATAGCCTCGAGCGGAGCTCGCCCACCACCCTCTTTTCATCGGCCTCGTCAAGGGCCGCAAAGGTAGCCGAAAAACGCAGATAGGCCCCGGCGTTATCCCAGGGCACGGTGGAGATATGCGCTTTTTTAATCAAATACTCCGAGGCGTCCTCGGCACTGCCAAACCTCGCCCCATCCGCGGCGCCCACAGGGGCCTTCACATAGAGATAAAAGGTCCCGCCAGGCATTTTTGCGTTAAAACCGCAGGCACCAAGGGCCTCTGCCATATGCGCGAGCCTGCGCTTGTATTTAGCTGATATTTCTTCGGTTATTTCAGGGTTTGCCAGTGCCTCCATGCCGGCCTTCTGTATGGCCTTGAACTGGCCGGAATCATAGTTGTCCTTCACATGGGCAAAGGCGCCGATGACCTTGCTGTTGCCCGCGAGAAAGGCGAGCCTCCAGCCCGTCATGTTATAGGCCTTTGAAAGAGAATGAATCTCTACGCCAACGTCCATTGCACCCGGTGTCGAGAGAAAGCTCAGCGGCGCGCCTGTATGGCTAAGCGCCGCGTAGGCCGCGTCATGGACTACGATAATACTGTTGGCGCGGGCAAACTCCACGACTCCGCGAAAAAATTCCTCTGTCGCCGCCGCGCCCGTGGGGTTGTTGGGATAATTGAGATAGAGGAGTTTTGCCCTCTTGAGGTCTTGCCCGCTTATGGCCTCAAGGTCAGGCAAAAAGCCGTTAGTTTCCAGTAGCGGCAGCTCTATGACAGAACCGCCGTGCCAGAGCGTGTGCGTTGCCATTACAGGGTAGCCCGGCGTGGTCATGAGCATGGCGTCGCCTTCATTTATAAAGGCGTCGGGCAGCATGGCGAGGGCGCATTTGGAACCTATGGAGTGTATGACCTCTTTATCGGGGTCAAGCCCATTTACGCCAAAGACACGCCCCATGTACTTTGCGGCCGCTCCCTTGAACTCGGCTATGCCGTTATCGGCGTAGCCCCTGTTCTCCGGCTTTTCGCATTCCCTCTTCAGGGCCTCCACCACTACGGGAAATGCCATGGCGTCAGGCTCGCCTACGCCAAAGTCAAGGAGCTCGCGCTCCGGGTCCGCGGCCATGGCCGCGGCCTTGGCCCTCTTTATCTTCTCGAACTTGTATATCTTCGTGGATTTTCCAAAGGAACTTCCGCCGAGCCTCTCGGCGATGAGCCCCTGCATGTAGTCTTCGGTCATCTATTTTCTCCTGAACGTATTATTACGGGGCCCAAAGAACGGCCCAGCGCCAACTCCTCATGCAACGGTATTTACGAGAGCGCCTATGCCCTCTACGCGTATCTCTACGGTATCACCCGATTTCATCTTGCCGACCCCGGGGGGCGTGCCAGTGGCGATTACGTCACCGGGCAGCAGTGTCATTACCTTCGAGACAAAACTCACCAGCTCAAAGACATTGAAAATCATATCAGCGGTATTGGCGCCCTGCCGTCTCTCGCCGTTCAAAAAGGCCTCAATAGTGACGGCATTCGGGTCAAGCTCTGTCTCTATCCACGGCCCCATGGGGGCGAAGGTATCAAAACTCTTTGCCCTGGTCCACTGCCCGTCCCTGCCCTGAAGGTCCCTTGCCGTAACGTCATTAAAGGCCGTGTAGCCGAGTATGCAGGACCGCGCCCCAGAGGGGCTTACGTCCTTTGCTCTCCTGCCCATAACAACTGCAAGCTCTGCCTCGTAATCCACCCTGTGAGACATATGCTTCGGGTAGATTATCTCATCCCCGGGGCCTATTACAGCGGTAGAGGGTTTTATGAAGAACAGGGGCTCACAAGGCAATTTTTGATTAAACTCCGCGGCGTGCGCCCTGTAATTAAGCCCTATGGCCGCTATCTTTGAGGGTAAGACCGGGGCAAGAAGCCGCACATCCTCAAGTTTGAAATAATCGCCTTTCTGCGGGTTTTCAACGCCCCCTCCGAAAAAATCAACGGCGGATATTTCATAAAGCCCCTCACTCTTGCCATCATTTTCCATAACGGCGAAATGAGTTCCGTGCCCCGAAGAAAAACGCGCAAGCCTCATGTGACAGGGGCCTCAAGACCTGTGGCCATGGTCATGAAATGACCTTCACAGGCAGACATCAGGAGCGTCCCTTCTTATTCATAAGGCTCTCAAGCTTGAGAGAAAGGGAGCTGATGCTTATAAAACCCTCGGCATCGCGCTGGTCATAGACTTTATCGGCCTCAAAGGTGGCAAGCTCCGGGTTATAGAGGCTCTTATCGGCCTTTCTGCCGACTATTACGCAGTTGCCCTTGTAAAGTTTAAGACGGGCACGGCCCGTAATAACAGAGGCGGCCCTGTCAAAGAAGGCCTGCAGGGACTTTCTTTCCTCAGAGTACCAGTATCCGTAGTAGATAATCTCGGCGTAACGGGGGATAAGGGAATTTCGTAGATGCATGACATCCCTGCTCATGGTAATGGACTCCACGGCCCTTCTGCCCTGGTGCAGTATGGTGCCGCCGGGGGTCTCGTATATGCCCCGCGACTTCATGCCAACGTATCTGCTCTCCACCATATCAACCATGCCCACGGCATTGGCCCCGCCAAGGGTATTGAGCCTGGCGAGTAGCTTTGCCGGGCTCATCCTCCGCCCGTTAAGGGCCACGGCGTCGCCGCCCTCGTAATCTATCTCTATATAGGTGGCTTTGTCAGGGGCCTTTTCCAGAGGCACGGTATAACGGAACATATCCTCGGGCGGCTCCACATAGGGGTCTTCAAGGACGCCGCCCTCAAAGCTCAGGTGCAAGAGGTTTCCGTCACAGCTGTATGGCTTTTTCCTCGTAACAGGCACATGGATGCCGTGAGTCTTTGCATAGGCGATGAGGTCGCTCCGGCCCTTCAAGTCCCACTCGCGCCACGGGGCGATTACCTTGATATCGGGGTTGATGTAATAATAGGTAAGCTCGAACCTCACCTGATCGTTGCCCTTGCCCGTTGCCCCGTGGGCAACGGCGTCAGACCTTGTCTTTTTCGCCACTTCCATCTGCGCCTTTGCGATAAGGGGCCTCGCTATGGCCGTGCCGAGCAGATACTCACCCTCGTATACGGCCCCGGCCCTTATCATGGGGAATACAAAATCACGGGCGAACTCTTCCTTCAGGTCCAGTATATGTATGCTCTCGGCTCCCGTCTTCATGGCCTTTGCCCGAAGGCCCTTTATCTCGCCGCCCTGACCTACGTCGGCCACAAAGGCCACGACCTCGCAGCCGTAGTTTTCCTTAATCCATTTTATTATTATGGAAGTATCAAGACCGCCGGAATACGCAAGGACAACTCTTTTTACCTTCTTATCCATCTCTACCCCTTTATCCCGTTTTTTTTGAATAGCCGAACCTTGAAAAGGCGGCTCCTCTCAAGCCATCAGAAGATGGCGAAATTCCTTATCCCTCGAATCACTCCCCCCCTTACCCGAAACATCACAGGGGGGCATAAGCCCCCTGCCTAATCGCCGGCCCCCTCACCGCAGAGAAGCCGCTCAAGGACGGCCTTCTGCATATGCAGCCTGTTCTCCGCCTGCTCCCAGACAACGGAATGGGGCCCCTCTATGACATCATCGGTAATTTCCTCGCCCCTGTGGGCCGGAAGGCAATGGAGGACAATGGCCTCTTTATCGGCCAGAGCCAATAACTCGTCATTTATCTGATACCCCCGGAACACGGCCTCTCTCTTCACCTGCTCCTCTTCCTGCCCCATGGAGGCCCAGACATCGGTGCTTATGACGTCTGCACCGCGAACGGCCTCTTCCACGCTCTCCATTACCCTGATATTATCCCCTCCGCCGACCTCCGCAAGGAGCCTTTTATCAGGGGTGTAGCCCGAAGGACAGGCGAGCCTCAACTCGAAACCAAGCCTTGCGGCGGCCTCTATCCATGAGTTTGCCATGTTATTTCCATCGCCTACCCAGCAGGCCTTTATACCCTCATAGCTCCCCTTTTGTTCCACAACCGTAAGTATATCGGCAAGTACCTGACAGGGATGATGGGCGTCGGTAAGGCCGTTTATAACAGGCACCGTGGAGTAGCGGGCGTATTGCTCCAGTTTGTCATGGCCAAAGGTTCGTATCACCACAACATCCACATAACCTGACATGACCCGCGCCGTATCTTTAATGGGTTCGCCGCGGCCTATCTGCGAGTCCTTGGGACTTAAGAATATGGCGGAGCCCCCAAGGTGATACATGGCCGTCTCAAAAGAAACGCGCGTACGAGTCGATGATTTTTCGAAGATAAGCCCCATGACGCGGCCCCGCAGAGGCTGGTGCGGTATGCCCCTCCTGTGCCGCTCCTTGAGGCTCGCGGCCATGCTCAAGAGCTCGTCTATATCCTTTTTTTCAAGATCAAATACCCTTAATAGATGCATATAACCTCATGGCTTTTTTTATTTTGTATTCTTGCGGCGCTTTGCGCCGATGCAATGGTGATACGTCCATGCCCAATTGGTTTTATTTGCCAGACTTTTCCCTAAAAAGAACCAAGAACCCTGCCGAGTATATCGGCCATCTCGTCCACCTCTTCTGATGTTATGGTAAGGGGAGGCAAAAACCGAAGGACATTCTCTCCCGCGCCAATAACAAGAAGAGCCCCGGCAAGGCACGCGCTCACTATCACCGCCACCGGGACCTCTACCTCCATGCCGATAATAAGGCCCTTGCCCCGCACGTTTTTTATAAAAGAGTACTTTTCTTTAAGGGCCAGCAATTTCTTAAGGATATACTCACCCATCTTTACGCAGTTGGAAAGGACGTCATCGGCCAGTATGGTCTTCACGGTGGCCACCCCGGCGGCGGTTGCAAGGGGATTACCGCCAAAGGTCGATGCGTGGCTTCCCGGCCCAAAGGCCCCGGCAACTGAATCGTCCACCAGCATGGCCCCTATGGCCATGCCCCCGCCAAGGGCCTTGGCAAGGGTCATTATGTGAGGCGCGGCCCCAAAGTGCTCATAGGCGAAGAGCCTGCCCGTCCTGCCGACGCCCACCTGCACCTCGTCGAAGATAAGCAGGGCGCCGGTCTTCTCGCATATGGCCTTAAGGCCCTTCAGATACGCCGGGTCAGGCACGTTCACACCGCCCTCGCCCTGTATGGGCTCCACCATTACGGCGGCCGTATCCGCGTCAATGGCATTTTCCACGGCGGCCAGATCATTAAAAGGCAGGTAGGTAAACTTTTCAAGAAAGGGCTCGAAACCCTTCCTCACCTTGTCCTGACCCGTAGCCGAGAGCGTGGCGAATGTCCTGCCGTGAAAAGACCTCTCCATGGTAAGGACCTTGAAACGGCGCTCGCCCCTGTCGGCAAAAAACTTCCTCGCCAGCTTTATGGCCGCCTCGTTGGCCTCGGCCCCGGAGTTGCAGAAAAAGACCTTATGGGCAAAGGAATTTTCCGTAAGGAGTTTTGCCAGCTCGGCCTGCGGCTTGATGTGATAGAGGTTGGAGATATGGATAAGCCTTTCGGCCTGCTCCTGAATGGCCCGCACCACGGCGGGATGGCAGTGCCCCAGGTTGCATACGGCTATGCCGGAAGTAAAATCAAGATACTCCTTACCCGAGGCGTCCCAAACCCGCGCGCCCTTGCCGCGCACCATGGCCACGGGAAAGCGCTTATAGGTATTGAGCACATGGGCTTCAGTAATCTCTATTATATCTTCGTTCGTCAATGAATCACGCTCCCCGGCGCGCATATGGGCGGCACCTCCGCCGTTCAGGCAGGCACAATCTCTTCGAGCTCTTTTTTAAGGGCCATAACCGTGCCTATGCCCGCGTCGGTAAAGACCTCAAGAAGCACGGCGTGCTCTACCCTTCCGTCTATGATATGGGACCTCTTCACGCCATCGGCCACGGCCCCGACGCAACACCTTATCTTCGGTATCATGCCGCCCGTTGCCACGCCCGTGGTTATGAGCCTGCGCGCGTGCGCCAGAGTAAGGGTGGAATGAAGTTTTCCTGCCTTTGAAAGCACACCTGCCACATCGGTAAGAAGTATTAGTTTCTCGGCCCCAAGGGCCGAGGCAACGCGGCCCGCCACTGTATCGGCGTTGATGTTATAACTCTTGCCGCCCTCACCACAGCCGACAGGGGCTATGACGGGTATAAAACTACTATCTTCAAGTGAGCGTATTACGGCGGGGTTGATGGACTCCACCTCGCCTACCCGCCCCATCTTCTCGCCCTTTATCTTCAGCCTCTTCGCCTTGATAAGGCCGCCGTCCTTTCCGCCTATGCCCACGGCCTTTCCGCCGTAATGGTTAATAAGCCCCACTATCTCTTTATTAACCTTGCCCACAAGGACCATCTCCACCACATCCATGGTCTCGTCATCAGTAACACGGATGCCCTTGACAAAGCGGGTCTTCATGCCCAGCTTGCCGAGTAGCCCGCCTATCTGCGGGCCTCCTCCGTGAACAATAACGGGGTTGAGGCCCACGTACTTCATGAGTACAATGTCGCGTGCAAAGCTCTTTTTGAGGGACTCGTCCACCATGGCAGACCCGCCGTACTTGATGACAATGGTCTTGGAGCGGAACTTCCGTATATAGGGAAGGGCCTCGAAAAGTGTCTTTATCTTCGCTATCTGCGTCTTCATTTTTTTTACAATCCGTCTGTCTTCAGCCCGGCATGGGCCTCAAGGAGGGCCGCCCATATTCCCCTCAAAATCCATGAGCCGCCGCGCGCCTCTATCCCCCCGCCGAATGGCTTAAAGAATATACCTTGAGAGGTCCTCGTCCTCAACTATATCAGCGAGCCTGCTGGTTACATACTCCTTGTCCACGACTACCTTCTCGCCGCTCATGTCTGGGGCCTTGAAGGATACCTCGTCAAAGACCCTCTCCATCACCGTATGGAGTCTTCTCGCGCCGATGTTCTCCATCCTCTCATTTACAAGGGTGGCTATCCGGGCCATCTCCACAACGGCGTCGTCGGTGTACTCTATGGTTATGTCTTCAGTCTCAAGGAGCTCCTTGTACTGCTTGAGAAGAGCGTTTTTCGGCTCCTTGAGTATCCTTACAAACTCCTTCTCTCCAAGGGTGGTAAGCTCCACCCTTATGGGAAACCTGCCCTGAAACTCGGGTATAAGGTCCGACGGTTTTGCCACGTGAAAGGCCCCTGAGGCCACAAAGAGTATATGGTCCGTCTTCACCATGCCGTACTTGGTGTTCACCGTGGAGCCCTCTACTATGGGCAGAAGGTCGCGTTGCACGCCCTCGCGCGAGACATCGGGGCCCTGGCCGGACTGGCGGCCCGCAATTTTATCTATCTCGTCGATAAAGACTATGCCCGACTGCTCGACCCTGTCCACGGCCTTTTTCATGACAACATCCATGTCTATGAGCCTTGCCGCCTCTTCCTGCGTAAGGAGCACAAGGGCCTCCGGGACCTTGAGCTTCCTCTTCTTGCTTTTCTTGGGAAAGATGTTCGAGAACATGTCCTTGAGGTTCATATCCATGTCATCGGCGCCTGAGGCAGAGAGAATCTCGATAACGGGCGTCTTCTGCTCCGAGGTCTCTATCTCCACGACCCTCTCGGAGAGCTTACCCTCGCGCAGAAGTTTGCGGAGCTTGTCCCTTGTCTTTCTCTGCAGGTCACGCTCCCCCTCGCGCCTCTCCTCGTCAACTTCCTGATAGGGCGGCGAAGTGGCGGGGGGCAGGAGGCAATCAAGGAGCCTCTCCTCGGCAAATTCCTCGGCCTTTGCCTGAACCTTTAGCTTTTCCTCATCTTTTACCATCTTTACCGATAGCTCCGTGAGGTCCCGTATGATGCTCTCCACGTCACGGCCCACGTAGCCCACCTCTGTGAACTTACTGGCCTCCACCTTTACAAAAGGGGCCTCGGCGAGCTTGGCGAGACGGCGCGAAATCTCAGTTTTGCCCACGCCTGTGGGGCCTATCATGATGATGTTCTTCGGGGCTATCTCGTCGCGAAGCTCCGGCCTTACCTGCTGGCGGCGCCACCTGTTGCGAAGCGCTATGGCAACGGCACGCTTGGCCTCGCCCTGCCCTATTATATATTTATCAAGCTCCGAGACTATCTCCCTCGGCGTAAAATTTTTCATCTTAACAATCCCTTCCTATGCGATTATAGTTCTTCGATTGAAATATTATTATTCGTGTAGATGCATATCTCCGAGGCCATGCCGATGGCCTCCATTGCTATGCCCTTTGCGTCGAGCTCCGTATGCTTGAGGAGCATGCGCGCCGCGGCCATGGCATATGGGCCGCCTGAGCCTATGGAGGCGATGCCGTTCTCCGGCTCGATAACATCGCCGCTGCCGGAGATGATAAAGCTGTGGTCCTTATCGGCCACTATAAGCAGGGCCTCAAGCCTGCGGAGTATCTTGTCTGTTCTCCAGTCTTTGGCGAGCTCAACGGCGGCCCTTGCGAGGTTGCCGCGAAACTCGCCGAGCTTGGACTCGAACTTGTCATAGAGGGTCATGGCGTCGGCCGTTGAACCGGCAAAACCGGCAAGGGCCTTTCCGCTCTTCATCCTCCGTATCTTTATGGCCGAACTCTTCATCACCGTGGCGCCGAGGGTCACCTGCCCGTCACCGGCTATGGCTACCTTGCCCCCTCGCCTTACGGCTATAATAGTGGTTCCGTGAAAGCCCTTCTTCACCTTTGACGCTCCTTATCATAAAAAAAGTTCAAATTCACCCCTCACCCCCCCCTGCCCCCGGCAGGCCCCGTCATTTACCGCCCTTGCCGTGCCCTCCAGCGCGCGGATGGGCCCGGTCATATACCTTCATAAGCCCCTCTATGCCCACGCTGGTGTATCTCTGCGTGGTGGAGAGCTTGCTGTGCCCCAGCATCTCCTGAATAGACCTCAAGTCAACGCCTGCGTCAAGGAGATGGGTGGCGAAACTATGCCTCAGCGTATGGGGCGTAGGTGTCTTGTTAATGCCGCTTGAAATGGCGTACTTTCTCACCAGCCTCTGAACCGTCCTTGGAGATATTCCCCTGCTCCCCTTCAGCCCGGCTATAAAGAGGCGCGAATCACCCCCCGAGGCTCCATCGGCACCATTGACGGCCTCGCGTGCCTCAAGATAGGCGCCAAGCGCGGCCATGGCCCTGGCGCCGAGAAAGGCAAGCCGCGTCTTTGAGCCCTTGCCGAGGACCCGTATGACCCCGCCCTCCATGTCAAGGTCACGGAGCCTTAACCCCGTGAGCTCCCCGACGCGAATGCCCGATGAATAAAGGACCTCCAAAATGGCCGAGTCCCGCAAGGCCCTGAAGCCCCCGCCGCCCCGGGCTACGGGAACCGAGTCGATAAGAGAGCCGGCCTCCTCGGCCGTAAGGGCCGAGGGAAGAAAACTGCCCGTCCTCGGCGAGGGCACAAGCTCCGCCGGGTTGGATGTAAGATCTCCTTTTCTTACGAGAAATCGAAAAAAACTCCTTATTGATGAGAGTTTTCTCGCTATGGAGACCTTTGCGCATCTATGATAGAGGTCCTGGACAAATGCCCTCACTTCGCTGCTCGTAACGCGGAGCGCGTCAACGTCTTCAGTTCGGGGGCCTTCGGCAGTGGAGACAAGGAATGCACGAAACTGTCTTAAATCCCTCGCGTAGGCGGCCCTGGTATGAGAGGACGAGTTCCTCTCTACGGCGAGGTATGTCAAGAACCTGTCAATAGAGGATAGCATATCTGTCATTAGCGGCCCCGCAGTGCCTTTTGTCCGGCTATACGTAAGACCTCAATAAAGATTTTTTCATAATAACACCTGCATAAGGAACCTTCAACCGTTTTTGCCGACAACCCCTCTAACTCTAATGCAGGCGTTTCATAAACCTGCGGCCCCTTAGCCAGTGAGAATTATTATCCCACGAAAAATATATTATGAAGGCCCTGCCCTTTATGTCGCGCATGGGCAGGGTTCCCCAGAAACGCGAATCATAACTATTCTCCCTGTTGTCTCCCATGGCAAATATGCGCCCCGCCGGCACAAGGTAGGGCCCGAAGTTATCGCCCTCTTCCGTGCTGTTGCCGTACATATTTCCCTTATGAACGGCGTAAGGGTCCTTTATCGGTTCTCCGTTGATGTATATGACACGGTCACGCACCTCTACGGTGTCTCCGGGAAGCCCTATGGCGCGCTTTATATAATCCTTTCTCCTGTCCCCGGGAAAACGGAATACTATGATATCCCCGCGCTTCACGCCGCCCCAGACGTTAACAAGCCTCGTCTCAAAAAAGGGCACCCGCATACCAAAAACAGATATCATGGCTGGCCTTGGGATCTGTATGCCATAGGCAAATTTACTCACAAGGATATGATCGCCGATAAGGAGGGTATCCTCCATGGAGGGCGAGGGAATCTTGAAGGCCTGCACAACAAACGTGCGTATAATAAGGGCAAGGACAATGGCGATGATTACGGCCTGCGACGTATCCCTGAACTGGCCCTTCTTGGGCTTTTTAGCCTTGCCCGACGGCGGTGCGCTGAACCTGCCTTTTATCTCAACATCTTCGTCTGTTTTTTTCATATATACCTTTTTTACTACAATAAAATACCGTAAAACAACGAGAGGGCCGGATAGAAGCCGGCAATGGCGTGGTTTTCACCGGCATGGCCCTGCTTTTTTACCGACTACGCCCGCCCCCCCCTGCTAATCCACCTTCAATACGGCAAGAAAGGCCTCCTGCGGGATATCCACCCGGCCAACCTGTTTCATCCTCTTCTTGCCTTCTTTTTGCTTCTCAATAAGTTTTCTTTTTCGCGTAATATCACCGCCGTAGCACTTGGCCGTGACGTTCTTTCGCATGGCCTTCACCGTTTCTCTGGCGATGACACGGCTCCCGATGGAGGCCTGAATAACCACCTCGAACATCTGCCTCGGTATTATGGACCTCATCTTCTCGGCGAGGAGCCTCCCGCGCGCATAGGCCCGCTCTCTTGGTACGATTAGAGAGAGGGCGTCCACGACCTCGCCGTTAATGAGGATATCGAGCTTTATAAGGTCCGCGGGCCGTGAATCAAGGTACTCGTAATCCATGGAGGCATAACCCCTTGTGAGGGTCTTCAGTCGGTCGTAGAAGTCCAGCACCACCTCGTTAAGGGGCAACTCATAGATGAGGAGCGCCCTTGCCGGGGTAATGTATCTTATCTCCTTCTGTATGCCGCGGCGCTCCTCGCAGAGCTTGAGCACCGCGCCGAGATACTCCGAGGGCAGGTGCACGGTGGCCTCAATAAAGGGCTCTTCAATAAAATCTATGTACTGCGGGGTGGGCAGGTTTATGGGGTTATCCACCTCCAGCACAGTGCCGTCCGTCTTCGTGACCCTGTAGCTCACCGTTGGCGCCGTGGTAATAAGCTCAAGGCCGTACTCACGCTCTAACCTCTCCTTTATTATCTCCATGTGAAATAGCCCTAAAAAACCGCACCTGAAGCCGAAACCAAGAGCAAGGGATGTTTCGGGCTCGAAGCTGAAGGACGAGTCGTTGAGGCGGAGCTTCACCATGGCCTCCTTGAGCCCCTCGTACTGGCCCGAGTCCACGGGATAGAGCCCTGAAAAGACCATGGCCTTTACGGTCTTGTAACCCTCAAGGGGGCGCTCCACGCCGCCCACGGCACAGGTTATGGTGTCGCCTACATGGACGTCCCTTACATCCTTTATGGCCGCCGTGAAAAAACCTACCTCTCCGGGGCCGAGCTCGTCCGTGGGCGTGGCGCCCGGTGAAAAAACGCCTACGCTCTCCACGTTGAATACCTTGCCGGTGGCGTAAAACTTTATCTTCATGTCCTTTTTGATAAGACCGTCATAGACCCGAATCTGCACGATGACGCCCTGATAGGTATCATACCAGGAGTCAAAAACAAGGGCCTTCAGGGGCGCGGACTCCTCTCCCACAGGGGGAGGTATGCGCGCCACAATGGCCTCAAGGGTCTCCTCGATGCCGATGCCCTGCTTGGCGCTGGCAAGCACGGCCTCTGAGGCGTCAAGACCGAGGATATCCTCTATCTCGCCCTTCACCCGCTCGGGCTCTGCGTGAGGCAGGTCAATTTTATTCAGCACGGGGACTATCTCAAGACCCACGTCCACGGCCGTATAGAGATGGGCAAGGGTCTGGGCCTCCACGCCCTGCGAGGCGTCAACAATGAGCACGGCTCCCTCGCATGCCGAGAGCGAACGGGAGACCTCGTAGCTGAAATCCACATGGCCCGGCGTATCAATGAGGTTCAGGACGTAATCCTCTCCGTCTCTTGCGTGATAGATAAGCCGTGCGGTCTGCGCCTTTATGGTGATGCCGCGCTCCCGCTCAAGGTCCATCTTGTCAAGGAACTGATTGGCCTGCTCGCGCTCCGTAATCGTGCCCGTATGCTCAAGGAGGCGGTCAGAGAGCGTGCTCTTGCCGTGGTCTATATGGGCTATAATGGAAAAATTTCTTATCTTGTCTATATCTGTCATGCTTTTTTGCCGGCCTTCAGGCAGATTCACCCCTCATAGAGGGCAGGTCCTCCGCTTACGTTATAATTTTAAAAACAAATTATCATTTTAATCCATACAGTTACTTCCTGTCAAAGTAAAAGGAAACTATCTTACGGAAGATAAAAATCTGATTAGAGACAACGGGTATGGCGGGAAGAAAAAAAACGGGCCGGCAAATCATCTACCGGCCCTGATTCATGTATTTACAAGATAAGGAGTTATCTTCTGAAGCCGTTTTCCATAAGACGCCACGACCTGTTGGGACGCTTCCCGGCAGGCGCCACAAAGGCCGTCAGATTGAAGTTAAAACTTGCCGAGTTCATGACACTGGGGTAGGGAGACCCGATGAAGGCGTTAAAGGTATAGGACCCTACCGGGGCTGTAAGGGGCACGGCCTGGGTAAGATGGGCCGACCTGGTGGCATTGGCGTTAAGACACACGTTCATGGGGCCGAAAAGAGCGCCGCCTGGAGGATAAGTCCCGCCGCCGGGAAGCGTAACTGTCTCCCAGAAGTCAACGCACTGCTTGGCGGCCGTGGTATTTACCGCCGTCACCGTATAGCCGAGGCTCCCGCCCTGGGCTACGGTGGTGGCGTCAGGGGTTATACTCAGTGTAACGGGAGACCCCGCGCCATCGCTTATCTTCGCAACAAAAACATCGTTAAGCCCGGCGTTAGTCCCCTGAATAGGGTTAACCACGGGGAAATTAGTGGAATCAGCCCCGCCCACCACATGGATGGCTCCGGAGCCGTCAATGGCTACGCCCCTTGCCGTGTCGTTACCGAACCCGCCAAGATAGGTGGAGTAGATAATGCTTGTGCCCGTGGAGTTAATCTTTGCTATAAAGGCGTCCCTTATGCCTCCGAAGGTCCCCTGTATGGGATTGACCATGGGAAAATTAAATGACCATGTGTGACCCGCCACGTAGACGTTATCGGCGCTGTCAATGGCTATGTCCCTGCCGCTGTCGCTGTCGACGCCGCCAAGATAGGTGGAGTAGATTATACGCCTGCCCGGAGGGGCGATCTTAACCACAAAGGCATCCTGTATGCCGGCAAAGGCCCCCTGTATGGGATTGACCATGGGAAAATTAGTAGAGGTGGTCCAGCCCGTAACGTAGATACTGCCGTTGCTGTTAAGGGCTATGCCCTTACTCTTTTCAGTGGCCGCGCCCCCGATGTATGTGGAAAAAACAAGGGAATTGCCAGCGGGGGTCAGCTTGAAGAGAACAACGTCTTTTACGCCTCCGAAGGTCCCCTGAAGGGGGGTTACAAGTGGAAAATTAGAAGACCAGCTATGGCCCGTAACATAGGCGGCCCCCGTGGCGTCAATGGCTATGGCGCGGCCGCCGTCAATGTTGGTTCCGCCAAGGTATGTTGAATATACAATGGCCGATCCGGCCGAATTTAACTTTGTTACAAAGGCGTCCTGAAGGCCCGCCATGGCACCCTGCACAGGGGTGCGCACGGGAAAATTAAAGGAAGAGGTCCATCCCGTAAGGTATACGGCGCCTGCGCCGTCAAGGGCTATGTCTTTACTTTTGTCGTCGCCCGACCCACCGAGGTACGTTGAAAAAACAAGGGCGTTGCCGGCGGGGCTCAATTTGGCCACAAAACCATCTTTCAGACCACCTCCAAAGGTCCCCTGAAGGGCCTTTGCCACGGGGAAGTTAAAGGACTCCGTATCACCGGTGATATAGGCGGCCCCTGTGGAGTCGACGGCGATAGCCAGGCTGTCCTCGTCATTGGTGCCGCCGAGGTATGTGGAATAAACAACAGCCGTACCGGCCGCATTTATTTTTGTTACAAAGGCGTCGCCCGTAAGGAGCCCGCCCCTGTTGATACCCTGCACAGGAGTGACTTTGGGGAAATTAGTGGACAAGGTCCATCCCGTTATATAGACCGCCCCGGAGCCGTCGACGGCTATGTCACGGCCAAAATCAGCGGCGCTTCCGCCAAGGTAGGTGGAGTAGTTAAGCACCGGGTCTATTACAAGGTCTTTATCCTTCTCATAGGAGCCCACGACAAAGCCGTAGGAGGCCCTACCGTCACTGCCGCTCTCTATAACCCTGTAGCCGCCCTGCACCTCCACCCTTTTTCCATCTATCTCCTGATAGATAACGGGTTTCTCCTCTACGATAACGCCGTTGTCAAGGGCTACCTCAAGGCTGCCGGCTTTTGTTATATTGATAGCCTTCACGCCTTCATAAGAAAACCTTACATCCGCCGGGTCGCCGCCGGACTTTACGATGATGTCGTGCTCTATCTTACGGTTATTCCCGTAGAATTTTACGTCGATATTCCTGTATACGTCCCTGTAGACCACGGCTCCGTAAACCGGCACGTCGCTTTGCCAGTTTTTGGCGTCTTTGCCCGTAAAGTAATTTACCCTGGTCTTCAGAAGCCCCTCGGCGCTCAGGTCCATGTCTTTTGCGGCGCCTGCGAAAGAGAGCCTGACTGCCTTTACCTTCTTGTCCTTAACAAGGGATAAGACAACGCCCTTATCCGTAAAAAAGGTTGCATGCCTTGCGCCTTTCTCGTAAAACCTTACGGACTTATCGGTCTGACCCTCGTTTCTGACAAAGTAGAGCGGGAGCCTGCCGTAAGATTCCATGACCGCGGCCTTTTGCATGGCCGTGGCCTTCGGGGCCTCTGCCGCGTAACCCGTTAAAGGGAGTAAGACAAAAAACTGTAAAAGCAGTAAGATGAACAACCTCATGACGCACACTCCTCTTTCTTAAAGTATGTATAAACCGGCTTTGTTGTCTTTATTGCCGCAAATGACACTATCAGTTTAAATAACTTATTGCTAAACCATAAAAAAATAAGGACCCATGATTTATCAAGCCCTTTACCTGCATGTATAAATCTATCATACAGGTGAGGGTTCGTCAATCCCCCGAACGGGGGGGGAAGGACAAAAAAAATAAGGGACTCCTGTATTCTTACGGACAAAACTTGCTTTGTCTGTAACAGGAGATTTCCATGCTTGACAGAAGCATAGGCGGGTTATATCCTTATTTTATCGCTATTATCACGCTGAGTCCCCAAGCCTCGCCATGAGCGTAGGCAAGTTGACCGGATTAAACCATATTAAAGATTAAAAGACCATGAGAAGAGATCTTACCCCGCTACTGAGCGCTCATGATATATCCGGCGTGGTAGAGGACCTCGCAGAGAAGATACGAGAGGACTACAACGGCAAGGTGCCCGTACTCATCGGCCTCCTCAAGGGGGCATTCGTCTTCATGGCGGACCTTGCCAGGGCCCTTGATATGGACCTTGATGTAGAGTTCATACAGCCGTCATCGTACTCAAAGGGGAGGTCATCGGCTGAGGAAGTAGAGCTTGTGCACAGCCTGAAGGGTGATGTCAAGGGCAGGCACGTCCTTATTATCGATGGCATCGTAGACAGAGGCGCCACCTTGCGAAGGGTGGTTAAAGAGGTCTCGGCCCTGGGGCCGGCCTCCATAAGGGTGTGCAGTCTCCTTGTAAGAAAGGGAGTAGAGCACGGTGTTAAGGTAGACTACATGGGTCTGGCCATCCCCGCTGGTTTTGTCGTGGGCTACGGCATGGATTTCGGCGGAAGATACAGGCAGTTAAAGGGCATATACACTTTGCGGCAGGAGGACTAAGGGGATATGGGCCTTGAGGGTCGTGTAGATGAGCTCCTGAAGCCAGAGGCCTACCCTGACGCCCCCGCAGGCGTAGACCTGCTCCAGACGCATATATCCTATCTCTTTCTCACCCCCTCATTTGTCTACAAGGTAAAAAAACCCGTAGACTTCGGCTTCCTTGACTTTACCACCCTTGAAAAGCGGCATCACTACTGCACAGAAGAGGTGCGCCTGAATAGAAGGCTCGCCCCTGACGTATACCTTGGCGTGGTGGAGATAAAAGAAGAGGGCGGCCGCCTCGCCATGGAGGGAAAAGAGGGGGTAACGATAGAGTACGCCGTAAAGATGCGCCGCCTTGACACGGATACCATCCTTGAGGAAAAGATAAGGCGGGGTTCCGCCTCCATAAAGGACGCCCGGAGGGTGGCCGAGGCCATAGCCCGTTTTCACGGGGGGGCCGAAAGGGGCCCTCATATCTCGGAGTTCGGGGCCCCGGAGATGATAGAAAAAAACATCAATGAGAACTTTACACAGACAAGACCTTTTGCCGGCAATCTAATGAGCCGGGCCTCCTATGAGGCCATGAGGTCTTATGCGCTTGGGTTTATTGAAAAAAACAGGGACCTTATCCTCGCACGCGTTGAAGGCGGCTTCATACGCGACTGTCACGGGGACATACACTCCGAGCATATATCCATTGATGGAGGCATAGAGATAATAGACTGCATCGAGTTCAACGAACGCTTCCGCTACTGCGATACCATAAGCGACATGGCCTTTCTCTCCATGGACCTTGATTTTCATAACAGAGCCGACCTTGCCCGCGCCTTTGAGGCACGTTACCTTGAGGCCGCAGAAGACCATGCAGGAAGTGGGCTCATCAATTTTTACAAGTCTTACCGCGCCTATGTAAGGGGCAAGGTAGAGGGACTAAAGGCCGCCGAGACCGAGGTAGGCGAGGGGGAGCAGGAGGAGGCCCGCATAAAGGCGGCCCGTTACTTCGACCTTGCCCGCGCCTACGCGCAGGGCCGACCCCGCCCCCGGCTCATCGTCATATGCGGGCTCTCGGGCACGGGCAAATCCACACTTGCAAAAGAACTCGGACGCGTCCTCTGGACTGAGCCTCTGGCAACGGACATGATAAGAAGAGGGCCAGGAGCCCCAGCCGTGCCAGGCGGCCGGACTCCCTACGGAAAGGGACGCTACTCCCTTGAAGAGAGAAAAAAAACATACATAGAGCTTATCCGACGCGCCTGCGCTGATTATCTGCAAAAGGGGCGCACCGTAATACTTGACGGCACCTTCTCGAAAAACAGCTTTTTAAGGTCCGCAAAAAGCTCGGCCCTTGAGGCGGGATTGGCCCCGGAGGAGATCATCGTATTTGAATGCAGGGTGGATTTATCCATACTTGAAGAACGCGTCCGGAGCCGTGAGACCAGAGGCCCTGCCCCGGGGACGCCCCTCTCGGAGATGAGAATCGATATATTCAAGGCCCATGTAGAGGAATACGAAGAAAAACAAGGGGATATAATACCCGTTGATACGGCCTTGCCCGCAGAGGACAACCTGCCCGCCATGATAAAGGCCATAGTGGGGAAGGGAAAGAACATGGTGCCGGGGGGCGTGAAAAAATCCCTTTGAGGACTCCACCTTATTATGATTTAATCTTATTATGAAAGCACACTCCATAGTACTTCTAAGCGGCGGCCTTGACAGCACCGTCACCGCGGCACTGGCCCTGCAGGAGGGCCCGGCGGCCTTTCTCCACGTGAACTACGGCCAGAGGACATGGGAAAGAGAAGAGCGGGCCTTCAACGAGATAGCCGATTACTACGGCATCCGTAAGAGGCTCACAGCTGACATTAGTTATCTCAAGGCCATAGGCGGCTCGGCCCTCATTGATACCTCCATTGAGGTCCCCGCTGGAGACCTCGCCAGAGAGGGTCTGCCCCTTACCTATGTGCCCTTCAGGAACGCCCATCTCCTCTCCATAGCCGTATCGTGGGCAGAGGTTACAGGGGCCGCTCATATATACATAGGCGCCGTGGAAGAGGACAGCTCCGGATACCCGGACTGCAGGGAAGGGTTTTTCAGGGCCTTTAACCACGTTATAGAGCTCGGCACCGGCGCGGGGGCGGCGATTGAGATTAAGACGCCTCTCATACACAAAAACAAGTCCGAGATAGTACGGCTGGGGCTGGAGCTCAAGGCCCCGCTAAGGCTTACATGGTCCTGCTACAAGAATTCGGCAGAGGCCTGTGGAGAGTGCGACTCATGCCTGCTGAGGCTGCGGGGTTTCACGGAGGCCGGGGTGGCGGACCCCATTCCATATGCCGCGCCCAAGGCCTTAATCAAAACATCGGGAGGTAACCTATGACATTTATGGAATTTCTGAAGGTAAAAAAAGATATCGACCCGGAGGGTAAGAACCTCGCCGACCTCATGGACGATTATTACGAAGAGTATCAGGAATTTCTCATGGGCATAAAAGAGGGATGCGGCACTGATAAGTAAGGGGCCCGGAGGGGGAAAGGGCAATAGAAGGTTGCGATTATGATAGATAGAGATAAGGGGCGCCCTGGATAAGCAAAGGGCCTCTTTATAAAGAGGCCCGCAACTGCAACCGGGAGGCCCTCGGCCTAATAGCCATGGCCGTAAAAGCCGCGGCCATAAAAGCCATAGGGGTAATAAGGCGTATAGGGGCCATAATAATAGGGCGAACCTCCGTAATAGGGGCCGCCGTAGTATGGGCCATAGTACGGGCCGTAACCATAGGGGGAGTTATAGTTATAATCCTCTGTGTAAGGCTCCGAGACCTTTAGCTCTATGGGGGTTATCACGGGATAGGCGTAATCCATCTTACCTATCTTTCTTACGCTGACGCCCTGAACGACACCGGCCACGGTAAGGCCCTTGCCCTCTTTATATACGGCGGCATCAAGAAAACCGCTTACCCTTACGATGAACCTGCCCCGTGATTTACCATCCGTGGGCACATCATTGTAGGCAAGTGCAGTCTCAAGGACCTCTATCTCCGTTACGGTCTCAAGGTTAGTCGTACTCACTATGAGGCCGCCCCAGAGGACCCTTTTATCTTTAAAGGCCTCTGGTTTTGCCTGCACAAGCTCAAGCGTGAGCCCCCTGTCCACTTCTTTCAGGACGTTACTGGACATTATGGAGGCGCAACCGGATAAGAGAGCTATCATTACCAGGAGAAGAATCTTTCTCATACCTTAATCTTAATACATAAGAGGAATTTGTCAACGTTGAAAATAAAAGGATACATCGAAAGAGAGGCCGAGACGCTGGCGCCCTACGCCGCCAAGAGCGCAGGCTCAAGGGGCCGTGTCCACCCTGAAAAGGAGCACCCTTTCAGGAGCCCCTTTCAGCGCGACAGGGACCGCGTAATCCACTGTCACGCCTTCAGAAGGCTTGAGTACAAGACACAGGTCTTTGTCTACCACGAGGGCGACCATTACAGGACACGTCTTACCCACTCCATTGAGGTGGCGCAGATTTCAAGGACCATAGCCCGTGCCCTCGGTCTTAACGAGGACCTCTCCGAGGCCATCGCCCTTGCCCACGACCTCGGGCACCCGCCCTTCGGCCATTCCGGCGAAAAGGTCCTTAACAGGCTCATGAAGGACGCGGGGGGCTTTGAGCACAACGCCCACAGCCTGAGGCTTGTAGACGAGCTTGAGAAGAGATACCCCGGCTTTAACGGCCTCAACCTCACATGGGAGACAAGGGACGGCATTGCCAAACACTCCACGGAGCACGATACGCAGCTGCCCGGAAGAGACCTTGACGACGGCCTCTCCGCCTGCCTTGAGGCGCAGATAGTGGACCTTGCCGATGAGATTGCCTACAACAACCACGACATAGACGACGGGCTGAGCTCAAGGATGCTCGACCCCCTTACCCTGAACGGGCTGGAGATATGGCGGACCAACATGGAGAAGGTCCGCGCGCGTGGAGAGACAGTTGATGAAAAAATACTTACCTACCAGACCATCATAGGGATTATAAACGCCCAAGTCACAGACCTTGTGAGCCTTGTGAGCACCCGGATAAGAGAAGAAGAGATAGTCTCCCTTGAGGATGTGCGGAGACGAAAGGGGCCCATCGCGGGGTTCAGCCCGGAGATGGCCCGCATGAACAGGGAGCTCAAGGCCTTTCTGATGAAAAACCTCTATCACCACTACCGTGTCATCAGGATGGCGGACAAGGCGGAGAGGATAATATCCGAGCTTTTCGGCGCCTACGCAAGGGAGCCCAAACTCCTTCCGCCCGGCAACTACACACGCATTGAGAGCAAAAAGGACCCCGCAAAGCGGGTAATATGCGATTACATCGCCGGCATGACGGACAGGTTCGCCTTAAAGGAATACAGAAGACTTTTCGACCCCTTTGAGAAGGTCTGAGCTTGACAGGCGGCCTATGGCCGTGCCTTCCCCGCGCCGGGCCTCACAGAGAAGGTGCGGAACCTGCGTAAAAAGACCCCTCTTTCAGAAGATAGCCCAACCCAAAGGGCATAGAGCGGCCTTGACATAAATCGACGAGGGGTTATACTGGAATGTAATAGAGGGGGTGATATGATTACAGCCAATATCTACGAAATCGTTGCCGTTATTCTCGCCCTCGCCTTCCTTATACTCATAATTTTCGCCATACCCGTCCTGCTTCAGATAAAAAAAACAGTACGCTCCGTCGAGGAGCTCTCCATTGAGAGCAAAAAGTCTCTTGAGACCTTCAATGGTCTCATGAAAAAAACCGGAGACACGGCGGGCGAGCTTGATAGGCTCGTCAAGAGGCTTAAAGACCTTTCCGCCTCTTTTACCGGCATGAGCGAACTCATCAGCGGAAATCTCAAGAGCACCCTTATAACCCTTCTGAGCCTGATCATAGGGCTGCAGTACGGGTTGAAGTATTTCATCAACAGCTCTACCGCGGAAACGAAAGCAGAAGAAAAAAAAGGAGGAGATGATGTCAAAGGGCAAGAGTAATACTCTGCTGGCCTTCCTCTTGGGAGGTGTGGCCGGAGCGGCCATCGCCCTTCTCTGGGCCCCGGCCACGGGAGTGGAGACGAGGAAGAAGATTCGTGACGGCATGGACGATGCCGGCGACTGGACAAAAGACCGGTTTGAGAACGCGAAGGATAGCCTTGACTCGGGCGCGGAAAAGATACGGGATATCATGGAGGATAAAAAGGACGATCTGCGCGCGGCCTTTGACGCCGGCAGGGACGCCTTTCAGAAACGAAGAGAGAGTTTTTTGAAGAAAAAAGAGGGCTGAGCCGTAGGCAAAGATATCCTCTCTTCCTTGCCTGCGGCCTCTGTCCATGAAAGTACGCAACGACTGGCCTGTCTCGCGCCTTGCTTTAAATGCCTGCTTTTTCCCGGCCCTTTTTTCATCAAGGCCTGCCCTGAACAGAAAGGGGGTGCCTCTTAGTGACGAAAAAAACCCGGCTTAAGGCCGGAAAACTGCCTTCCCCTGTACTTGAAAGACTCCTTAAAAAATACACATCCGGCTCCGGAAGCCGCGGCGTAGTCGTGGGACCGGGCATCGGCATTGACGCCGCTGTCATCGATTTTACCGTCGGCTATCTACTTGCAAAGACAGACCCCGTCACGCTAACCGCCGATAGCGCCGGACTCTATGCCATACATGTAAACGCCAACGACATCGCCGTCATGGGAGGGGTGCCGAGGTGGTTTCTCGCCACCATACTCCTGCCCGAAGACGGGGCGGAAGAGGCCGATGCTGAGCGTATATTTTCGGACCTCAAGAAGGCCTGCGACGACCTTGGCGTAAGCCTCTGCGGCGGGCACACAGAGATAACGCCTGTGGTAAAGGCCCCGGTCATCGTGGGGCAGATGCTTGGCGAGGTGGCAAAAGACGGCCTTATCACCTCGACAGGGGCTTGTGGCAAAGATGTGCTCATATTAACAGAGGGCATCGCCATTGAGGGCACCAGCATCATAGCGAGGACCCTGGGGCCGGGGCTTATTAAAAAAGGCGCATTCACGAAGACCTTTATCACAAGGTGCTCCAATCTACTTTCAAGGCCCGGCATCAGCGTCTTGAGGGCCGCGAGGATAGCCTCAGCCACGGGCCGTGTTCACGCCATGCACGACCCCACGGAAGGCGGGCTCGCCGCGGCCATACACGAGATGGCCGCGGCCTCAAAGCACGGTATTATCATCGAGAGAGAGGCCATACCAATCCTGCCTGCCACAAAGAGGCTCTGCGATCACTTCGGTATCGACGCCATGGGGCTAATCGCCTCCGGCGCGCTACTCATATCGGCCGCCCCGAAGGGGGCCGAAGAAATTATAAAGGAGCTTACCCGCGCAGGCATACCCGCAGTGGCCATAGGCCGTATAGAGGACAAAAAAAGCGGCGTAAGAATACGCTCACATGGTGTGAGCGCGCCCCTGCCCCTGCCGGAAAGGGACGAGATTACAAAGATACTGTAAGCCCCCCGTGCCATGAGGGGGCCTATCAAAGACAAGAGCACAGTGGTATAATAAGGTATAGGTTAGAGGGTGTAAGTACATATTAACTACCGGGCAATCCTGCCCCGGGAAAGGAGGCACATATGAGAGTCATGAGATATGGCAGAAAAAAATCCATAGATACAGCAACAGATTCTTATCTCAACAAGATGAGCCTGAGAGATAATACGTCCTGCGGAGGTTGCGGCGCGCTTTATCATAACAAGAGATGGAGCCTCACCGTAACGGAAGTGCCTCTCCATAAAAAGACAACCATAGGCGGACTATGTCCGGCCTGCCAGAAGATCCGTGACGGCTTTGCCAGAGGTTTTGTCACTCTGGAAGGCGACTTTGTCAGGGCTCACAGCGAGGAGATCAGGCGCCTCATCCACAACAAGGAAAAACGCGCCATCTACCATAACCCCCTTGAGAGAATCATAAAGATAAAAGAGACAGAGGGGCGCATGGAGGTGACGACAACAACGGAAAAATTCGCCCAGAGGCTCGGGGCCATGATTAAAAAGGCCTATAAAGGAGAGCTTGAATACAAGTGGAGCGACGGTGTCAAGCTCGCCCGCGTAAGGTGGCACAGGGACTCGTGATGAGAGAGGCTCTTCTCTATAGCAAGAGGCCCGATGGAAGCGTGGACTGCGGCTTATGCGCCTTTCGCTGTCATATAAAGAAGGGCCGGCGCGGGATATGCGGCGTAAGGGAGAATAACGAGGGCGTCCTCAATACCCTTGTTTACGGTTCCCTTATTGCCAAAAACATTGACCCTGTTGAAAAAAAGCCCCTCTTCCACTTTCTTCCCGCCACCGAGACCTACTCCATAGCCACGGCGGGGTGCAACTTCAGGTGTCTCCACTGCCAGAACTTCGAAATATCGCAGATAACCCGTGAGTCAGGGGAGATACCCGGCGTGGCGGCAACACCGGAGTCTGTGGTGAGCTCGGCCTTTAGCGCGGGGTGCGCCAGCGTCTCCTACACCTATACAGAGCCCACCATATTCTTCGAGTTTGCCCTTGATACGGGTTTAAAGGCAAAGGAGGCAGGGCTGAAGAATATCTTCGTCACCAACGGATACATGACAGGTGAGTGCCTTGGCGCCTTGAAGGGCGTTCTGGACGCCGCCAACGTGGATATAAAATCTTTTTCCGATGATTTTTACCGAAAGGTATGCGGGGCAAGGCTCGCACCTGTGCTTGACAGCATCGTAGAGATGCGGAGGCTCGGGATATGGGTGGAGGTGACTACCCTTATTATCCCAGGAAAAAACAGCTCCACTGAAGAGCTTCGCGAGATTGCGCGCTGGATATACAAGACAGACAAGGCCATGCCCTGGCATATAAGCGCCTTTTATCCTACATATAAACTTCTGGACGCCCCGCCAACGAGCGCGCAAGACCTTGTAAGGGCCCGTGAGATAGGGCTGGCCGAGGGCCTCCGGTATGTATACACAGGCAATATACCCGGCCTCAAGGGCGAGTCCACATACTGCTACAACTGCCGCGCCCCCCTTATAGAGAGAAGGGGCTTCGGCATAGGCGAGGTCAGGCTTGAAGGCGCAAAGTGCCCGGATTGCGGCACCCTTATCGACGGGGTCTGGTCCTGATGCTCAAAAAACCAACGTGGGCAGGCCACTTACCGCTTAAAAGGCCCCCCGCGCCTCGCGGCAAAACAAAAAAAACAAGGGAGGGGCCATAGTGATAGCCCAGTTCAGCGTCATACCCATTGGGGCCGGAGAGAGCCTTGGAGAATTTGTGGCCCTTATCCTGAAAAAAGTAGAGTGTAGCGGCCTGCCTTACAGCCTCAACGCCATGGGCACAGTGGTGGAGGGCCAATGGGACGAGGTAATGGCCCTTGTAAAGGAGTGCCGCGCCGAGGCCCTTAAAAAGACAGGACGCGTCTTTATCAATATGACAATTGACGAGAGGCCCGCTAAACCCATGGACCGCATGACTGAAAAGGTGTGTTCCGTGAAAAAAAGGCTGGGAGGTGCGCTTAAGGCATAAGCCCCTTTCATCCCCTGCCGCCCCCATTCAACTCATTCAACTACCCGACAAAAAAAAGGGCCCCCATATGGGGGCCCTTTCGTAGTGCATATCATCTGAAGTTCTTTATTCTATAACCCGGATGTGGTGATAACCCTGCCGTTAAGGGGCTGAACAGGCCTGTTATCGCCGTGCATTATCTCAGCGAATTCCTTGAGCTGATGACCTGAGAGATGTACCTTATTCTTCATTACAAACCACTTTACCTCTTCGGTGCACGGAGGCGTGGTAAAAGAACCCGTGTAGTTGTAAAAAGACTTATTACGGGGCAGAAGGTCTTTTACGTTGACGGTGGCGCTGAGTTCCTTTTCCTCACCGGCCTCTTCGGGTAGATTCTTCCACATACCGGAGAATGCCTTGTTCTTTGCGCCCTTTTCTATGAGCACGCCCACAACGGCATAGCCGCCGTCTTTACTCTTATGGACAAGGTGCATCTCCATGGCAGAGTGCTTGCCGTTGACGGTGTGCTCGCTGGGGCCGTGAAAATGGAACTGCGCAAGGTCGTAACGCTTGCCGTTGACCTTTATGTAACTACCCTTGTCATAGACAACCTCGATGCTGTGCCCGTTATTTTCGATATTTATCTTCGTATCTCCGTAGTGCATCTCCAGCTTGTTCCGTGAGGTCCCGTGGGCGCCCTTTATGTCAATGGGAGACTGCATCTTGCCTTCTCCACAGGCCTTGAACTTTTTACTCATCTCGCCCCAGTGCGCCGGGCCGTGCTCGCCCACGTAGCCCCAGTGCGCCTTATGCTTGGCGTGATGTCCCTCCTCGTGATGCTCTCCGGCAAAAGCCGGGACCGCCACAAGGGAGGCGACAAAGAACATCACGAGTAAAGCCGTCCAGTTAAAAAATCTCTTCTCGCCGTTCATGTCAGACTCCTTGATAGTGGTTTAACTGCTTTCAGGGCGCCACGATAACCGGGGGCCGCTTTACATGCCGGGATACCTTCTCTTACCCGTCACCCTCTTTGAGAAGATCGTGGAGGGTCTTAAAACCCGTAATAACATACTCCTTAAGCCCGGTGGGGAGCTTTACCGTTACCTCATCTTCTACCTTCTTGCCCATCATGGCCCTCCCGATAGGGCTTGCCACGGAAATCTTTCCGTTACGCGCGTCAACCTCCTCGGGGGTGACGAGATAGTAGGTCTTAAGCTCGCCGGAGTTCATATCCTCAAGCTCTACGCGCGATCCGAAGCCAACGGAATGAGCGGGGATGCTGGAAATCTTAAGGGCGGAGAGGGAATTTATCCTGTCCGCAAGATGCGCGGCCCTTGCCTCCAGAAAGACCTTGCGCTCCTTTGCCGCGTCGTACTCGGCGTTCTCGCTGAGGTCGCCGTGGGCCGCGGCAATGCGAAGCTCCCTGGGGACATCGAAGCGCAGCTCCCTCTCAACCTTCTTGAGCTCTTCCTCCAACTCTTTTACAATGGGCAAATTACGCATAGGCTTATCCTTACCGGTGTGCTTTGTCTTGGTTTCTTTATCAGGGGACTACGTGGGCGCAAGGTGCAAGTTCAAAGGTCTTGAGCCTTATCCCCCTACTGGTTTTCTTTGTCTTGGTTTCTTTTTTCCAAAAGAAAGTAAGGCCACACCCTCAATATGACCGGTCTGGGGGAATAAATCTATCATAGAGGCCCGCATGACCTCATACCCGGCCCCTGCGAGTATCTTCATATCTCTGGCCATTGTGGGAGGAGCGCACGAGACATATACTATACGCCTCGGCCTCAACCTGCCAAGCCATTCAATGGCCACACTGTCGCCTCCACGCGGGGGGTCTAATACTACCATATCAATAGAAGCGGTTTCAAGGGTTTTGAAGTTCTCCTCAAGCCACTTCCCGGCCTCCATGGTAAAGAACTCTACGCCGTCAAGGGCCTCGCCATGAGACTTTGCCGAGCGCATGGCAGAGGCTATGGCCGCCCTGTCCGAGTCCACGGCAAATACACGTCCCGCGGCACGTCCAAGGTGAAGGGTAAGGTTGCCGGCGCCGGAAAAAAGCTCCACTACGGTCTCACTGCCCTTTAAGGAGGCGTACTCAAGGACCCGCTCTATGAGCCTCTCATTTTGCCCCCTGTTTATCTGAGAAAAGGAACTTACCTGTGAACTCATACTTACCCCGGCGGTATCATAACAGAGCTCCGTCTCACCGACGCGGTAATCCTTCCGGCCCCTTGCCCGCCCCGGGACATAAGAGACCTCAAGGCCCTTTAGCCCATCTACGGCATCAAGGAGGGCCTTCCACGGCACCCCCTTGCAGGGGCGCCTTAAGACAAAAGATGCCACAACACGATTGTCCGCAGTGCTAACCCCTAACTCAAGCGAACTTAGCGCCCCCTGCAGTGGATGCATCACCTCTTCATCCGCCATAAGGGCCCTTATCCGGGCAAAGGCCCTGTTGATAAGAGGGTCCACGATGGGGCACTCGGATATATCCACGACATCCACGCTGTGTCTCCTGAAAAAACCCCACCTCCCGCCCTTTATCTGAAACCTCGCCTTTGAGCGGTAATGGTATTGCTTCGCGCAGGGCTGGGGCGGGTCCAGCGGCGGTAGACTGAGCCCGCCTATCCTCTTTAGGGTCTCGCGGAATATCTCTTGCTTCCAGAATACCTGGTCATCATAGCGGATATGCTGGAGGTCACAGCCCCCGCAGGTCCCGTAAACAGCGCATGGGGGCTCAACGCGAAGAGCAGAGGGCTCTATGATACCCGCGAGCCTGCCATCGGCGTAGCGTTTTTTCTCTTTCAGGATTTCCACCTCCACAACATCGCCGGGCGCGGTAAAGGGGACAAAGACCACGTGGCCCGAATCCCGGCCAAGGCCGGCCCCGCCATAGGCAAGAGCGGTTATCTCGATGGTAATCACCTGTTGACCTCGCGTGAGAGGCCCTCAAGGGCCATCTCGTGAATTCTTTTGAGGAGGTCTGCCTTGCCAAGGCCGCTTGCGGCCGAAAAGACCACGGGGTTATGGCCGGGCAGAAGCGTCCCTATCTCGCGCGCCTTAACCGCCCTGCGCGAGCGGGAGAACTTATCGGCCTTGGTAAGGACCGTAAGAAGGGGTATCTTAAGGGCCGTGAGCCAGTTGTAGAGCCCCTGCTCCGCATCACCGGGGGTCCGCCTTATATCAAGGACAATGATGGCCCCGGCCACATTACGGCCCGAATCCATGTACTGCTCCACCATGGGACCCCAGGCCTTTTTCACATCGCGGGGCACCTTTGCGTAGCCGAAACCCGGCAGGTCCACGAGAAAAAAACCGTTGTTAATCCTGTAAAAGTTCACGGTCTGCGTCTTACCCGGCGTAGAGCTTGTGCGGGCGAGCTTTTTCCTGTTTACCAGCTTGTTTATGAGGGAAGATTTACCTACGTTGCTTCTTCCGATAAGGACTATCTCAGGCAAACCCGCCGCTGGGTAGTCTTTTTTCCCCACAGCCGAGGCCGTAAACTCGGCCTTTGTAATTTTCATGATTTTTTCTTCAGCTCTTCAGGGTGTAATGGGCGCAGACGTCTGGAAAAATTAAAAGTCACGAGGCTCGTCATCTATGGTCTTTATCTCCGGCAGGTCCCTTTCCCTCACAACCCTCTCCCCGTTAGTCTCCATCATCTTTTCAAGCAGGGCGTTCGTTTTTTTCTGTTCGGCGATGCATTGCCTGAGCAGTCTTTTAAGGCCGAAGACGGAGAAGGGCATGATTATCCAGAGCACAAAGACGAGGGCCCCAAGGGCCAGGACAAAAAATACGAATATCGTGAGAAGGACGGGTATGCTCTCACCCTGAGAGTATAGAAAATAGGCGCCCTGATCGTGAGTCCAGAGGGCGGGCATGATGTTTGAAAGGGCCTTAATCACCACGGCAGAACCTCTCATAAAGCCCCTCAAGGGGCACCTTTTCCTGAATGGCGGAGGCCATGTCCTTTACGGCGGCCACGCCATCTGTAAGCTCGTCGTCGCCGATGATGACAGTCCAGCGCGCCCCGAGCTTATCGGCCCTCTTCATCCTCTTTTTAAGGGCAGTCTCGGAAAAGTCCTCTATCACCCTCATGCCCTTCTCACGAAGTCCACTGATAAGCCCAAGGGCGCGCGCCCTCGCCTCGGCGCCAAGGGTTAAAAAAACCACAAGGGGAGCGGGGCTAAGAACACCGGCGTCTTTTATGAGCATGACAAGCCTCTCAAGGCCGATGGCAAAACCGATGCAGGGCGTATCAGGGCCGCCAAGCTCCTTTACAAGAGCGTCATAACGGCCCCCGGCGGCAACGGTATTTTGCGAGCCAAGGCCCTCGGCCACTATCTCAAAGGTAGTCTTCGTGTAATAATCAAGGCCCCGCACCATGCGGGGGTTGATCGTAAAGGGGACCTTCAGCATGGAAAGAGCTACGCGCACCTCCTCGAAGTGAGCGGAGCAAGACCCGCAGAGCGAGTCCACTATGGAGGGGGCCTCCCCTGTGGCGGTAACGCATCCAGGGACCTTGCAGTCAAGGGCACGTAGCGGGTTAAACTCCATGCGCCTTACACAGTCAGAGCAGAGCGTTGGTTTTTTTTCAAGGAGGAATGAGTAAAGGCTATCCCTGTACCCGGGCCTGCACTCCGCACAGCCAAGGGAGTTTATCTGAAGGGAGACGTGCTTCAGGCCGAGGCGGGCAAGATAGCGCGTAAGCATCTCGAGCATCTCGGCCTCGGCGCGGGGGCTCGCATCGCCGAGCACCTCGGCCCCTATCTGATAAAATTGTCTGTATCTGCCCTTCTGCGGCCTCTCATAACGAAACATGGGCCCCATGTAGTATATCTTCTGCAGGGGCACATCAGAAAGCCTGCGCTCTATGTAGGCCCTTACCACCGATGCCGTGCCCTCCGGGCGCAGCGTTAGTGAAGAGCCCCGCCTGTCGGCGAAGGTATACATCTCCTTCTCAACTATGTCCGTTGTCTGCCCTATTGAACGGGAGAAGAGCTCCGTCCTCTCCACCACGGGTATCTTCATGAGTTCAAAGCCGTAGGCAGCAAAGAGGCTTGCGGCCTCGTCCTCCACGGCCCTCCAGAGAAAGCCCTCAGAGGGCAGTATGTCATTAAAACCCCTAACCGCCTTTATCATTATTATCAGCGCCCCTAAATAGTATTTTGATAAAAATTTTTAACATATCCACTGCCTTTATGCAAGGACGCCCCGCCCCGGCGGCAGAGGCTTCATGCTTAGCAGAGAGCTTTTCTGTTGACTTGAAAGCCCCTATAAAGTATTTTTTTACGATAACCCTTCAAAAAGGAGACCTTCCGATGAGTGAAGACAAGACAATGCAAGACGAAGGTATAGACGTTCTTTCGCATGAAAAGAGGCTTTTTCCGCCGACTCGGGCCATCTCTGAAAAGGCATACATAAAAGGCCCCGAAGAGTACGAGGCCCTTTACAACGAATCCATATCAGACCCCGAGGGCTTCTGGGCGAGGATGGCCGAAGAGCACCTTCACTGGGATAAAAAGTGGGATAAGGTCCTTGAGTATGACTTTAATGAACCGAGCGTAAAGTGGTTTATTAACGGCCGGCTTAACGCCTCGTACAACTGCCTTGACAGGCATCTTTCGTCATGGAGGCGCAACAAGGCCGCCATAATATGGGAGGGCGACGACGGCTCGTACAAGACATACACGTATCAGGAGCTACACTTTGAAGTAAACCGCTTTGCCAATGTCCTGCAGGCCAAGGGCATAAAAAAAGGCGACCGTATCACCATATATCTGCCAATGATACCGGAGCTCGCCATAGCCATGCTCGCCGCGGCGAGGATCGGGGCCGTGCATAGCGTGGTCTTCGGCGGTTTCAGCGCGTCTTCGCTTGCCGAGAGGATTATTGATTCCGGCTCGTCTCTACTTATAACCTCTGATGAGGGGGTTCGCGGCGGAAAGCACATAGCCATGAAAAAACACGCCGATGAGGCCCTTCTTTCCTCTCACAATGTAAAAGACGTCATAGTGGTAAGAAGGACGGGCGGCGAGGTCCCCATGCAGGAAGGCCGCGACACGTGGTGGCATGACGAGGTCTCGGCACCGGGCATGAGACGCGCCTGCGCCCCCCTTGCCATGGACTCCGAAGACACCCTCTTCATACTCTACACGAGCGGCTCCACGGGAAAACCCAAGGGCGTGATTCACACAACGGGCGGGTACCTCCTCTACACGTCCCTCACCTTCAAGTGGATATTCGACTACAAGGAAGAGGACATATTCTTCTGCACCGCCGACATCGGCTGGATAACGGGGCACAGCTACATCGTATACGGCCCCCTTGCCTGCGGCGCAACGACGCTCATGTTCGAGGGTGTTCCCACATACCCCGGACCCGACAGGTTCTGGGAGATAGTGGAAAAATTCAAGATAAACATCTTCTACACGGCCCCTACGGCCATAAGGGCGCTAATGAGGCACGGCTCCGCCCCGGTTGAGGCTCATGATCTATCGAGCCTCAAGCTCCTGGGCTCCGTGGGCGAGCCCATCAACCCCGAGGCATGGATGTGGTATCACAGCGTTGTGGGCGCCTCGAAGATACCCGTAATCGACACCTGGTGGCAGACCGAGACGGGCGGTATACTAATAACTCCTCTACCCGGGGCCACGACGCTTAAGCCGGGTTCGGCGACAAGGCCCTTTTTCGGCGTACTGCCAAAGGCCCTTAAGGCAGACGGGACCGCGGCCAAGACCAACGAGGGCGGATGGCTTGTCATAGAAAAACCCTGGCCGGGCATGCTCCGGGGCATGTATGGAGACGAGGATAACAAACGCTTCAAGGATACCTATTTTTCCATGTTTCCGGGCTGTTATCTAAGCGGCGACGGCGCGCGGCAGGACGAGGACGGGGACTGGTGGCTCATGGGCAGGATAGACGACGTGCTTAACGTCTCCGGGCACAGGCTCGGCACGGCGGAGATAGAGAGCGCGCTGGTATCTCACCCTCTGGTGGCCGAGGCCGCCGTGGTGGGCTACACTCACGAGGTAAAAGGCGAAGGCATATACGCCTTCGTAGTCCTTACAGAAGATGCCGATGGAGATGAGGGGCTGAAGAAGGAGCTTATAAAACATGTGGGGATAGAGATAAGCCCCATCGCGAGACCGGATAAACTCCAGTTCGCGTTGGGGCTACCTAAGACCAGAAGCGGTAAGATAATGAGAAGGATACTGAGACAGATTGCGAGGGGCCGCACAGATGACCTTGGCGATACATCCACTCTTGCTGACCCGAGTATCGTTACAACGCTTGTTGAGGGCTCGCAGGCCGCTCAATCAAAATGACGCCTTGATGACTTTTTCAGGGCCTTGGCGCGGCGCTTTGCCGCTTCCTGACGCTTTCTCTTTTTCTTTACGCTTGGTTTTTCATAAAACCTTCTCTTCTTTATCTCCTTGAAGGTTCCGTCCTGGGCCAGTTTGCGCTTGAGTATCCTGATGGCTTTTTCAAGCTGGCCTTCATAAACCTTAACCTCTGACAAGAAATAACACCCCCTCTACAAAAAAATTTTCTTTTTACCATATATTGTTCGGTCCCTCTGCCGCACCTTACGCAGCGGACCCGAGACCGCTAAATCAAAACAATCTTATCGTCCGAGTGGCCCAAAAAAGACCTGCACCCCGCCTTCCACCCGACAATTGCTCTACAACAGACCTTATCACTGTTGGCGTTGATAAGCCCCATTCGCCCGGCTCATACCCACTGCCCGGCCCCGGGGAAAGATGGTGATTATAACAGAAAAAGGTTATAAGTCAAAATATTTAAAGGTTCTGTTACCTGAATCCTCAAAAAAGCAGATAACAGAGCAAGACCCTGCTGTCGAAGCGTAAGACATGCTCTACGGGGGTATAAAAAGACCTGCCCTGTTTTTCATAAGGCAGGTCTTGATTCAATCACCCTCAGGGGTGAATAATTTTTATTTATCGTGACAGGTTCTGCAGACTCCGCTACCGGTATTGCCGCCAACCCTTCTAAGGAAAAAGCCGTCAACGCAATCCTCGCCGCTGCACCAGAACTGAAAAGAGGCTCCGTTCGAGTGATTGGCATACTGGTATGTGCTGTCCACCTCATCGTAGCTGAGGTTACGGAAGTGCGGGTCGTGGCATGAACTGCACTCCACCTTGTTGTTCCTCAAGAGAGAGCCTATGGTAGCCGTGCTTGAGATAAAGCCCGATACGGCCCAACGGTTCTGCGAGAGGTTGTTAACAAAAAAAGGCGTTGTATTAAGAAGGCCGGCAGAGAGGTCGATATTGCCTATTACTGTGCTCGTAGGCCTGAGGCTCGCCTTTGATGAGGCCGAGTAAGGTATGGAAACGGGGTGGTCGTTTGAAAGGTCAACTCCAATATTGAGGCTCTGCACCGTATCTCCGGTGGCAAACGACGGACTTGCGCCATGGCATGTAAGACAACTGGTGGGGCTTGTAGGTGTATTAGTATTAAAATGGTCAAAATCAGTGCTTTGATAAGTAGTACCCGGCATGCTGAAGGACCAGTTCTGGTCTGCGCCTCCCGGCACAACGCCGCCCTTACCCGGGGCGTTTACAAGGCTATCGAAGGTAGTGACGCCGTCATGACAGCTCAGGCAGGCCAGTGTTGCCCCTCCGAGGTCGGCGCTATTAACGTTGGTTCCGGCTATGGTGGAACCATAGCCGATATAGCTTGATGAGTTGGCAGTAGACCTGTTCCAGAGAGGGGCTGCCGTTGTATTGGAATGATGGGGAGTATGACAAAAGATACATACCTGAGTAGTGGCGCCTGTCCTTAAAACCCTGCCGAATTTGCCAAGGTTGTGCCTTGACATCAGGATGCCATTGGCCACTACGCCATCCGGATAATCGGACACCGTGGTAGCCGCCGATGAGATACCCGGCCCTAAAAACACTACGGCCGTAAGCACCGCTATGGTTGTCAATAATAATCTTTTCATAATATTATCCCCCACCCATACACTAACAGCCGCCCTACTTTTTTATCGGGTTTCCACAACGCCTGATCTCTGAAAAAATAAAAAAGCCATCCTTACGACCTGTGCGGCTCGTAGAATGGCATTCATTACCCCGCGCCCTTAAGCCCTCCATGAGCGTAAGGATCTTTATGTACAAACACTATCTTAATTAACATTTTAATGATTTGAGGTCAAAAGTCAAGACAAATTTATCTTTTTTTAATAAAAATTATAAATTATTTTAAAAAAACCGCCCAACCACCCTTTTTTTGAAAGAAAAGTGTAATCAGCGGTAGCCCTCATGAAAAGGACTTTAATTTTCTGCATCTCTTCGGATGTCTCAGCTTTCGGAGCGCCTTTGCCTCTATCTGGCGTATCCTCTCCCTTGTTACCTCAAAATAGGCGCCCACCTCCTCAAGCGTATGGTCCCTTGTCTCGCCTATGCCGAACCTCATCCTCAGGACCTTTTCCTCTCTTGGCGTAAGCGTTGAGAGGACCTCGTTCATGCGTCCCGTAAGGTCATTGAGCATCATCTCGTCATGGGGGACAGAGGCGTCCTTATCCTCTATGAAGTCTCCGAGAAGGCTGTCCCCGTCTTCTCCCACAGGCGTCTCAAGAGAGATGGGCTCCTTGGCCATCTTTAGGATCTTTCTCACCTTATCCACGGGCAGGAGCAGGGACTCTCCGAGCTCTTCCACGGTTGGCTCCCTGCCGCGGTTCTGCACAAAATAATGAACCGTGCGAAGGAGTTTATTTATGGTCTCTATCATATGGACCGGTATGCGTATGGTCCTTGCCTGATCCGCTATGGCGCGCGAGATGGCCTGACGTATCCACCATGTGGCGTATGTGGAAAACTTGTACCCGCGCCTGTACTCGAACTTCTCTACGGCGCGCATCAGGCCTATATTGCCTTCCTGGATAAGGTCCATGAACTGCAGGCCCCTGTTCAGATACCTTCTCGCTATGCTCACCACAAGGCGGAGATTGGACTTTATGAGCAGTTCCCTTGCCGCCCCTATCTCGTGTTCATGAAGACATATGGCAGTAAGCGTATTCCCCAGGCCCTCATAGTCAAGGCCCACCCTGGCGGCAAGCTCCTCTTCTCTCTTATGGTTCTGCCGGGCCTCACACATCACATCCTTAATGGTCCTGCCGCGCAACAGCGGCCCTGCCGGACCCTTGCCGCCTTTTTCGGCGCGGGCCACCATGTTCTCAAGGCGCCGTATCTTTCTCCTTATCCTCTTGAAATCCCCCTCATATCCCGTAAGCCTCTCAATGGACGCTCCGAAGATATTACTGCGTTTATCTATGTCAAGGAGAAGGTTAAGGCACTTCTCTGTCGGTCTCTTGCCGGCCTTCCAACTTGCCGCGGACCTGCCGTAAATCTTCTTTATATTATCTATCTTATGGAATACATCCTGAAGGTCTGACTCCGCCTCGCTTAAAATCCTCTCATCGTCGTCATATTCTATTACCTCACGGCCCTCGGAGCTTTTCCCCCGTAGCCTCTCCTTAAGCGAATCAAGTTCTTCTATTATCACCTTCGTCTTCAGCAACTCTATGGCCACGCCGAACATGCCCTGCTCAACGGTCCTGGCAAGACGCACCTCTTCGTCCCGCGTAAGGAGCCGTACGGCACCCATCTCTTTCAAGTAGGCCCTTACAGGGTCTTTGACGGCGCTGGGCTGCGCCACGGCAAGGGGCGGGGCGGACTGAATGGGTTCGGAGGCCACAGGCCTTGCGGGCATGGCCTTGACTGCCTTCTTATCCCCCTGCATATCTCTTGATCTAGCCATAATAAAAGTATCGAACCATACAGGCAAAAGATGAAGGAAAACTTAGCGGCCTTTTTTCTCTATCCTCTTCTTTATCTCTTGTGCAAGCTCAGCCTGCCCCGAGTCTGCAAGCCTGCCGAGCATCTCCTTTGTAGCCTTCTTAAGTTTACCCCTGTTCAGTATCTTTTTCAAACTATCTTTGAGCATCTTCTCCGGGTCCCCTATAAAGTCGTCATCGTCCCTTAAGAGCCCTGTCTTTATAAAACCGTCAATCTCAGCCCCGTGCAGGGCCTCGGCTATCTCATCAATCCTTACGGGGCCGGGACCCTCCATGGCCTCGCATATAATGGCCCCCGCCTTTTTAAGGCCATTGTCCCTGAACGCGGCCACGGCCTCACGGGCCTCAAGACAGTATAGATCAGGCCGGTTAACGAGAACCTTCAATACCGTAAACTCCACGAGGGTCGAGCCCCTTAGCGAGGCGATGCTGGCGGCCCGTGGCGCGGCATGGGCCTTTGCCTTTACCCCGGGACGCGCCGCGCCGGAACGCAGGGCCTCGTAGACCGAGGCGGGCGGCATCTGCAGAAGAGAGGCCACATAAGAGGCGTAGTGGTCCCTCTCCGCCACATTCGCCAACCTTGATATATACTGCAACGCGCCCTCAAAAAAAGCGGCCTTACCCTCGGGGCCTGTAATATCAAGGCTTGACTCCAGCCTCTTGAGATAAAACTCCAGTATGGGCACGGCGGACTTCAAGACCTTTTTCATCTCCCCGGGGCCTTTATTCAGCAAAAATTCATCGGGGTCCTTGGCCCCTGTAAGGGCGACAACACGGCATCTCATATCCTCATCAATAAAGAGCTCCATACTCCTCAGGGCCGCCTTTACCCCGGCCTCATCGGCGTCAAAAAGGGTATAAATGCTCCCGGCATATCCACGCAGTATCCTTATATGCCCCTTTGTAAGCGCCGTTCCAAGGGTGGCCACCGTGTTGGTGAACCCCGCGGAATGCATGGCCAGCAAGTCAAAATACCCCTCAACAACGATGGCAGAGCCAAGCTCCTTTATGGCCGGGCCGGCCTGCGATAACCCGAAAAGGGTCTCGCCCTTCTTGAAAAGCTCTGTCTCCGGCGAGTTCAGATACTTTGGCCCACGCTCTCCAAGCTCCCTGCCGCCAAAACCTATAATCCTCTCTCTAATATCTGTTATGGGAAAGATGAGCCTCTCTCTGAACCTGTCGTAATAGCCCTTATCCCCCCTGCTTACAAGCCCTGCCTTTGCGGCGAGCCCCGCTGGATATCCTGCCCTCTCAAGATAACGGACGAGGCCGCTCCACCCCGGCGGGGCGTAGCCAAGGGCAAAACGCTCAAGAAGCCCCCTGTCCTTAAAACCCCTTTTTTGGAGATATTTCCTTGCATTCGCGCCCTCGCCGGAAAAAAGCCTCTTTACAAAGTAATCCCTTGCCGCACTGTTAACCTGATAGAGAGAATCCTTTTGGCCGCCTCTTTTTCCCCTATCCTCCTTTATGGTGACGCCGCAACGCGAGGCCAACTCCCTCACGGCATCGGGAAAGGGCAGGCCGTCTTTTTTCATAAGAAAGGTGATGGCGCTTCCTGTCTCATGACAGCCGAAACAGTGAAATATCTTCTTATCCTCATTAACGGAAAAGGAAGGCGTTTTTTCGGAGTGAAATGGGCAAAGCCCCAGCCAGTTGGCGCCACGCTTCTTTAGCGGTATGTACTCGCCGATGAGCCGGACGATGCTCGTCCGCTCCCGTATCTCGTCTATTTTTTCTTTTGGTATCATATGATTACACACCTGAAAAAAACGAAAAACCTCCCACTTTCTTTTAGAAAAAAGAAAGTGGGTCAAAGAAAACCAATATTGAGTAAGGCTCTCCCCATCTTAAATACCCATCACGCCCCACGCCGCGCTACGCCCTACTTGAGATAGAC
>CAZMKZ010000002.1:68852-77834 GCA_964567185.1 uncultured Thermodesulfobacteriota bacterium
CCATCTTAAATACCCATCACGCCCCACGCCGCGCTACGCCCTACTTGAGATAGACCACCGTCACCCCTGCGCCGCCGCTTGCGGGCGGGCCGGGGCAGAATGATTTCACCTCTCTTCTGCTCCTTAAATATTCGGCAACTGCCTTCTTTAGCGCGCCCGTGCCCATGCCGTGAATTACCTCCACTACCTCGAGCCCCTCAAGATGGGCGTTATCAATAAACCTTGTAAGCTCCCCTATGGCCTCCTCACAATGAAGCCCGATGAGGTTAAGCCTGCCCGAGGCCCCGCCTCCCTGACGCTTCATCTCCACATGGGCATAGCTTTTCTTCACACCCCTGTGCTTCGCGCCGCTTAGCTCAAGCCTCTTCATATCCACCCAGACCTTGACGCTTCCCATTAAGAGCTCGGCCCTGCCCGCCTCTGCGTCCACCCTCGTGACCACGCCCTTTGTCCGCGAGCCTTTGATGCTCACCTTCTCGCCCTCAAATGGGGCCCTTGTCTTTACAGGAGCCCTCTTTGGCGTTAATCTGGCGGTTAACTTCCTGCCCGCCTTCGAGATAGAGGCGGCGGCCGGGGCATCCTTCTTTTTTTCCCGGGTAAAGGTCTCCCTTATGGAGGCCACCTCGGCCCTCGCCTCCTCCACTATGGAGTTTATCCTCTCTTTCGCACCTTTTACAAGCTCGTCCCTCTGCTCTCTCAGGCGCCTTAATTCATCGGCGCGCCTCTTTTCCATGAGCTCAAGCCTCTCCCCCATCTTACGGAGCCTCTCCTTCTCCTTCTCAATAACCCTTATGGACTCCACAAAGGCGCCCTCGCCGCCGGTAAGATAACCGCGCGCCCTCTCAATAAGCTCCGGCGCGAGGCCAAGGGCTCCGGCGATATTGATTCCGAGGCTCGGCCCGGGCACGCCGTAGATAAGCGTGTACCTTGGCTTAAGGGTGGCCTCGTCGAACTCCACGGAGACGTTCTCATAGCCAGGGTCCACGGCCCCGTGGGCCTTTATGAGGTTAAGGTGAGTGGTGACAACACTGAGCGCGCCCCTCTCTTTGAGCCTCTCAAGGACGGCAAGCCCCAATGCCTCTGCCTCGGCGGGGTCCGTGCCCGCGCCTATCTCGTCGATAAGCACAAGTGAGTTTGCCCCGGCTTCTCTTAAAAAAAGGGTAAGGCGCCTCACATGGGCGCTGAAGGTGCTGAGGCTCGCGCCGATGTCCTGCCTGTCGCCAACATCGGCAAAAACAGAAGAAAAGATACGGGCCCGTGAATCAGCCCCCGTGGTAAGGGGCAGGCCCGAAGCGGCCATAAGAGTAAGGAGGCCCAGTGTCTTAAGGGCCACGGTCTTGCCGCCCGTATTGGCCCCGGATATTACCACCACCCTTGTATCCCGCTGTACGGTTATATCAACGGGCACAACAGCGCCCTGGCCTTCAGCTTCTTTTAACGCAAGAAGGGGGTGCCTTGCTCTTAAAAAACTAATATCCCCCCCGCTGCTTACCTCCGGGACCACGGCGTCTACCTTACGGGCAAAAAGGACCTTGGCCTCCAGCACATCAAGGGCCGCTATGAGCTCAAGGTCATTCAATAGACCATCCTTTACCTCCAGGACCAGAGCGGTAATCTCTCTTAATATCGCTCTCTCTTCGGAGCGCTCCTGTTTTTTGAGTATGGAGAGCGAGTTATTGAGGTCTACAAGCTCCATGGGCTCGACGAAAAAGGTGGCGCCGCTGCCTGACCTGCCATGGATGACGCCGGGGATCTCTGAACTCTTGCCCGCCACTACGGAGAGGACGAACCTGTCGTCGCGTATGGTGATGATATCGTCCTGTATGGCTTCCTTTGAGTTGGGGTCCTGGATAAGCTTTGAGAGAATATTTCTGATGCGAGTCTTGGAGCTCCGGAGCTTATTGCGTATGGAACGGAGCCTCGGCGAGGCCGAGTCAAGTATGAGCCCCTTATCGTCAATGGTCTTGAGGAGCCTTTCGCGCAGAAGGGTATTCTCCGATAAACCGCTAAAGAGGGGAGCAAGAGCGGGATACTGCTTCAGAAAGGCCGGTCCGATCATGGCCCGGAGACTTTTGGTTACAATGAGGTTGTCTTTTAACTGAAGAAGTTCTTCCGCCAGTAAAAAGGCCCCCTCTGGAAAGGGCCTTGTGAGGATTGCTCTTATATCGCGCGTCCCGGCGAGGGAAAGCCTGCCAGATGCCTCGAAAAGTGAGTTGGCCTCGGTAAATTCGCGGTAGGACTCCTCGATGAAGTCCATATCCATGGCCGGGCCGATGGCATAGATTAGCTCTTTACCCCTCCCGGTAAGGACGAATCCGGCAAGGGCGCTAAGTACTTCGTTAAACTCCAGTACCTCTAATGTAGCGCTGTCCACAATATCTTCTTGACCCCCGCCAAAAATCCGGGCCGGCGGCAGGCCAGAGGGCTATCCTGCCGCCTTCTTTCGTACCCCCCACTGCACCGCGCGCGGCCCGCGTCTTTATATATCGGCCCACGCACGGCCCCACACACGCCGGAGGCTAAGCCCTTGAAATCCTCCTGAAACCCGCTGTCTCCACAAGCTCTATATCAGGCGGGAGGATATTATCAAAGAGCAGGTTCATGCCGATGGTATCGCTGGCCATATGGCCGGCTATGACTACGTTGATGTGATTTTTTTCGGCTTCCTTCCTGTGCTCCTCGCTTATGTGCATGCCCACGACGGTGCCCACGCCGGCGTTGGAGAGCTTTGTAAAGGCCTTCTTGCTTCCGCCGGTTCCGCCGGTCATATCGACAAAGACCTTTCCGGCCTTTCTCTTACCCGAGCCGCATACTACCTCGGGGCTCATGACCTCCTGCGCCGCGTTCTCGTACTCTGGAATTTCAGAGAGTATGTCCATTATATCGGAGACATAGACAGGTTTTTTTTCGTCAAGGATATCCTGCAGAAAGGTCACCACGGAGTTATCCGCCGGCGTGTGCATGCACATGAAGGGAATGTCAAGGAGACGGGCGGCGTCAACGGCGCGCATATGATTTGCCGGCATGATTCTCCGGCGCACCTCGGATATCCTCTCGGCCATTATGTCCTCGGCCACATTTATGGGCACGCCGTACTTCTCCATGATGCCGGCCTGCATGTTCATTACGGCATGAAGGTTTGCCATGGCCCTGCCCTCGGGATGATGGGCGATGATAAGGTCAATGGGAGTTCCCTTTTCGCTGAGGCGGTCGGCAAGGAGGACCTCGCCTACCTCCATGTCAATGCCCACGATGGCGCGCTTAACCTCTTTTGCGGGGTCGCCGTAAAGAAGGCGCGTATCGGAGTAGGGATTTACGAGCCTCTCGGCGTCAAAATGCACCCTGTCTTTTTCCCTGAGTTCATCAAAGTCCTTTTTAACCTTCGCGAGTTCGCTTCTAACCTCGTCTATCCCGCGAGGGTCGACCTCCATGCCCCTCGTGTATGCCTTCTCGTATATCTCCTTAACGTTCATGCCTCTATCTCCTTGAGTTTTATGCCGTCCCTTGAGCCCGTGAGCAGACCGGCCCCTAAGCGCCGAGGGCCTTTTTAACGGCCTCCTGAACGGCCTTTCCATCCGCCCTGCCCTGCGTCCCGGCCATCACGGCCTTCATGACCTTGCCCATATCCTTCATGGAAGTGGCCTTTAGCTCGGTTATGGTATCTTTTACCAGTGTCTCTATCTCGTCGGCGGAGAGCTGAGCGGGCATGAATTCCTCAAGTATCTTTATCTCCGCAGTCTCGGCCATGGCGAGCTCCTCTCTACCGCCCTTCTCATACTGCTCCACAGAGTCTCTCCTCTGGCGTATCATGGTTTTCACTACCTGAAGGGCCTCGTCCCCTTCGACGGCACGGCGCAGCGCTATCTCTTTATTCGTAATATCGCTGAGCAGCATCCTCAATGTAGATGTGCGCGCCTTGTCTCCCGCCTTCAGGGATTTGGCTATCAGAGCCTTCAGTTCGTCTTTAAAACCCATGTCCCCTCCCATTGCATAAAAAGTTCAAGATAAAAAGCCCGGAACAAGCCGGGCCTTTCAAGATTAAGATTGTTCTGTCTCATGGAGAGGCCTTGCGGCCCGTCATAAAGATGCGTCTCCGCTTACCGCCCCGTGAAAAATCGCGCCGCTGTCCATGCCGGGCAAGGTCTGATTTATTCAGACACGCCCTGATTACAGCACACCGGGGAGCGCCCCGCGGCCCTTAGAAAATTTTCATCAAAACTTTGCCGCTAATGGGGCTGTTGCCCATAACCGGCCCCCTTAGTAGACCCTCTTGCCGTCAAAGCTGAGGAGCCTCTCCCAGTACTCATCGACCTGACGCTGTACCTCTTCAAGGAGGTCTTCGGCGCCGGGCCTGAAGAGGTGCTTGAATCTGCCCTGGGGCTTAAGCCACTCTTCCATGGGTATCTTGTTTTTCGGCTTGTATGTCACGCGCAGCACACCGTCCTCCACCTCGTAGAGGGGCCAGTAGCAGGACTCCACGGCAAGGCGGGCGTGTTTTACGCTGTCCTCGGATTTTGTATACCAGCCAAGCGGACAGGGGGAGATTACATTAAGAAAGGTCGGCCCCTTTGTATTTATGGCCTTCTCGGCCTTTTTCGCCAGATCGGACCAGTTGTGCGCCGAGGCCTGCGCCGCATAGGGTATGTTATGGGCCACTACTATCCTCGTAAGGTCCTTCCTCATCTCCATCTTACCCTTTATCACCTTGCCCGCCGGGCTCGTAGTGGTGTTGCAGGCAAAGGGCGTGGCGCTTGAACGCTGAACGCCCGTGTTCATGTAGGCGCCGTTATCATAGCAGACATATAAAAAGTCATGGCCCCTTTCAAGGGCGCCGGAAAGGCTCTGCAGACCTATGTCGTAACTGCTTCCGTCGCCGCCGAAGGCGATGAACTTTATCTCCTTATCGGCAGGTATCTTGCCCTTTTTCTTGAGCGCCCGATAGGCCGTCTCAACGCCGCTTATGGTGGCCCCGGCATTCTCAAAGGCCGAGTGTATCCACGGTATCCTCCACGATGTGTAGGGATATATGGTGGTGGCAACCTCAAGACACCCCGTGGCGTTGGCCGCCACAACGGGGGTATCAAAATTTCTGAGTATAAGCCTTACTATGGGGGGTATGCCGCAACCGGCGCAGAGCCTGTGCCCCCCGGAAAAAAGCTCTTCTTTTTTTGAAAAATCCTTTAGCGTAGCCATTGAATCCCCCCTTTATCTGCAGCAGGCCCCATCCTTGCGGAGTTCTTCATCAGGGTCGAAGGTTATATACTTGATTAGTTCATCCACTTTACCCGTCTCTACTGTCTTCAAGAGTTCCTCAAATACGGCTACGGCGTCTTCCACCTTATAGTCTCTTCCGCCAAGGCCGAAGATACGGCCGAATACCATCGGCCGGTTCTCGGTCTCGTATAGAAGGGAGCGCACATCGTTAAAGAGGGGACCGCCGAAACCGCTCATGGAGTCGACCCTGTCAAGACAGGCCACGGCCTTGAGGCCGGCAAGGGCTTCTGCCATCTCCGCGTGGGGCAAGGGCCGGAATAGCCTGGGACGAAGCAGCCCCACCTTTTTGCCCTGTTTTCTGAGCTCGTCAACGGCCACCTTTGTGGTGCCTGCGGCGCTTGAGAGTATGACAATGGCCACATCGGCGTCTTCAAGCCTGTATGATTCGAAGAGACCGTAGTCTCTGCCGAATTTTTCCTGAAACTCCTTACCCACCTTTGCCACAACGTCCTTGGCCCTCTTTATGGCCTCGCTCTGCTGATACTTGAAGACAGCATAGGGACCCTGCAACGCCATGGCCCCTATCGTAATGGGGTGGTCCGTATCAAGGAGGGCGTTTTCAGGGGTATACTCGCCTACAAAATCCCTTGCCTCGTCATCAGTAAGGGGCGTCATGTTCTCAATGGCGTGAGTCGTTATGAAACCATCAAGGCAGACCATTACGGGGAGCATGACATCGGGATGCTCGGCTATCCTCACGGCCTGAAAGATATTGTCGTAGGCCTCCTGCACTGACTCGGAGTAGAGTTGAATCCAGCCCGAGTCCCTTGCGCCCATTGTGTCGGAGTGGTCGCAGTGTATGTTTATGGGTGCGGATAGGGCCCTGTTGCCGTCGCAGAGGACTATTGGAAGCCTGAGACCGGAGGCGACGTAGAGCATCTCCCACATAAGGGCAAGGCCCTGTGAGCTTGTTGCCGTCATGACCCTCGCGCCGGCGGCCGAGGCCCCCACACAGGCGCTCATGGCCGAGTGTTCGCTCTCAACGGCGATAAATTCCGTATCCACCGCCCCGTCGGCCACGTAGCTGGAAAACTCCTCCACTACGGTAGTTGAAGGGGTAATGGGATAGGCCGGGAATACATCGGGGTTGGACTGCTTCATGGCCATGGCCACGGCCGAGTTTCCTGTAAGACCTATCTGCTCTCTCTTTACATTGGCAATAGCCATCATTCGGCCTCCTCTTCCATAGTAATAGCGGTGACCTTATCAGGACATTCAGTGGCGCATATACCGCACCCCTTGCAATGCTCCATATCAAAACCTACCATCTTGCCCTCTTCGGCGATAACGGCGGAGTCCGGGCATACCACCCAGCAGATAAGGCAGTTTATGCATTTTACATGGTCTACAACGGGCCTGAGCTTTCTCCAGCCTCCCGTTACGTAATCGTCGGCTGTGCCGCCCTTGTCGATGATACCGCCTATGGGCGTGGTTTTCGTATCTCTCATATCACCTTCTCCCTCGGTCGTGGATAAAAAAAGTAAGGGGTCGTTAAAATCAGAGGCCCTGAACCTCGTCATGGCCCCTTTGCATGGCCTTTACATTGCCTTCTATCACCTTTTCGCCGAATTTCTTGGCGTAGTTGTCCCTGAAGTTATCAATAATGGCGCCAAGGGGCGCCACGTCCGTCACCCTTGAGAACGCGCCGAGAAGCGGGGTGTTGGGCATCATCCTGCCGATAGTCTCAAGAGATATCCTGCCCGCGTCCACGGTATAGACCCTGGCCGGTTTTCCCTCAAGGCCAAGCTCACTACGCATCTCCTCCGGTGATTTAGCCGTGTTTATTATATAGACGGCGTCTTCATCCGCCCCTTCCGTAAGTCCGCATCCGCTGTCCACACCCGCTATGAGAGTCGGGTCGGCTATAAGGACATATCCGGGGTTTGTCACCTGACAGTGAAGTCTTATGGGTGTCTTGGATACCCTGTTGAATGCCTTTACCGGCGCGCCCATCCTCTCGGGCCCGAACTCGGGAAAGGCCTGCACAAACTCCCCTGCCTTCATACATGACTCGGCGAGGAGCTTGGCGGCCGTCACCACACCCTGCTGTGCCCTACCGTGCCATCTAACCTCAGTATACTTATCCATTATTATATCTCCCCTCTCCCGCTATTTATGGGCCTCCCCTCTTCAGGAGACCTCACGTCTACCCGCCATGGCCCTGCCAAGGGTAGCCCTGTCCATGAACTCTATGTAACTGCCAACGGGCACGCCCGAGGCTATCCTCGTAATCTTTACGCCAGAAGCCTTCAAGAGCCTCGCAAGATACATCGAGGTGGCCTCTCCCTCGGAGTCAAAGCCCGTGGCGAGCACTACCTCGCGTATGCCCCCGCCGCTTACCCTGCTCATAAGCTCCTTTATGCGGAGCTCATCCGGCCCTATTCCCTTAAGGGGCGCGAGACTGCCGTGCAGGACATGATACCTGCCCCTGTAATCGCCGGCATCCTCAAGGGCCATCATGTCCTTGAAGTCGCTTACCACGCAGACCGTATCCACGTTTCTTTGCGCGTCAGAGCATATCTCGCAGGGGTTGGTATCCGAAAAAGCCATGCAGCCCCCGCAGAGCGTAAGTTTATCCTTCACCTCAAGGATGCTTGCAGAAAGCTCCTCTGCATAACCCTTTTTAGAGTTGAGGATAAACAGAGCGAGCCTCGTGGCAGATTTTTCACCTATGCCGGGAAGGCCTGAAAAGCCCTTTATAAGTCTGTCTATGGGTCCGGCGTAACGCATTTAATCAATATCCCGCAGATAAAACAATGGTGGTTATAAAAGCCGGCCGCAACACCGTCAGCCCCCTCGGGCAAGGCGCAAAAAAACCAGCCCCTTTGCCGCCCCTCTTCACTCCCAACAAAACCCATGCCCCTTGCCTTGCTTACGGGGGTTCACGGGGATAGCGATAAGCCCCGTCCCATCACTGTGCCTCATTATTTAAAGAGGTCGGGAAGGTTCATGCCGAGCCCGCTGGTGAGTTTGCCCATCTCATCGGCGACCATCTTCTTGCTTCTTCTGTAACCCTCGTTCACTGCGGCCACGATGAGGTCCTGCAGCATGTCCACGTCCCCGGGGTCTACTACGGCCGGGTCTATTTTAATGGAGAGCAGATCCTGATTACCGTTTACCAGGGCCGTAACCATTCCGCCGCCTGCCGATGCCTCGCAGGTCCTGCCGCCCATCTCTTTTTGCACTTCGGCGAGCTTTGCCTGCATCTGCTGGGCCTGCCTCATTATATTACCGATATCTTTACCCATTTAACCTCCGTCACCGTAACCATCTTCAAGGACCTTGCCGCCGAGGATACGAAGCACATCTGCTGCCGGGTCTTTCTCCTGCGCAAGGTCCGCGCCTTGAGCCGTTAAGGCCACCTTCACGGGCCCTTTCAGATACTCTGAAAAGAGCTTCTCCATGCGGGGCGTCTTCATCTTCAGGAATGTGAAGGCCTGAGGGGTTGTCTTTATCTCAACCCTCTTATCCTTTAAATCTATGGTAGACGACTTAAGCGAGCCGTAGAGGGCGCCGTTGTCATGCTTTTTAATATAACCGATTAGGCCTTCCACGCCTCCGGCGTGTTGAAGGCCCGTCTCACACCGGTCCGGCACAGCGTCCCCGCCGCGGCCCTTTTCAGCGCCGGCCTCACTGAGGCCCCCCGATGAATAAGGAGCGCCCGCCTCCATGGCAAGAGAGGGAGAACCCTGCCCCTGCGGGCCGTGT
>CAZMKZ010000003.1:0-65987 GCA_964567185.1 uncultured Thermodesulfobacteriota bacterium
GCCGATGGGGGCTTGCTTATATCCTTCTCCGCTCCCTGTCCTTCCAGACAGGGTAGACCTTTCTTCTGGTGTATATGCGGAGGTCTCTCTTCGATAACTTCATCTGGTGGCTTCTCGCCTGTTTTACGAGGTATTGGGCGAGCCTCACCTTCTGCTCAACTATGCCGTGCCATGCAGGGAGCCCATTCAGTTTGTTGAACTCCCTCACACACCGGTTCCTATCGCCTGAACAAGCAACCTCCATGAGCCCGGCCCTTACGTCACGGTATGTCTCCTTTGACATCTTTACAGAGACTCCACCGTTCCCGCCAAAGAGCCCCACAACAAGGAGCATCTCTGGCCCAACCCTTACATCTATGGATCTTCCTGTCATGGAGTGGAAAACATCATCATAGACAATATCATCCCTCACCACTCCCGGTGATTGCAGTATCCAGGCAAAATTATCCCATCTCATAAATACAAAATTAGCATAACCCTTCTTTTTCAGCCTGCTTCGCTGATCCTTACTCTTATCCGCTTGATACTTCGCTATTATCTTCCTGTCGATGGCAGAGAACCGCCCTCGCTTGCGCTCGGGGTATTCTACCTCGCAGTACTTTCTATATCCAAGAGACGTATAATTCACCAGTTGCTGTAAGAGCCCCTGCCAGTTTTGTACTTCATAGGTGTAACCCATATATTTGACCTCCCGGTCTTTCATGGTTACGCGCTCCCGCGCAGTTGACAAACCCCCTCAAGGCACTGTTACCAGTACACTGAGGGGGGCTGCCAACCCCCTTGAATGTTATGCCGGATGTGAATTTTCAAGTGTGTTTTACGACGGGTTGCCATACCCGTCACACTCGGACCACCACTGCCTGCAGCGGTCCTCAGACTCTACTAATTCACGCTAATCAACCCTCGACACCGTAAATACGGCTCGGTGGGGTCTTTCCATGTTAGGCATGTTCGTCAAGACTTGAGTCCGGCGCGGATTTGACTGTTCACAATGGTTGTAGTCCATGAAGGACCGGGGCCGAATACAGAAGAGCCCCCTTACTTTCCTCTATGAGGATTTGGGATACCCATTGTTATTAACCGCTATGGCCTGACCGCTCTCAAGTCTCTTACCAGGTTGCACCCTCCTCTAACGGATAGGGCGCTTTACCCATGAGCTTCATCATGGGCCTTTGTCGGGTTGAGCTATTCACCGATACCTGTTACCAGACATTGGCTCCCCCGCCTGGCCCGTGTTATAGTGTTACCACTATCCCACGGTTCGGATTTTCACCGATTCAAACATACCGGGCTCTCTTCCTGATTGCCGGAAGAAAACCATTTTCATGTCGCCCGTAATCTCTCCGTGCGTAGTGGGTAGAAACGCTTTTACACGTAGCCCCCGTTGCCACCGCGCCAGCACCTCTCGATGCACGCGGCGACGTCCATCGCCAATACAGTACGCCTGGCAGGCGCATTAGTTTGACGATAGCCAACTCTGGAGGTGGCAAACTCCTCCATGTTGACCTGCACAACACTCAAATAGGAAATTTAACTTCGGCAGGGTCTCTTGTTACGGCACAAAACACTACACCATAACAAAAGCCTTCTTCTCGTAGACTTGATCTTCTTATCTGAACCCGCCGCCTTTAGAGCGGCTCTTACATCAGACACGCAGGCTCAATGAGCCTGGTAACATGGGCCGGAACGGCCCCTTCGACATACTTGAGAGTATTACTTCCAGCTTCTTCTTCCAACTTGACGTGAGACCAACAGAACTCACTCCACAATCCCTACAACCCCTTGATCCTTAAATCCTTTTCCTTCTTTTTAGCGTATAAACGCGATACCCATTATGAATACAGTATGGGAGAGCGCAAAAAAAATATATAAGGCTCATCCCTTAATCATATTCCCCGCTTTGCATTATTCGTATGTGACTGTCAGGTTGGGGATCCTTTTGACAGGCACGGCCTACTGAAATCAACCATGTATAAATACTATAGAAGATAACCGGAAAAATGTCAAGCAGAAAAGTGCTAAATTATTCATATAAAACAAAGGGTTAGTAGCTCCAGCAGTCATTATCAAATATAGCCAAACAGGAGTTCATACAATGATTGATTAAACTTTTTTATGGTATTTAGCCATGCTTGTTGGAAAAGCTAAATTTATTGTTGCGGGTTTTTTTTGCCTGTGGCAAAATATTTCTGTCTTATAAAAGACATCTTCCGCCTCTCCTCCGGGTGCAAGGCGGAAAATATCAAAGCGCCCCGAAGAAAGGAGGGCTGAATGCCACGCGCTTTGAGGAACGCACGAGCAGCAAAGGGCTGCGGGCCAGTGCATGGAAGTCGCCTGCGTTCGTAAAAAGACGAGCTTCAACAGTTGTAAACACTGCCTGTATGGACCGTAACCCTTACGGTCAAGCCTGTCTCGCCGCAGAGTAGACCCTCACGGTCAACGCTGTCCTTTAGTTGCTCCATTAACATATGTCCAATCGCAGGGGCTGTCTTTTTCGCATACACAGCCCTTCGCAGGAGTGCGTCCTTTTGGCTCTGGCCCGTGAAAATAAATATAGACCTATGTGATACGAGTGAACTTGAGGAGCGTATCGCCAGAGAGGTTGTAAAGGCCATAAGGCCTCTTCTTGGAGATGCAGGGAAGGACAGGAATCTTATCTTCTCCGTAGAGGCGCTTGCCAAATACCTCGGTGTATCGAACCAATGGGTTTATGACCGTATCAAGTCCAGGGAGATACCATACATCAAGGTCGGTAAATTCTGTCGGTTCAGAAAGAGAGAGATCGATGGCTGGCTCGATAACATGAAGGTCCCCATGGTTAATCCTTACACTGGTAAGGTTCCGGGGCTCAGATGAGCCCCGGGGTAAACTCAGGTGCCGGACGCAATGCGTCCGGCTACCTCAAAAGGAGGTGATGAAAAGGGTGTGCACAGGCGATTGGAGAAGTATCTCCACTGAAAAAACAAAATCTCAAGAATAAGGAGGCATATGAACAATGGCAAAGGCAAAGGGAATTTACAAGCGCGGTAACGTCTGGTGGCTGAGATACGCCGGGCCTGACGGTTTAACACGCTACGAGTCTGCCAAGACAGCGTCATTCCGCGATGCGCAGGCAATGCTCATAGACCGTAAAAAAGAGGTGCAGGAAGGCCGAGACCCTACGCTGGTAAGAAAGATAAAGTATCACACCTTTGGTGAGTTACGAGATAACTATCTCATCTGGGCTAAACGGCAGAGGGCTTTTGAAGCCAAAAAGAATGTCATCAACCTGCTCTTCAGAGAATTCGGCAATATACCTCTCAGACACTTCAACACAAGGCTTCTCGATGCTTTTCAATCAAAGTGTATCTCTGATGGCAAGGCCCCAGCCACTATCAACCGGCGACTTGCCACCATAAAGCACATGTTCACCAAGGCCGTGGAGTGGGAGATGGTCGAGGAAGAGGTCCTGAAGAAAGTTAGGAGAGTCAAACTCCTTCCCGAGAACAACCGCAGACTCAGGTACCTCTCAAAGGTAGAATGTCAGGCCCTTGCGGATGCCTGTGCGCCCCATCTTCGGCCCATTGTCGTAACGGCCCTCAATACGGGCATGCGAAAAGAAGAGATACTCTCCCTTAAATGGGAGAAGAATATCGACCTCCAGCATGGCTTCATTCTACTTGAGAGGACAAAGAACGGCGATAGGAGGGAGATACCCATGAACAATACCCTCAGAGAGACCTTACAGGGCCTTGTAAGGCACATAAGGAGCCCTTACGTCTTTACAGACCATAAGGGCAGGAGGTTCTTGAACGTCCGGCGTTCCTTCATAACCGCCTTGAAAGAAACAGAACTGGACAAATGCCCGGAATGTCACCACGAAACACGGAAGGGTGAAACAGAGAAACCAGGCCAGTGCCCGGAGTGCGGTATGCGGATTGAGAGAAGGAAGGGAATAAGGGACTTCAGGTTCCATGACCTACGCCATACCTTTGCGAGTCACCTCGTAATGTCCGGCGTGGACATTACGACCGTAAAGGAACTCCTCGGTCACAAGACCCTTGCAATGACGCTCAGGTATGCCCACCTCGCGCCTGCGCATAAGACAAGGGCCGTGGAAATACTCGACGAAAACTTGGGCTTAAACTCTACTATACAAAAACTATACAATTTCAAGAAAAAAGGGCTACGGCGTAATCCCGTAACCCCTTGATTTTGTTGGTGCCCTCGAGAGGATTCGAACCTCCGGCACACGGATTAGGAATCCGTTGCTCTATCCTACTGAGCTACGAGGGCCTTGCATAGTGATTGAGTACTGCGGTTATATCGTAGTCTGCGGCATTCACGGAAGATGCTCTGTCGTGGTATGTAATATTACACACAACCATTTTGCCTGTCAATATCTTTAAGTTTCCATGATTATTCTTTTCTATACACTCCCTTGAGGTCAAGGAGCCTTATCTTCATAATATCAAAGAACATGCCCATGGAATCACTCACCGGGTTTACACTGCTCGATTCCGAGCTTTTCGCCCAGATAATGGGGAATTCCCTCACCCTGTAGCCGAGCTTTTTGGCAATATAGATTATCTCAACGTCAAAACTGAATCCGCTCATGGTCTGCAGGCTGAATACATCCATCGCGGCATCACTGCTGAAGGCCTTGAAGCCGCACTGCGTGTCGCCAATCTCCTTTATGGCGATAAGGCGGACAAAGATATTAAAAACCTTGCTCATGACTTTTCGCAGTGGCGATGTGTGGACCACAATCCGCGCCCCGCTAACGGTCCTCGACCCTATGGCCACATCGGCCGCCTTTTCCCTTATCATCTTCAGGGGCTTTTCCACTTCGCTGATGGGGTAGGAGAGGTCCGCGTCCGTAAAGGCTATCACCCTGCCCCTTGCCGCAAGGCACCCTTTCTTTACGGAAAAACCCTTGCCCATGTTCTGCTCGTTCTTAAGTACCCTGATGCGTTTATTCCCGGCGCTCGCTGAGAGGGCTATTGCTTCGGTATTGTCCGTACTTCCGTCTGATACGAGGATTATCTCGTAATGAAATCCCCTCTCCTCAAGGTACCCGGAGACCTCGGCGAGGGTATCGCCGATAACCTTCTCTTCGTTGTAGGCGGGTATGACTATGGAGATTTCCGGCCGTCTCACGGCGCCTTTTCCCGGCATATCAGGACCATCCCAGGAGGCGGGTCATGAGCATTACCCCGGCCATTATGATAAAAAAACCGCCGATATCAAACAATATCCCTTTACGCACCATGGAGAGTATGGGTACGAGGCCTGAGCCGTATACTATGGCGTTAGGAGGGGTGGAGACGGGGAGCATGAAGCCGAACGACGCCCCCAGCGTGGCACCGAGGGCAGGCGCGATGGGAGAGACGCCGGCGCCCTGCGCGATGGCTATCATCACGGGGATTATCATATTTGCCGAGGCCGTGTTGGAGGTAGTCTCACTGAGAATTATTGCGAGTATGGTCCCTATTGCCGTGATGCCAAGAGAAGACGAGGCCCCTGTTAACCCCGTAAGCGTCTCTCCGAGGTAATCGGCAAGCCCTGTGCTGAACATGAGGCTACCGAGGCTCAAACCGCCGCCAAAGAGCAGTACCGTGCCCCAGTCTATGCGAACGGCCCGTTTCCAGTCCATTGTGAACTCGCCTCTGGCAAGTGATACAGGGAGTATAAAGAGCAGTGAAGCGGCAATAAGGGCCACAACACCCACGTTTAGCCTTGCGGAGAGGAGGTGCGACAAAGGGGCGCTTTTGCCGAATACAATGCCCGATATACTTGGCAATACCCATAAAAAAACAGCAAGGTAGAAGCAGAGCGCCGTATTCTTTGCTCCCCTTGACCAGGGGCCCAGCTCACTGCGGGCCTTTTTAATATATTTTTCAATCCCAGCGATGTTCGCTCCCTTTAGCCCGCTCCTTCCCCGCAGTATGAAAAAAAGATAGAGAAACATTACGGACGTAATGGGCAGGGCAAAGACCATCCACTCGTAAAAGGATATTTTTATTCCCGCAAGCTGGTCCATCATTCCGATGCCGATTACATTCGGCGGCGTGCCTATGGGCGTGGCAATGCCGCCCACTGAGGCCCCGTAGGCCACCATGAGCATCATGGCAACGGAGAATTTCTTGAAATCGTAATTGCCTCCTGTTTCCCTGTGGATCTCTCTCATGGCCGCGAGCACGCCAAGGGCTATGGGCAGCATCATGGCAGTAGATGCCGTGTTGCTTATACCCATGGATACGAGGGCCACGATAAGCCCAATGGTAAAGAGGACGCGTGAGGGGGACTTGTGGAGAAAACGTATGGAAAAGATGGCGAATGCGAACCTTCTGTCAAGTCCGTGGTAGGTAATGGCCTCGGCAAGGATGAAGGAGCCGATAAAGAGGAAGACCAGCGGGTGTGCAAAGGGCGCGAGGACGACCTTTGCCGGGGCCACGCCAAGCAGAACGTTAAGCACGGCGCCGAGCATGGCCGTTACGGGTATTGGAATGGTCTCGGTAAGCCATAAGACGATGACAAGGCCCGTTACCGCGGTGAGCTTGTGCTGAACCGGAGTCATGGCCCCAAAGGGGATTAAATACAGGACGATAAAGGCAACGGGGCCGAGGATAAGCCCTGATATCTTCCTTAACCTCTCGGCCTTCTCCTCGCCCGGGGAAAGGACTTCTTTATAGCTCATAAAAGGGCCTTATGCTCTTTATTTCCGGGCATGAACATGAAAGAGAGAGTATATGTTTAAGGGTGAATTTATGACGAAGATAAATAGGGAGCTTCATTATGGGAACCAGAGTCAGGGGTTTTAAGGCTTATAAAGGCAGTCGTTTTACAAAGGGTAAAAGAAAAGGGAACCGCAAGGTCCCCTCCCCTTATCTCTTCTTACTCGCCGGCCTCTTCGGCCTCGGCGGCATCTATGAGCTCGCCGACAAACATATCAAGGTCCGTTGAGTGCATTGAGCAGGCCATTGAGATGGGTTCAGTGCCGAATGCAGGGCAGGTAAAGCAACCCGAGCCGAAGTGCCTCGTAAAGACCTCTTTTGTAGAGGGCCAAGTCTCCGTGACCTCCCCTGTTGTCATCTCACCTGTGATATTTATCTCTGACATGGACATACTCCTTTATTGATTCGTGGGTTATCTCATAATTACTGTGAGTTTATTATATTATTTCAAGGTACTGAAAATCAAATAAAAAAAGGGCCGGGTGAAGGGGCGGTGATGCGCTAATAAAAGTTTATGCTTTTTTGCATGGCAGGCCCGGCCACCATTAAAAACCGTTTTTACCTTAAGACTTCTCCGCAACTTTTCCCGGTTTTTCCATCTTGATGACAAACATGAGAAGGGCCGGGATGACAAGGACGGTAAAGATGGTGCTCACGGCAAGACCGCCGAGCACGACGCTTCCAAGGCCCCTGTAAAGCTCGGAGCCCGGACCCGGGGCGACCACGAGGGGCAACATGCCGAGGACGCTTGTAAAGGCGCTCATGTAGATGGGACGTAGCCTCGTGCGCGTGGCGGCAAGCACGGCCTCTCTGTGCTCCATGCCCTCATTGCGGATAAAGTTCAGGGACTGATGGACGATGAGGATGGCGTTATTCACAACTACGCCTATGAGGATAATAAAGCCCAGCATGGTGAGGATATCAAGGGGCGAAGGCGCTATGAAGATGTTTACGAGTTTGAGGCCTATAAACCCCCCTGCCCCGGCAAGGGGCACTGTAAACATGACGATAATGGGATAGATGAAATTGCCGAACAGCGCCGACAGCAGTAGATATGTGATAATGACGGCAAGTAAAAAATTCCACTGCAGAGACCTTCTCATCACGGTCAGCTTATCCGCGGCGCCGCTCAGCCTTACGTTAATGCCGCCAAGGATGCCGGCCTTTTTTACACCCGGGATTATGTCATTCTGTATCCCGTCCATGACCGTCTCGAGGGGCATATACCGCGGAGGGGTCACCTGAAGCGTAATGGTCCTCTGCCTCTCAAGGTGCCTTATCTGGGTAATGCCGTTTGTCCTCTCAAGGGTTGATAAGGAGGAGAGCGGCACTATCATGCCCGAAGGTGTTGTCACCTGCGCCTTGTAAAGCTTCTCGGGCGTAGCAATATCCTCGCGAGAGGTCTTCAGGACAAGGTCTATTTTTTTACTTCCCTTTGGTTTAAAATCGCCTATCTTTCTGCCGTCCATTAACACATCCGTTATGAGACCAAGGTCGCGGACGCTCATTCCAACGGCCCGGAGCCGCGCTCTATCGGGCTTTATCCGTACCTCGGGGTATAGTATCTCAAGGGACGGCACGGGACGGAGCTGTACGTCGGGTATCTCTTTTTTAAGTATTCCGTACATGGCGCCCGCCGCCATGACAAGGCGGCTTATATCTGGACCGCTAAAATCTATATCAATAGTACGGCCCCTGCCAAGCCGTGTCTGAAAGATACTGGCCTGTGTGCTGATGCCGAAAAAACCGGGTATGTTGAAGATGGCCCTTCGAAATAGCGGTATGAGTTCCCGCACCCTCGAAGGCTCTTCTGACATGGCCCCAAAGAGGGTAAACTGATCGGAACCAACGTAAAAGGTATGCTTGATGGCGGGAAACCCACCGGCCTCTTTATGAAGGTGAGGCTCTATGGTCTTGAAGATGTTGTTCTTCCAGATATCCCTCTTCTCGGCGTATGAAATTCCCGGCGGGGGAATAAGTATATTCATGAGAAGATTTCGGTTTCCCTGAGGCAGATACTCCATCTTGGGCATGAGAAAAAAGACAGAGCCTCCGGCGAGGACCAGGAGGGTAACGATTGTAACGATACGGGTAAGAGGCGTCTTTATGACCCAGCCCACAAGGCCCATGTAGCCGTTTGCAAGGCCGTTGCCGAAGGAGCCGAATATACCGCCCTTTCTTTTGGCAATGGCCTTATTTTTTTTAAGGGAACGAGACAAAAGTTTATTGGAAAGCATGGGTATGACGGTGACGGCGACTACAAGACTGAGGATCTCGCTGAAGGTAATGGCAAGGGCAATATCACGAAAGAGCTGACCCGCCTCTTCTTTCATGAATATAACAGGGAGGAAGACGGCCACCGTGGTCACAGTCGAGGCTAATATGGCGACCCATACCTCTACGGTGCCGTCATAGGCGGCCTTGAAGGCACTCTTTCCCATGTGGAGGTGCCGGTCTATATTTTCAAGCACAACGATAGAGTCGTCCACAAGCATACCAACGGCAAAGCTTATTCCCGCGAGGCTCACTACGTTGAGGTTTCTTCCAAGAAGACTCATGCAGAGAAAGGTGCCGATAACGCTTATGGGTATGGCAAAGGCAACAACAAGGGTGGAGGAAAAACTTCCGAGGAATATGAGCAGGGTTATTATGGCCAGCGCGCCGCCTATTAGCATATTTTCCCTGACAAGTCCTATGGCGCCGTTAATGTATGGACGCTGATCATAGACCCATGTAAAGGAGAGGCCGTTGTCCTTCAGAAGCCCCTTGTTGAGGTCCTTTATAACCACCTCAACCCTGTCGGTAAGCTCAAGGATGTTGGCGTCCGGGGCGGGCTTGATACCAACGGCGATACCCTCCGTGCCGTCCTGAAACATTGCCACGCTGGCCTTATGGTAGCCGTAGCGCACCTCTGCGATGTCACGAAGGAGGGTGCGCTCCTGCCCTGTGTTTCTGATGACCAGTCGGCCAAGCTCGGCGGGGGTCCTTGTCTCGCCCACTGTGCGTATGCGGAAATCCCTTCTGCCGACGCCCATGGTGCCTGCCGATATGTTTACGTTATCAGAGGCAAGTTTTGCCGAGAGATCAGTGATGCTGATACCGTAAGAGGCAAGACGCGCGGGGTTTACGACGATGTGCATCTCTTTTTCCTGCCCGCCGGCCACCATGAGGTCGGCCACACCCTCGACACGCTCGAGGCGCTGGCGCACCTCGTTCTCAAAAAAGGTCCTGTACGAGTATATATTTGTCTTATTGCCGGGAAGGGTCTTGAGGATATTCCATATTACAGGGGCCGTTTCCGTGCCCGTGGCGTTTATAACGGGACGTTCCACGTTCACGGGGTAGCGCAGAACCTCGTTCAGCTTGTTCGAGACTCGAAGCAGGGCGTCGTCAACATCTGTCTGGATTGTGAAACGCATGGTTATGGTGCCGAGGTTGTCAAAGGACGTGCTCTCCATGCTCACAAGCCCGGCGATTCCCTTCAATACCTTCTCCTGTTCCTCGATTATGTCGCGCTCAACCTCAAAGGGCGTGGCCCCGGGCCATGCCGTAGAGACGGCTATTTCGGGCATGGAGACGTTGGGGCTAAGCTGATAGGGCATGGAAAAAAGACCGATAAGCCCGAATAGAGCCACGAATATGACGCCAACTATAACGGTGACAGGTTTTTTTATGGAGAATTTTACGGTATCCACAGACCCTTACTTCCCCTTATTTATGATAATCACCGGTTGGCCCGGCCTCAGCCGTTCATTGCCCTTGATGACAATCTTCATGCCGGCCTTCAGGCCTCGGCCTCTGATACCGGCAAGCGAGCCCTTGAACCCGGATATCGAGACAGGAAGCATAACGGCCTTTCCTTTCATGACTCCGTATACGGCGCGTTGTCCCATAACAGAGGTAACTGCGTCACGATTTATAAGAAGGGCCTTTATATTTTTACCCACGGGAAGCCGTACTGTGCCCTCCATGCCTTCATAAAGGCCTTTTTGCCTGTTTTTGATGCGTATCTTTACGGGAAAGGTGCGTGTCCTTATATCACCCTGCGGGACTATGGCATGAACCCGGGCAGTGTACTGCTTACCCCCGGAGTTGACCTCAACCTGCCGCTCTCTTTTAATAAAAGGCACCGCCTTTTGAGGCACGTTAACCACAAGGTACATCTCGCTGTCATTACCCACCGTGGCCACTACGGTGCCGGCGCTCACCCAATCGCCGCGCTCAACTTTTTTTCTCATCACAATACCGTCAAAGGGCGCACGTACGGATTTATACGATAACTCTATGGCAAGGCGTTCTATCTCGGCCTTAAGAGAACGTGAACGGCTCTTGAGGCCCTCCACGGTGAACTTGTACTGGTCATAGTCCTTTCCGGCAAGGAGCTTCTTCTTATAGAGCCCTGTTGCGCGTCTCAGGTCGCTCTTGGCCTTTTGGAGATCTGATATTACCTCGGCCCATGATGCCTTTTTGGCCTCTATTTCCTTACTGAGCATCGCGGAATTTATGGCGATAAGTACGGCGCCCTTCTTAACCCTCATGCCGTCCTCTATGTAGAGGGACTTTACCTTTCCGTCTGTCTCCGCGGCAAGATTTGAGACCTCCTTGAAGTATATGGTCCCCGTGAACTCCGACTCCGGGGCTATCTCTCCCTGACGCAGTGTTGAGACAAGGACCTTTGCCGGCGGAGGCCCCCCCGGTCTTTTTCCATGGCCGGATTTTTTCTCCGCGGCATGGGACGCAGAGCAGAAGAAGAGCAAAAAGATAAAGAGTATGGGAGTTGACCTTTTGAGATAATCAAACATGAAAAAGACCCCGCCTGAATTATTTTAAAAGAGAAGAGCGCTTAGAGTTCATTATGAAGTGTTCCCATGGCGTATTTAAGCTCCACGACGGCAAGCTCCAGGTCGAAGAGGGCGTTCATCAGGGACCTGTCCGCCGTGAGGAGCTCTGTATTGGCGTCCGTTACATCCACGTTTGTGGCAACGCCGCTCTTGAACTGCTCGAAGACCATCCTGTAGTTTTCTCTGGCAAACTTCAACTGCCGTTTAAGAGATTTTATGACGGCCTCTTTCTCCGTTACGTCGTTATAGGCCTGTCTCACCTGAACGATAATATCCTTTTTAATGCCACGGAGCTTTAGGCCCTCTATTCTGAGCTTTGTCCTGGCCTCGCTGAGCTCGGCAACACGCAGGCCCCCCTCGAACAGAGGGTAGGTGACCACGGCCGTGGCGGATATGGATTCCTTGAGGAGAAAACTCGTAGAGGGGTTCCTGTCCCTGCGGATGTAATTGCCGTCAACCCTTACGGCAGGAAGAAAACCTGACCACGCCTGCTTTACACCCATGGATGCTATCTCCTTATCAAGGGCTGACTGCGTAAGGTCAAGGCGGTTCTTGTAAGCGGTCTTTATAAGCTCCCGGGGGTTAAGTGCTGACGCGGACTTTATATGCGGGTCTTCGAGATGAAAGTCCCCAGCCACGGGAACAAAACGCAAAAAAACACTTTTGGCGTTCCGAAGGGCGCTTTTCGCGCTTATCAGGGCGGCCTCTTTTCCGGCCTCCTCGGATTCAGCGCGGAGGAGATCGGACTTTGTGACCTCGCCCACCTCAAACCTCGCGGCCGCGACCTCCTTTCTCTTTACAGACCTTTCGAGGGCGGCCCGCTGTATCTCAACATTCTTCAAGGCCTTGAGCACGCTAAAGTAGCTCCTCGCCGTGTCGCGCATAATGACCTCGCCTGCGGCCTTTACGCCTTCTTTTGATTTTTTCATGGCGAGCACGGCGGCCCTTCTGCCGTTCCATGAGGCCCCGCCCTTGAAGACGGGCTGGCTTACGACAAGGGTCAGTAGCCTGCTGTTATCGGGCTGAAGGAGAAAACCGCTTGCCCTTTTATTGGTCGTAAACTTCTCAAAACTTCCTTCTGCCGTTATGCTGGGTAAAAACTCGGCATCGGCCTTCCTTATATCCGTCTTCGAAAGCGTTACGCCCTCTCCGGCAATTCCCACGTCTTCATGACCCATGACAGCGAGGCGGTATGCGTCGCTCAATGTAATAAGTTGCCCCCCACCCCCGCCCCCTTTCTCACCGGCCATGGCCGGACCGGGCGTCAGCGCGGTTAGCGTAATAAAAAACGCCGTCATAAACAAAAGCAGACCTTTTGCATGGAGACGGCTAAATATCAAACCGGCGTCCTTAATCTCACCTGTGCTCATTACTGCCTCCTGCTTATGCCGTCAAAAAAAATGTCCACAAAGGTCAGTGCCGCCTCGGTGGTTGAAAAACTGAAGCACTTCTTCAGGCCGTATATCTCCTGCGTCATGACGTAATGCAGGACCATGCCGAGAAATGCCCGTGCCGCGAGCCCCGGGTTTACATCCTTGAAGACACCCGCTTTTATAAGCCCCTTGATATTACTCTCAAGAAATTCGATAAGGTCCAGGCCCTTTGTCCTGATAAATACCCTGGATAGCTCCTGCTGCTCAAGGGCGCTCTGCATGAGGAGCCTCATGAGGGTCTGATCCGACGTATTTTCCCTTATGAGGTAGAGGGCCATCTCATGAAACAGCTCCCTGCCCTCCTTGCCCTCAAGGGCCCCCAGAAGGCGCGACCTTCCAAGATTGTCATCGCATTCAACGCCGATTATGGCCTTGTAAAGGTCCTCTTTCTTTGAAAAATACTTATATATGACGGCCTCGCTAATGCCTGCCTTACGCGCTATCTCCCTTGTAGTAGTACCCTTAAAGCCCTTTTTTACAAAAAGAGCCGTCGCCACACGCACAATCTGGCTCTTCCTCTTCTCAGCGGTTAGCCGCTTTCTGGTCACAGCCCCGTTCCTCCTGTTTTTAGTAAGTAAGCACTTACTATATTACACTGCGGAGGCTATTTGTCAAGGACTAAAACTCCGCTCATCCCCTGCCCTTTTGCCGGGGTCATGAGGGCCGATGAATCGTTCAGAAATAGCGAAAAACCCGCAGTGATTAATGAAAGGCCCTCTGCGGTAATAAAATAAAATCTTGACACCGATGATTGCTACGTATGATATTGTATGATTATGAGTTTACTTGAGGTTAAGGATATGAGCGTCGAGATAGGCGGTGTTGTGGTCCTTCGGAACATGACCTTCACCCTTGAGCAGAGGTCTATCCTTGCAATCATAGGCCCTAACGGGGCGGGAAAGACCGTCTTGCTTAAGGCCCTGCTCGGCCTCATGCCCTCTACGGGGAGCATAAAATGGCGGGCCGGCATAAAAAAAGGCTATGTTCCTCAACGCCTTGACATAGAAACAGATATTCCCCTCACGGTGAGAGAGTTTTTCAGACTGCGCCGCGAAAGTCCCTCTGATGCGAAGATAAGACAAGCCCTTGGTTACGTGCAGCTCGACGCCAAAATACTTGAGAACGGCTTTGGAGAGATATCCGTGGGGCAGCGCCAGAGGGTGCTTGTGGCATGGGCGGTCCTCGGTGAACCCGATGTCCTTCTCTTTGACGAGCCTACGGCGGATATCGACGTGGCCGGACAGGAGTCCATCTACAACATGATAACCCACCTGAAAGACAACCTTGGCCTTACGGTCATACTCGTCTCCCATGACCTTAACGTTGTATATTCCCATGCCGCCAAGGTCCTCTGTATTAACAAGGAAACCCTCTGCATCGGAAAACCGCAAGAGGTCCTTACGCCGGAGCAGTTACAGAGTCTTTACGGCAGTGAGAACGCATTCTTCAAGCACAGGCACGGATGATAATGGCTAAAGGTCCGGTTAAACACCATGCATGATATCATCCTGCCCATAATCGTATCGGCCTTTGTAGCCGCCGCGGCCAGCCTGCTCGGCTCCTTTGCCGTGCTTAAAAGAATGGCCCTCGTAGGAGACGCCCTCTCGCATGTGGCCCTGCCCGGCCTTGCCATAGCGCTTTTGCTGAATATCAACCCCTTTATCGGGGCCCTTGCCTTCCTCCTTGTATCGGTCTTCGGCATATGGGCGGTGCAGAATAAATCCACCCTCCCCATTGATACCATAGTGGGAGTCTTTTTTACATCCAGCCTCGCTCTCGGCGCCCTCATAACACCGGAGCACGAGCTCCTTGAGGCGCTCTTCGGAAATATCCTCGACCTTGGATGGATGGAATCTCTTGTGACTATCATCATCTCCATCATCCTCATAGCCGTAGTGCTTAAGATTTACAAGACTATTACACTTAATATGGTCTCGCCTGAGATCGCACACTCCGTGGGGATTAACACCAAGCTGATTGACCTTGTGTATCTCCTCATCTTCGCCGTGTCCGTTGCTCAGGGCATCCGTTTCGTAGGGGCCCTCATGATGGGCTCTCTCGTCATAGTGCCGGCCGCCACGGCCAAGAATATCTCAAAGAGCATTACGGGGTACATGAGGTGGAGCATGGCCTTCGGCATCGCCGCGGCCGTGCTTGGGATAATCATATCAAGGATAGCGGAACTCCCCCCGGGACCTGTTTTCATACTGCTATGCGCCCTGTTTTTCATAGTAACATTTATCATCTCTGTTCTAAAAAAATAGAGCCTTAATATTTTTTTTTAAAAAAATCAGCTATCCCCCCCCAAAGGGGGATTGACATTAACTTAAAGTTGATATATAAAAGTGTCTAAGACCGGAGGATAATATGCTTGATAGAGGCTATCCAAGAACGCCACTTAACAAAACAAGCTGGTTCGAGGTCAATAGCTTTAATCAAAACACCGAACCAGTGGACGCTGACATCGTTGATGTGAGCTCTGCGGGGGCCTGCATCCAGAGCGAGAAAGTCCTCGACCCGGGAAGGGTCATAACCCTCTGGATGGAGCTCAAATACACGGAAGTTCAGGTTCCGTGTATCGCCGAGGTCAGGTGGTCAAAAGCCGTAAAGAATCAGTTTAAAATGGGCCTTCAGTTCCTTAAATAACGCATCACCCCGGCAGATTTTTTCCCGGGTAGCCGAAAAAGGGAGTACAGGGGGCAGGCGTAGTGACGACACAGTGTTTTTTACGCGTAACAATATGCCAATAGATTATCAAATATTTTCATCATGAGATCAAAAAAAGGGCCTTCCAGACGGAAGGCCCTTTTTTTTTGCGTCTGCAATACTCTTCCGCAAACTCCCCTTAAAACTTGAGGAGCGAAAAAATGGGGACGCCGCCGAGCTTCTCCCTGCCCTTTAATTCCTCAAGCTCTATTATAAAGGCGCATTCCCTGATATCGGCGCCCATGTCCCTGACAAGCTCCACAACAGCGCCGGCCGTGCCCCCCGTGGCGAGCAGGTCATCGGCTATAATAACCTTCTGTCCCTTGTTTATAGCGTCCTGATGTATCTCCAGAGAGTCTTCTCCATACTCAAGGCTATACGTTGTCTTATGGGTCTTATGCGGCAATTTACCCGGTTTTCTCACAAGGACCACGCCTGCGCCTATCTTGTAGGCAAGGGCCGCGCCGATTACAAAACCCCTCGCCTCTACGCCTACCACCAGCTCAATGCCCTTGCCCACGTACCTGTGACCAAGGAGATCAACGGTGCGCTGAAAGGACAACGGGTCCTTGCACAATGTGGTGATATCCTTAAAAAGTATCCCTTTTTTGGGAAAGTCCGGTATGTTCCTTATTGATTCCTTTAATTTTTCCGTCATCATTGCTCTCCTTTTCCGTGTTTTTTTTCTTGTTCAGTTCATAACCGTGGCAGGAAAAAAAGCGGGTTAACGGGGTCTTTTCCCTCCCGTACCTCGAAGTGAATAAAGGTGTCCCTGGTCTCCTTCGAGCCTGCCTTTGCTATTGTCTCGCCTTTTTTTACCTCGTCGCCCTTTGATACAGCCCTGGTCTTGATATTGGCGTATACGGTGTATATGTCGTGGCTGTGTTTGATGATAATTATCTTACCATATGTCCTGAAGGTATCGGCCACATATACAACACGGCCTTCCCTGGCCGCCTTTACAGGGGTGTTATCACGGGCAAGTATATCAATCCCGTCGTTTCGTATCCCGTCTTTTGTGCCAAAGGCGTTCAGCAGCCGCCCCTTTACGGGCCAGAGAAAGCCGCCCCTGTATTTCACGGCGGTCCTCTTAGCGGCAGATGGCCTTGAGGCCGTCTTTACACCGGCGGGCGGAACCTTTAGCCTCCTTTTTGCACCTGGGATGTATAATCTGGTTCCGATATTTATATCGCGGGGGTCTCTTATGTGGTTGGCCCGTATTACCTTCTCTATTTTCACATCATAGGTACGCGATATCCTCCACAGTGTCTCGCCTCCTCTCACGGTATGATATACACCGCCACCGCCAAAACACGAGGTTAGCGCAACTAAAAGGATAATCAGCATAGCCGGTCTCTTTACCGGCACCGGCCTCAACCTTAAAATATCCGCAATCAAGAGTATCATGAGAAGACCATGTAAAGGGTTGGCTCACCGAATCTTCCGCTCATTATCCATGGCCTTGATGGCCATATTCACGGCCTCTTCAGGGGTCCCGGCCGCCAGATCCTTTATTATATCCCATGTATGAAGGCCGATTACAGGTATGCCGGCCTTCCTGCCAAGGGCTATCTCCGAGAGGGTCCCGTAGCTCCCTCCTATGGCGATAAGGGCCTTTGAGGCGCGAACCACGAGAAGGTTGCGAATGTCTCCAAGCCCCGTAGGAATGATTAACTCCATATAAGGGTTGGCAGCGGCGGCGTCAAGTCCGGGCAATATGCCCACCGTAAGGCCGCCCTCACTCCCGCACCCCTCTGCCGAGGCCTCCATGACACCGCCGAGACCGCCGTTTACAAGACCAAAGCCATTTAAAGCGATAAGTCTGCCCACCTCAAAGGCCATCTCCCACGTTGCCGGTTCACAGCGCCCGCCGCCGATTACGCCTATGAGGGGCCTGTTTTTTTTATCAGCCATAACCCCGCCTTTTTTCATGCTACAGGACGAGCTTCACAAGAACAAACCCGGCGATAAGCAGTATGACGAATAAAAGGGTAAGGATATTGAAGTATTTCTCGATAAATATCCTTATCGGTTTTCCGTATCTTCGTATGAGCAGGGCTATTATAAAGAACCTCGCGGACCTGCTGACAAAGGAGGCCGCTACAAAGACAAGGAAATTTATCCTGAAGGCCCCCGCCGTAATGGTAAAAACCTTGTATGGTATGGGGGTAAAACCGGCTATGGCAACGGCCCACGCGTCGTAATGCCTGTACAGGCCCTGAATATAATCGAATTTATCGGCCAGGCCGTACAGATTTATTATATGGGTACCGATAAACTCCATGAAATAGAGACCTATGCCGTAACCCAGTATGCCGCCGGTTACGGAACCAACAGAGGCTATGGCCGCGAAATACAGCGACCGTGCGGGAATAGAGAGGGCCAGCGCTATGAGCAGTACGTCCGGCGGGATTGGAAAAAAAGACGACTCCGCGAAGGCCAGCACAAAGAGGGCCACTGCCCCGTGCGGTTTGTGGGCCCAGCCAAGGACCCAGTCATAGAGCTTTTTTACCATAGGTTGCCGTTAAAAAAGGTTTGGTTGCCGAAAAGACAAAAATCGCTGATAAAACCCATCAAGAGGCCTTCTTTGCAGGCCAGCCGTCCTTGCCGAGGAGCCTAACGAAACGGCATGGGCCAAGGTCGATTTGCTCGAAAGCAGAGCCCTGTCTTGTGGCAAGGATAATGTGCTGGTCGTCAAAATCAGCGCCCACGGGCATGATAAGCCTTCCGCCGGGACGAAGCTGGGCAAGGAGCCCGGCCGGCAGATGTGGCCCCGAAGCCCCTACTATTATCGCGTCAAAAGGGGCCTCTTCAGGCCATCCAAGGGTGCCGTCGCCTACCCTTATGACAACATTCGAGCAGTGAAAATCGTCAAGAAGCCTCCTCGATTTAGCGGCTATCCTCGATAGGCGCTCCATGCAGAAGACCCTTTCGGCCAGAAGTGATAGCACGGCGCTCTGATACCCCGAGCCCGAGCCCACGTCAAGGACCTTCTCACTCCCCTTTAGCCCCAGCCGCTCTATCATAAAGGCCACCATGTAGGGCTGAGTAATGGTCTGCTTCTCGCCTATTGGAAGGGCATGGTCGCCGTAGGCCCTTGCCGCGAATCCCTCCTCCACAAAGAGGTGCCTTGGAACAATTGAGAGGGCTTTTAAGAGGCGTTTGTCGCTTATACCGCGCCTTACAAGCTGCTCCTCAACCATGCGGGCCCTTGATATGGAGTAGGCGTCGCGGGCCTTTACACGTATGCCATGAGGATTTACCATGCCGCTTCATACTCCCGGGACCGCCATTTTTCAGGCAAAGTCCCATCCTTTCAGTTTCTCGATGGATGAATAATTGGTCATATCAAAGTGAAGGGGAGTGATGGAGATATAGCCCGAGGAGACGGCGCTAAAATCAGAATCTTCACCGCCCTCCCACCGGTCTATCTCGCCGCCTATCCAGTAGTATTTTTTCCCGCGCGGATCTTTTTTTTCAATTACAACATCGCTGAAAAAACGCTTTCCAAGACTTGTTATCCTGTGGCCCTTTATCTTCATCCCGCCCGGAACATTGATATTCAGCAGGGTATCCACGGGAAGGCCGTGGTCGAGGATACGCTTTGCAATACGGCCGGCAAATAGCGCGGCAGACTCCATGGACGAATCAAATGGAGGCCCAAGGGAGCAGGCAACGGAGGGGATGCCCAGCATGGTCCCTTCCATGGCCGCCGAGACCGTGCCCGAGTACAGTACGTCCTCGCCGAGGTTGGTCCCCATGTTTATCCCCGAAAGCACGATATCCGGGGTACGTGGCAGAATGGAGTTTACGGCCAGGGTCACGCAATCGGTGGGCGTGCCGTCAATGGCGTATTCCTGATGCCCGGTCCGGGTAACCCGCAGGGGCCGGTGCAGGGTAAGCGAATGGCTCGCGGCGCTCATCTCACGGTCCGGGGCGACAACAAAGACACTGCCAAGCCCCCTTAAAACAGAGGCGAGGCTCTTCAGGCCCGGCGAGTGTATGCCGTCGTCGTTGGAAATAAGTATGAGTTTTTCTGTCATCTTTTTCTCAGTTTCAGCAGGTATTTAACAATCTTTCAATATAATGTAAAGCGGCCTGTAATTCAATCTTTATTCTAAAAGGGAAATTCCGCAAATTCGGTCTCCCGTCATATTGACTTTGAGACCCGATTAGATTATCCTATTGCCACAATGAAAAAAACAGGGCTCACCTACCGGGACTCCGGCGTTGATATTAAAGAGGGGCAGAGGCTCGTAAAGCTCATAACCCCGGCTCTTAAAAAAACCATGAGAAAAGAGGTGTCCGGCGGTCCGGGAGGTTTCGGTGCCCTCTTTTCCGCCGGGTTCAAGGGGCTTGAAGACCCTGTGCTCGTCTCCTCTACCGATGGCGTGGGCACAAAGCTCATCGTGGCATTCATGGCGGGAATAGACTCCACCGTTGGCATCGACCTTGTAGCAATGAACGTAAACGACATACTCACCTCCGGTGCGGAACCCCTTTTTTTTCTTGATTATTTCGCCACGGGCGCACTTGACGGGGCAAAGGCCGCAAAGGTGATAAAGGGCATAACCGCGGGGTGTGTTGACGCCGGCTGCGCTCTCATAGGCGGTGAGACTGCCGAGATGCCCGGCATCTACAAGGCGGGTGAGTACGATCTCGCCGGGTTTGCCGTAGGCGTTGTTGAAAGAAAAAAGATAATAGACGGCGCCTCCATCAGGGAGGGCGACATATTGATAGGCCTGGCCTCAAGCGGCCTTCACAGCAATGGTTTCTCGCTCGCCCGAAAGGTCCTCTTCGATTGCCTCGGCATTGACGTAAAAAAACGGGTAAAGGGCCTCAGGGGACGGACCCTTGGCTCCGCGCTCCTTGAACCCACAAGGATATACGTAAAACCCGTGCTCAAGGTTGCCAAAAAATTATCAATAAAGGGCATGGTTCATATTACGGGCGGCGGTTTTCAGGAAAACATCCCAAGGGTTCTGCCAGACGACGTGAAGGCCGTCATAGAGAGGGGCAGTTGGCCCGTGCCGCCCATATTCAAGCTCATTCAGGACGGCGGCCGCGTTGATGAGTTTGAGATGATGAGGACCTTTAACTGCGGCATCGGCTTTATAATTATTGCCGGGCAAAGTGAGAGCAAATCCATTCTCAAGGCCCTTGAGAGGGCCGGTGAGAAGGCCTTTGTTATCGGTGAGACGGGCAAGAGAAAACATGGAGAGAAGGCCGTGGAGTTCTGCGGCAGGGGGCTATTCTCATGACCGGGGATGTGGAGGAAAATACCCGGCCTGCGCTCAAGATAGGCGTAATCGCCTCGGGAAGGGGCACTAACCTTCAGTGTATTATCGACGCCATAGAGAGGGGCTTGCTGAGGGATGTCTCCATAGAGGTAGTCCTCTGCGACAGGCCCGGCGCAAAGGCCCTTGAGCGGGCCAAAACCCATGGAATAGACGGCGTCCTCGTAGAGAGAAAAAACTTTGATTCAAGGGACGCCTTTGACAATGCGCTTATAAGGGAATTAAAGTCACGTGGAATAGGGCTTGTAGTGCTCGCAGGTTTCATGCGCGTCCTCGGCCCTGCCTTTGTAGATTCATTTTCTCAAAAGATTATTAACATACACCCCGCGCTACTGCCCTCTTTCACCGGTCTTGATGTCCATCAAAGGGCCATTGACGCGGGCGTCAGGTTCTCCGGATGCACAGTGCATTTTGTGGACAAGGGCCTTGACACCGGGCCCATAATAATTCAGGCCGTTGTCCCTGTCCTTGATGACGACACCATGGATACACTCGCCGAAAGGATACTCCGGGAAGAACACCGGATACTCCCGCAGGCCATAGAGCTCTTTGCAAGTGGCAGGCTTTTTGTGAAAGACAAGAGGGTTTTAGTTACAGGATCCGCCATGGCCGATGATAAGATGGCCCTGGAAAACCCCCCTGTAACCATAAGTTAGCCGCAGGAGCCGAGGGACCAACCCGGTGGAGAGTAAACCCGTTTTAATAAGCGCCTGCCTCATGGGGATTAAGACGCGCTATGACGGAAGCGCCTCGTTTAACGCCGAGGCCGTTAAAGAGGCAGGGCCTCTGCCTCTGCCCGTCTGCCCGGAGCAGCTTGGCGGCCTGCCTACCCCGAGGACAGCGGCCCTCATAGAGGGCGGCACGGGTGAAGACGTATTGAACGGCAAGGCCTTTGTAGTAAACCTCGACGGCATTCTCGTAACGCCTTCTTTTATTCGCGGCGCAGAGGCCGTAATGGAGATAGCCCGCAAAACCGGCGCAGTAAAGGCTGTCTTTAAGGAGCGCAGCCCCTCTTGCGGTGTGAATACTATCTGCAGGGGGGCCCGCTCCTGCAGGGGCTCTGGGGTAACCACGGCCCTTCTTAAAAAAATGGGTCTGGAGATACTCGGTTTTTAACTTGTTAATATATAAAGCAATACCCTTAACGCGAGGTGTGAGATGAAAAAGAATATTTTTATTACAACGCTGGCTATTATTATCTTGTTTCCCCTTGTCTCCATGGCGGGTTCCATAAAGGACTACTGCCGTAAAAACGCCAAGGCCATGAACAGGTCCATTTCAAGCTGCGTAAAGGCCGAGAAGAAGGCCGAGAGTTGGCTTGCCGTAAACCCCGTGCCCGACGATATTTATAAAAACTGCAAGATCGGCACCGGCGAAAGCAGAAGACTCCTGAAGGACTGCGTCCTCAGGGAGAGCTATCTTCGGAACGCCCGGGCCGTAAGTCCCCTGAATATTGGGAATTCAAAGGCATGGTACGCCGCCTCCCTTAAAGGGCTATTTCCGTCCCTAATCCGAGTATGCGGTTATGAGAGAGCGATAGATGATTTTGCCGTCCTGCCCAGGGACATCACGAAGTTCCATTTTTCCACGACTATCCAGTACCATGACATCTTACCCGTCCTCAAGGTAAAGGGACGTGTCGACATAGGCCCCCTCGGGCGCGCCGGCAATAAAAAGGGCTCCAAGCATTACGACCTCTATATAGACGCCTTCCTCGTCTCCAATACCGGAAGGGTAATTGACATAAGTTCCACGGAGGCTACCGCCAGGTTATCGTCCCGCGGAGGCACGGCGCGCTTTTCTTTTAATATCGGTAGCGGATATTACTTTGACAAGGGCGGGAGTGTCCTTGTTGTGGCATCAGGGTCGCCCATTAAAACGGATTATCCCGAGGCCTCCTGTCTCCTCCTGGGGGCAAAGAAGATAACCTTTGGAAAATAGGAAACAGACTCCACGCTTTCGAGAGGCCATATCATGAAGATAACATACCACGGGCATTCATGTTTTTCGCTACGCTCCAATGGGGCCAATCTTATCATTGACCCCTTTCTCTCAGCTAACCCCCTTGCCGATATCGGCCCAGGGGACGTAAAGGCAGACGCCGTCCTTGTAACTCATGGGCACGCCGACCACCTCGGAGACGCCGTTGAGATAGCAAAAGCCAACAAAGTCCCCGTAATAGCCCCCTTTGAGCTCGTTAACTACTGCATATCAAAGGGTGCCATGGGGCACGCCATGCACATAGGAGGGGCCTTCAACTTTCCCTTCGGCAGGGTCAAGCTCACCATAGCGCACCACGGCTCCACCACCGACGATGGCCCTGTTGGAAACCCCTGCGGATTTATCGTTACCATGAATAACAGGACCGTCTACCATGCCGGGGACACGGGCCTCTTTTACGATATGCGCCTCATTGGGGAGACCAACCGCATTGACTGCGCCCTCCTGCCCATAGGGGATAACTTCACCATGGGCATAGAGGACGCAGTGCGCGCCGTGAAGATGCTGGACCCCGCAGTGGTAATCCCCATGCATTACAACACCTTTGATGTAATCAAGCAGGACCCTGAAGAGTTCAGGCGCGCCCTTGCCGGAGAGGGGCCTGATGTGAGGATATTGAGTTCAGGCGAGAGCACCGATATATGAGGGGGCGGCTAAGGGTCTCAAAGGGGCCTTTTAAGCGGAAAAAAAATAAGGGATAATACGGCAAGACATGGAATCGGCGCCGCGGAGGCGCTCATGAGTGCCCTTTGTTCAAAAAAAACCCTTGCCTTGCGCCTTAAAAGATGATATTTTTTTTAGATTATAAAAAAAGCGGGAGGATTTCAGAAGATGTCAGCGATATGCAAGATATGTAAAAAAGGGCCCGTATTCGGCAACAACGTGAGCCATGCCCATAATAAGACAAAGAGAAGATGGAATCCCAACCTTCAGAGCGTACGCGCCCTTCACGAAGGCAAGGTTCAGAAGATCAAGGTCTGCTCAAGGTGCATACGCTCCGGGGCTGTCTCAAGGGCTGTCTGAACCCATTGGCTTTGCTATTTAACGCCGCCTGCCCGGAAGAAGGGCAGGCGTTTTTTTGTCCCCCCCCCCCCCGCGTGACGGTGAGAAATTATTTACAGGTTCCTTTATCTTAACCCCCTGAAGCCGCGCGCCCCTCTTTACGGCAACTGAATCACACACGCACTTTGTCCCCTATTCGCCTGTTACGGCCACGGCCTCTATCTCCAGGGCCACGTCCTTTGGAAGCCTCGAAACCTCAACGGTGGCCCTTGCCGGATAAGGAGGGCTGAAAAACTCGCCGTAGACCTTGTTCATCTGCCCGAAGAGGGTGATATCGCTGAGATAGACCGTTGTCTTCACTACATCACCGAGCCCGAGCCCGGCCCCTGTAAGCACTGCCTCCAGGTTCTTCAGGACGCGCCTTGTCTGCGCCTCAATGCCGCCCTCTGTAATAACGCCTGAATCAGGCTCAAGTGGTATGGCCCCGGAGATAAATAAAAACCCCCCTGCCCTCACTGCCTGCGAATAGGGGCCTATGGCCGCGGGGGCCTTTTTTGTTATTATTTCCTCTATCTTCATTTCAGGCGTTTTGTCCCTTCTCCCTCGCGCAGAGGGTCTGATTATCAATTACACCGCAGTGGAATCGAGTGCCCGCCCTCTTAAAAGGCGCCCTCATACGTGGAGGTCACCTTGCCCTTTATCCTCTTTACCTTCTGAACCTTGTTAATCTTTGAGAGCGCGTCAATGATGGTCTTAAGGTGTTTTATGTCCCTCACCTCCACCTCGAAGGTACAGAGTGATTTATTATCAGGTATGCTCCTGATATCCGCGCTTGAGATATTGGCGTCAGAGGCGTGTATGGCGCCCGTCAGATCGGCAAGCATGCCCTTTACGTTCTTGCATACCACCATTATCCTCACAGACCTCGTCATATGAGAGTCCTTGTCCCATGCAACGTCTATCATGCGCTCCTTGTCTACGTTCAAGAGGCTCGGACAGCGCGCGAGATGCACTTCGAGGCCGTGTCCATGGGTTATAAAACCCATAATCCTGTCGCCGGGAAGCGGACTGCAGCAATCGGCAAAGGTGATGAGCAGGTCCATATCGCCGCTTACGATTACGGGACTGCCATGGAGCTTTTTTCCGCCGGTTATACGGCCTATGACATCTTTTATGGAGAACTTCTGCAACTGCCCCATGACGGTCTTTTTTTCCGGCTTTATCTTGCTCATAATGTCTGTTACCTGAATCTTGCCGTAGCCCACACAGGCAAAGAGGCTATCAAGACCGGGCAGTGAAAAGGCCTCGCGGGCAAGCCTCTCAAGGTCCCCGGATTCAGTGAGCGCCGCAAGGTCAAGGGACCGGCGCGAGAACTCCCTCTTGCAGATATCCCTGCCCATGGAGATGCTCCTTGTCCTCTCCTCTGTCTTTATCCAGTGCCGTATCTTTGTGCGCGCCTTGGATGTGACCACATAATTGAGCCAGTCGGAGCTCGGGTGGCGGGCCTGCGAGGTGAGTATGTTCACCACGTCGCCGTTATGAAGTTTGGTGTTCAGCGCCACCATCTGTCCGTTTACCTTGGCGCCGCTGCAATGGTTGCCTATGTCCGTGTGTATGGCATAGGCGAAATCAACGGGCGTGGCGCACGTTGGGAGCTGCTTTACCTCCCCCCTTGGCGTGAAGATGAAGACCTCATCGGGGTATAGCCCCACCTTGAGGGTGTCCATGAACTCGTCGGAGTCCTTGAGGTCGCGCTGCCACTCAAGCAGCTGCCTCAGCCATGCGAATCTCTTGTAATCCTTGTAATCCTCTTCACCGACTCCGATGCCTTCCTTGTACTTCCAGTGCGAGGCAATGCCGTACTCGGCCACCCTGTGCATCTCGGTTGTCCTTATCTGTATCTCCATCCTCACGCCATAGGGACCTACAACAACGGTATGAAGGGATTGATAGAGGTTGAGTTTCGGTAGTGCTATATAGTCCTTGAACTTTCCCGGCACGGGCTTCCAGATGGAATGGATAACGCCGAGGCTCGCGTAGCACTCCTTCACGTCGTCCACTATGACGCGGAGCGCTATTATGTCGTGAATGTCCTCGAAGTCCAGGTTCTGCTCCCGCATCTTTCTGTCAATGCTGTAAAGGTGCTTGAACCTGCCCATTACCGTTGCGTGTATATTATGCTCAACGAGTTTTTCTTCTATTATGGCGCGGGCGTTTCCCGTGTACTTGTTCCAGGCCTCGCGTTCCACGGATATCTTTTCATCGAGCCACCGGTATCTCTCCGGATCCATGAACTGGAACGAAAGGTCCTCAAGCTCGGTCTTTATCCATCCCATGCCAAGCCGGTTTGCAAGGGGCGCGTATATGTTAAGGGTCTCCTCGGCTATGCGTCTCTGTTTTACGGTGAGATGGTGAGTAAGTGTCCTCATGTTGTGAAGCCTGTCGGCGAGCTTTATGAGTATGACGCGGATGTCACGGCTCATGGCGAGTATCATCTTGCGGTAGTTTTCGGCCTCACGGTCCTCACGGTTCTCAAAAGAGATTCTGCTTATCTTTGTGACGCCGTCCACAAGCGCGGCTATCTCGGAGCCGAACATCTCCTCAATCTTTTCTATGGTGGTGTATGTGTCCTCAACGGTGTCGTGCAGCAGCCCCGTGGCAAGGGACTGCGTGTCCATCTTCAGCTCGGCGAGGATATGGGTAACCTCAAGGGGATGCACAAGATAGGGCTCGCCGGAAAGCCGCGTCTGCCCCTTGTGAACCATGGCGGAGTATAGATACGCCTTCTTCAGGAGCTCTATATCGGCCCTGGGGTTGTAGGAGATGACCATCTCCACTATGTCTTCAAAACGCACCATAGGACAAGCTCTTGATATTAAAGAGGGGGAAAACAATTACTTTATATAATCTATCGTAAAAGAGCATTTTTTTCAATAGCCCGTGGCATGAGAGGCCGCACCGTGAGGGCCGGCCTCTTCATGTGAACTCCAAAAATGGCCCCTTCAGAGGGGGTAGGGGGGCTTTATCTATATCTTGCTTTAGCCTGTTGATTTTGTTATATTTTCAAGATGACACATGGTTTTTTAAGTTTCAGGCGCATCTTCCGATACGCCTTGATATGCATTGGTGTTTTCTGCGTTTCCCTGATCGGCTTCTATATCTATCTATCGAAGACATTGCCCGACCTTGACGCCCTTGCGAACTATCAGCCAAACCTCGTCACGCGCGTATATTCCGACGACGGCGCAATGATAGGCGAGTTTTACATCGAGCGGCGGGTCGTAGTGCCCATAGAGAAGATACCGGAGCATCTGAAGCAGGCATTCCTCGCCGCAGAGGACGCGGAATTTTACCAGCACGAGGGCATAAGCTACGTAGGCATCATGCGCGCCTTTTACAAGAACCTCTCCGCCGGAAAGATTGTGCAGGGGGCCTCCACCATTACACAGCAGGTGGCAAGGGGCTTTTTTCTTACGCCTGAGAAGAAGGTCATGCGTAAGATTAAAGAGATGATGCTTGCCCGGAGGATTGAGAAACGCCTCTCAAAGAGCGAGATACTCGCCCTGTACCTTAATCAGATATATCTCGGCAACGGGGCATATGGCGTTCAGGCGGCGGCGCAGACCTACTTTGACAAGGATGTAAAAGACCTGGACCTTGCAGAATCCGCCCTTATAGCGGGGCTCCCGAAGGCGCCGAGCCGGTATTCTCCCTACGTCAATTTTCTCTTATCAAAAAAACGGCAGGAATTCATCCTGCAACGCATGGTGGAGGAGAGGTTCATATCCGCCAACGAAGCGGACTTTGCCAAGGCCGAGACTATTGTGCTCAAACCCTACATGACCAAATCACTCTGGGTGGGGCCCTACTTCACGGAGCACATAAGGAGATATATAGAAGATAAATACGGCGATGATATCCTCTACAAGGGCGGACTCAGCATTTTCACTACCCTTAACGTGGACCTTCAGAAGGCCGCCAACGAGGCCGTTAAAAAGGGGCTCAGAAACTTTGACAGGCGCCGCGGGTACAGGGGACCCATAAAGTCCATTATTGACGAGGAAGAGGCGCGTGCCTTCATTGAGAACCTTACGCGCAAGCACAGGGGCGCTTCCTTTGAGCCCGGGGACCTCACAGAGGGCATCATAACGGCCATAGACAAAAAAACAGGCCGTATAGACCTTGACCTCGGGGGCAGAGCCGGATACATGAACCGCTGGGGCTACCGCTGGGCACGGCTCTACAACCCCGACAATACACCTGAAGGCAAGATAGTGCCGAGGCCCGTTCTGCTCTTTCATCCCGGAGACGTCCTCTTGCTCAGGGTACGAAAGCCCGTGTCCGCTAAGGGGCCCGTACCCCTTGTGCTTGATCAGACTCCCCTTGCCGAGGCCTCTCTTATGGCCATGGACCAGGCCACAGGCTATATCAAGGCCATGGTAGGGGGAAGTGATTTTTCCAGGACTCAGTACAACAGGGCGGTTCAGGCCAAGCGTCAGCCCGGCTCGGCCTTTAAGCCCATAATATACTCTGCGGCCTTTGACAAGGGCTTTACCCCGGCCACCATCATAATGGACACGCCCATCGTCTTTGAAGACAGTGAGAACGCCCTTCAGTGGAGGCCCAGAAACTATGATGAACGCTTCGGCGGCCCCACTACCGTAAGAAAGGCCCTTGCAAAATCGCGAAATGTCGTTACAATTAAAATATTGAAGAAGATTGGCCTTAATTACTGCATTGACTACGCCAGAAGGCTGGGCATTACAACGCCGCTGGCAAAAGACCTATCGCTGGCCCTCGGCTCAAGCGCCGTTACGCTATATGACCTTACCTCCGTATACTCTGTATTTGCCAACGGAGGAAAGCGTGCGAAGCCTATCTTCATCACCAAGATTATTGACAAAGACGGCAATGTAATAGAGGACAACGCGCCTTCGGCCACTGAGGTAATAAGCCCGCAGACGGCCTATCTCATGACAAAGATGCTCGAAGGAGTCATACAGAACGGCACGGGCTGGCGCGCCAAAAGCCTTGGAAGGCCGGCGGCGGGCAAAACCGGCACCACCAACGGCCTTAACGACGCCTGGTTTCTCGGTTACGTTCCACAGCTCACGGCAGGCGTATGGGTTGGTTATGACAACGAGAAAAAACTCGGCAGGCATGAGACAGGTTCGCGGGCGGCCCTGCCCATATGGCTCTCTTTCATGAAGGCCGCCACCAAAGACAAGCCTGTCAACGATTTTCAGGCCCCCGAGGGCATAGAGTTCGCCAGGATTGACGCGGATACAGGCCAACCCGCCACTCCATTTACGGAGAACCCGATCTTCGAGGTATTCAAAACCGGTACCGCGCCTGTAAAGGCAGTAACACCTGAGACAGTAAAACCAGACGAAGAGGACCTCCTCATGAGAGATATCAATACCCTGCCACCCCTGGATGAAGGTAACCATGAGACCGCTCATTGACAGCCACCATAGGAAGATCGAGTACCTGAGGATATCCGTTACGGACAGGTGCAACCTACGGTGCCTCTACTGCATGCCCGCAGAGGGCGTTAATCTCGCAACCCCGGAATCCATACTCCGTTATGAGGAAATACTGCGCATAGCCCGCCTCTCGGTAAACCACGGCGTTACACGCATACGTGTAACCGGCGGCGAACCCCTTGTGCGAAAAGGCATAGTGGAGTTTATCAGGGAGTTATCCGGACTCAAGGGCCTCGAAGAGGTAAGCCTTACGACAAACGGCGTGGCCCTGAAGGAGTTTGCAGGGCGCCTGAAAGACGCCGGGCTGACGCGGGTGAACGTAAGCCTTGATTCCCTCAAAAGGGAGCGTTTTGCAAAGGTAACCAGGGGCGACAAGCTCGACGCCGTCCTCGAAGGCCTTGAGGAGGCCCAGCGCGTTGGGCTGACTCCCGTAAAGATCAACATGGTGGTAATAAAGGGTTTTAATGACGATGAGATAGTGGATTTCGCCCGTATCTCAAGAGAAAAGCCCTATCACGTCCGTTTTATCGAGTATATGCCCTTTAATACCGAAGAGGGTTGGGATAGAGAAAAGTGCATCAGCGCCGATGAGATAAAAAGGCTTATCGAGGCCGAGGTGCCCCTTCTGCCCATAGAAGAGCGCGGCGCGGGAGCAGGACCTGCAAGACGCTTCAAGATAAAGGGCGCCCCCGGAGAGCTGGGTTTCATAAGCCCGGTTACAAGGCATTTTTGCGGCGAGTGCAACAGGCTCCGCCTTACGGCCGACGGCAAGATCAGGGCCTGCCTCTTCTCGGACACCGAGGTGGACCTCAAAGGTGCCCTTCGTGACGGCTCAGATGACAGGGCTATCGAAGACCTGCTGTTTCACGCTGTCATGGAAAAACCCGCGGGCCATCATATAAACGAGAATATATTCAAGAGGTGCGCCCGCACCATGAGCCTTATCGGGGGGTAATTAAAAAAAATTCTTTTGTAAAAAATGACGCGATCCCGGCCTTGTAAACGGGCTTCGCTGTGCGCAAGCCATCAAATAATCACACCCACAAAACATACAGTAAAAACGGCCCCTTCAAAATGAAGGGGCCGTTGCAGTTTTATACTCAAAACCATCCAACTCTTACCAGCCCAATTTCAGCCTCTCTGCAAGCCTTGGAGACAGACCTGCCTCAAGAATTTTAGCCACCGTGGCGTCAATATCATACTCAACCCTGTGAAACGAGACCTCCGAGGCCTCGGTATCGTATATGGCATAGGAGCCCCTGGGGTCTTTATCACGGCTCTGACCGAGCCCGCCGGGATTTATGAGGTAGCTGGCGCCCTTTTTCAACTTTATGAGATTATCGAGGTTCATCCGCACAGAATCCTTTGCCCCGAGATACGAGATGGGCACGTGCGTGTGGCCGAAGAAACAGAGGTTAAGGCCCTTTACCTTTTCAAGGAGCTTGAAGTTCCTGAGGGCGTCGGCGGCGCCGTATATATAGCGGTCCGTATCGTTAATGGAGCCGTGAACGGCGTAGAACGCCTTGTCTACACGACGATACCTTGGCAACCGGGCAAGAAATTCACGGTTTTCTTCCGTAAGCACGCCCCTTGTCCACTCAATGGCATCGGCGGCGAGGAGGTTGAACTCCGAGAGGTCCTCAAGGCCGGCGGCCCTTGCGTCGTGATTGCCCATGACACAGCGAATCTTTTTTTTCCTGATAAGCTCTATACACTCGTTGGGATTGGCATTGTAGCCCACCAGATCTCCGAGGCATATTATTTTATCGACGGGATTACTCTCAATGGACTCGAAAAAGGAGTTCAGTGCCTCAATATTCGCGTGTATATCTGAAATTATGGCGAAACGCATATGTATTATATGTCCTCATTTATTTTTTTATAAAAGGAAGGGGCAGGTCATGCCCCTCCGGAAGAGTAATGTAATCGATGTGAAGTTAATGTAGGATAGGCTTGAAGTCATCACCCAGTGGAGTTTGAAAACCAGTCTGCAAGGGGTCGGACATGAAGTTATCACGGCACTTCTTGCAGAGTATGAGTATCAGGTCAGTAGAGATATCCTCCACCTTTGTAAGTTCCATATTTTCGATTGTGTCAAGAAAGGTATTGATGCCTTCCTCAAGCTCTTCGGCGGGGTCCTCGCCTATGGAGCCTTCGAGATCGGCGAAACTCCTTATCTCCACGACATACTTCAGGGCATCGGGATCCATATCAATACCGCAGTTCTGACACCTAAGCTTTTCCATACTACCTGTACCCCCGTTATATACCTTCTCTGACGGAGACGAGACTTGTCTCAGAGATGGTATTTCGCTGTATTAGCGTTGATTAAATCTTAACCGTAAAAGGCGGTTTTGTCAAACCAAATAGATTTTTATAAGGGGCGCAGAGTCTTTTTCAAAGTGATCATAGTACCGTGGGGGTCCGTGCAATACCTGGCCAAACATGATATATTTTTTTAAGGATAATCAATGACATGAAGATAAAGGCCTTTACAGAGGAAATTAAAAAATCCAGGGATTTCAAGGATGTGGCTCACCATGAGGTCATTGCGGCCAGACCCGCCGTAACAGGTCCGTGGCCTGATGGCATCTCAGCACTTATCCGTGAAAAACTTGGAGAAAAGGGCCTGAAAGACCTCTATATTCATCAGTCAGAAGGCATAGAGGCCCTGCTTGCCGAAAAAAATATCGTCATAATGACCCCAACGGCCAGCGGCAAGTCCCTTATCTATCAGTTGCCCATACTTCAGGCCCTGCAAGACGACCCTCTGTCCACGGCCCTTTATATCTCACCCCTCAAGGGTCTGCTCCATGACCAGCAGAGGGCCTTCCGGGAGCTTGGGCGCGGTATTGTTGGTGAGTCTTTTGCAGGCGGGAACGGCGTAAAAAAAAGGGGGCGTCCCGTAGGGATCTCTGAAATATACGACGGCGACACCACCTCATACAGGAGAAAAAAAATAAGGGAAGAGCCCCCTGCCCTCCTCCTTACCAACCCCGATATGCTTCACCTCTCCATAAACGCCTACCATCAGCAGTGGGAATCATTCCTGCGCAGGCTGAGATACGTTGTCATAGACGAGGTGCACACCTATTGCGGGGTCTTCGGCTCTCATGTGGCAAATGTCTTTAGAAGATTTTTAAGGATCCTCAATCACTACGGCGTAAGGCCTCTCTTTGTATGCTGCTCGGCCACCATCGCCAACGCCGTAGAGCTCGCCGCCATGCTTACGGGCCTTGATTACGAGCTTATAAGCAGAAGCGGGGCACCATCGGGCACCCGAAACGTCATGTTCATCAACCCCGCCTCCGGGCAGAGCCCGTATACGCTGGCAACAAAGCTCTTTACGCTCTCTCTGGCAAATGGTTTTCGCACCATCGCCTTTACAAAGGCCAGAAAGATTACGGAGCTCATGCACTCATGGGTTCTTCAGGGCACCCCTCAGTTAAAAAACAAGATATCCGCCTACCGTGCGGGTTTTCTGCCTGAAGAGAGGCGTTTAATAGAAAAAAGGCTCTTTTCAGGAGAACTTCATGGCGTAATTACCACAAGCGCGCTGGAGCTTGGCGTGGATATCGGCGGCCTTGACGTATGCATACTCGTGGGCTACCCCGGAACAATAAACTCCACCTGGCAGAGGGGCGGAAGAGCGGGAAGGACAGGGCGGGACAGCCTCATCGTGCTTGTGGCCCTCGAAGACGCCCTTGACCAGTACTTCATGCGCTATCCCGAAGATTTTTTCCGACGCAGCGTAGAGGCCGCTGTCCTTGATATGGAAAACCCCGTCATATTGAAACCCCATCTCCTCTGCTCCGCCTCGGAGACATACCTGAAATCAACGGATGCCGTCTATGACGTGCCGGCCCACAGGGACCTCTTGAATGAACTGCAAAAAGAGGGAAAGGTCAGGTACTGGGAAAAAGGCGACATCTGGTACCCCAGGAAGAGGTACCCGCAGAGAGAGATTTCCATACGGTCTTCAGGAGCGGTTTACCGCATTGTCACCAAGGCCGGCAAACTAATAGGCGAGTCAGGCTCGAAGAGGGTCTTTCATGACCTGCACCCCGGCGCCGTTTACATGCACGGCGGCGCGCTCTACAAGGTAGAAAAACTGGACATTGGAAACAGGAGCGTAACCGTAACCCCGGCTGATGATATCTATTATCATACAACTGCCATAACTAATGAAGAAACCAAGATAATTTCAGTTGAGAGGCGCAAACGGCTAAAGTCCCTTCAGCTATTTCACGGTAGCCTGAGGGTCACTGAATGTGTGACGGGTTACAGGCGAAAGGAGATGTCCACGGAAAAAAACCTCGGTGATTTTCCGCTGAATCTGCCGCCCACTGTATTTACCACAAAGGGCATATGGATGGAGGTTGACGAAGACATCCTTGCCGAGGCGCGGGAAAGGGGTTTTAGCTCCGACGGGGCCCTGCACGCCCTTGAGCACTGCGCCATCGCAACACTGCCGCTATACGCGCTCTGCGACCGTATGGACCTTGGCGGGATAAGCTATCCCTTCAACACGGAACTTGGGTCGCCGGCCATCTTCATATACGACGGTCATGAGGGCGGCGTTGGGCTGACGGAGCGCGGGTTCTATTATGTAGGTGATTGGTTCGCCTCTACCCTGAAGCTCATGGAAGAGTGTCCCTGCGAGGTCTCATGCCCCTCGTGCACGCAGGACCCCTGGTGCGGCAACGGCAATGAGCCGCTGGATAAACGCGGGGCCATACTGATACTGAAGAGATGGCTGGCTGTGGAATAATAACGCTATCACATGAAATACCTCATAATAACGATAAAAACCCCGCCTTAAACTGAAAAAGGCGGGGTTTTCTGCTAAAAGCATCGATTGAGTATGTCAATCAAGGGTCTTGGCCTTGAGCTTTGGCGGATTTTCCGCATTATCTTCCGCGATGGCCTCGGCGTCAGGGGGCTCGCCGCCTATCTTTTTAAGTTCATCGGCAACGGCATCGCCCATCTCCGAGCAGGAGACAAGCCTTGTGCCATTTTTGGCGGAATCGTAGATATCCGCCGTCCTGAGCCCGGCGTCAAGCACGGTCTGAACGGCCTCCTCGATGGCAGAGGCGGGCTCTTCCATATTAAAGGAATACCTCATCATCATGGCGCAGGATAGTATGGTGGCAAGGGGGTTGGCGACGTTCTTGCCCGCTATGTCCGGGGCCGAGCCGTGAATAGGCTCGTACATGGACCTGTTTCTGATGGGTCCCAGCGATGCCGACGGGATAAGCCCGATGGATCCCGTGAGCATGGAGGCCTCATCGGAGAGGATGTCCCCGAAGGTGTTTTCCGTGACAATAACATCGAACTGTCCCGGATTCCTCACAAGCTGCATGGCGCAGTTATCAACATACATATGCGAGAGCTCAACATCGGCGTACTCTTTGCCCACCTCTGTCACTATCTTTCTCCAGAGCTCCGTTGACTCAAGCACATTGGCCTTGTCTACGCTTACCACCTTCTTCTTTCTGAGGCGCGCCACCTCAAAGGCCACGACGGCTATCCTCTCTATCTCGTTCGTGGTATAGGTCATGGTGTTAGTGCCCTTTTCCGAGCCGTCGGAGAGCTTTTCCACCCCGCGGGGCGTACCGAAGTAAAGCCCCCCCGTAAGCTCCCTGACCACGAGTATATCAACGCCCCTTACAACATCGGGCTTCAGTGAAGAGGCGTCTATGAGGGAGTCGTATATCTTTGTAGGACGCAGGTTGGCAAAAAGGGCAAGTTCCTTGCGGAGCTTCAGTAGCGCCCTCTCCGGCCTTACGGCATAATCAAGTCCTTCCCACTTTGGTCCTCCAACGGCCCCAAGCAGTATGGCGTCGCTTCTGAAGGCAAGGTCGAGGGTCTCGTCCGTAAGGGGTACGCCGGACTCGTCAATGGAGGCACCTCCAACAAGGGCCTCGACAAGAGTCCAGGAAACATTAAACTTTTTTCCGATGACCGTAAGGGTCTTAAGGGCCTCATCCACGATTTCGGGCCCGATGCCGTCCCCTTTGAGCACAGCTACCTTAAACCTCTTCACAATATAATCTCCCCGGTTGTATAATTATTTTAAGCCTGATTGATGGTTAGTGCTCTTCGCCGTCGCCTGCCGATATCTTCTGCAAAGACTCTATAAAGACCTCAAGTCCGCTTAAGGGCACTACCACGGTGCTTTTTCTGTCATTGGAAAGCTCCGCAATCTGCATGAACCGTCCCCTGTTGTTCTCTCTGAGATCCACCCACAGGGTCTTGTTCTCTATATGGAGTTTCTCGCTTGCTATTATTGTGCTTTTTCTACCCTCTCTGCCCTCTCTCATTTCTCTATCCCCTTTTCTTCTTTTTAATTGACTGCAACAATCCACCGCACTTCAGAAGCTCCTGCATGAAAGGAGGCACCGGTGAGGCATTGAAGGTTTTCTTTCTTGTGATGTTGCGTATGAGACCCCTGTCCATATCCACCTCAAGTACATCGCCCTGCTTCGAGGCGGCGTGGGCCTCTGCCGACTCAAGTATTGGAAGCCCCATGTTAAAGGAATTCCTGAAAAAGATTCTCGCGAAGCTCTCCGCTATGACGCAGGAGACGCCGCTCGCCTTGATGGCAATGGGCGCGTGCTCACGTGACGAGCCGCAACCGAAGTTTTTCGCCGCAAGGATTATGTCGCCTTTTTTCACCTTTGAGCTGAACTCCGGGTCCTCATCCTCCATGCAATGAGCGGCCAACTCAGCAGGGTCCGAGGTATTCAGATACCTTGCCGGTATTATCCTGTCCGTATCTATGTCAGAGCCGTATTTCCAGACCCTACCCCTGAACTTCATCCCTTACTCCTTTTTTGCCTGTTTTTTTAGGTGAGCCCAGCCCACTCATTTGCCGTCTTCGTCAATTATGCGCGGAAGGTATCTTCAAAGACAGAAAGCCTCTTCCGCTATTGGTTTTATTTTATGCCTTTTCAGCCGTGATAATCTGCAGGAGTCCCTTATGGAGAAACTTCCTCCTGAATCCCTTGAAGCCCTCGCGCCGCAGCATACCCTGGATATCACACTCCAGCCAGTCCCTTGCTTCGCTCCCCTCGGTAAAGAGGAAGAAAAAACGCTGAAGAGCCCCGGCCAGGCCCGTGGCCTTATGATAGTCTTCTATAACAAGCCTGCCGCCGCTTTCAAGGATACGGGCGGCCTCCCTCAAGGCGGCCCCGGTCTGAAGCGGTTCAACCTCATGGAGACCCATGCAGACCAACGCCCGGTCGAATGTGGCGTCACGAAATGGAAGTGAGGCCGAATCACTCCGTACCAGACCAATAGAAAGGCCCTTGCTTCGGGATTTTGCCCCGGCCACCTTCAACATGGGCGCGCTTATATCCGTTGCAACGGCATACGCGCCATACCTGCGCGCAAGAAGCGAGAGCGTTGCCGTACCGGCGAATATCTCAAGGGTTCTCTTACCCTCAAGGGGCATGGCCTCATTTATGAAAGCCTGTCTCAGCCGCTTCTCGCCGCCCATAAAAAGGCTGATAAACCAGATACCAAGGTCGTAAAAAGGGGCGATAATATCAAAGTCAAGGGAGCGGGACGGGGCTTTTCTTCTAACCTGCTTTCTCATCCAGCCTCTTTATAGACCGTATCAGCCTATGTCCATGGCTCCCCACCCGTATTTTTAAACCATCTCCCCTTCGGCCCTTTTCAGGCAGACCTGCTTATGCCCCCTCCCCTTTTGTTACAGTGCCCTTGCTCCCCCCTTAAGAGGCCCCTTCAGGCGGCTTTTCTGCCCATTACCTCGTCGGGATGGGCGATATAGCCTTTTATGGCCGAGGCCGCGGCTACGGCAGGGTTAGAGAGGTAGACCTCACTTTTGGGGTGGCCCATACGTCCTACGAAGTTTCTGTTCGTAGTGGATATGGCGACCTCGCCCTCGGCGAGTATGCCCATGTGGCCGCCGAGACAGGGGCCGCACGTTGGGGGGCTGATAATGGCGCCGGCCTCTGTAAATATCTGAAAGTATCCCCTTTTCAGCGCCTCTTTGTATATCATGGGAGTAGCGGGAATTATAATGAGCCTTACATAGGGGGCAACTTTTCGGCCCTTCAGAATCTTCGCCGCTATTTCAAGGTCTTCTATCCTGCCGTTGGTGCATGAGCCGATTATGCTCTGGTCTATGCTTATCCTACCGATTTCACTGATGTTTTTCGTATTTTCCGGCAATGACGGCAGGGCCACTTTTGGCTCTATCGAGGTTGTGTCAATCTCGATAACCTCGGCGTATTTCGCGTCAGCATCACTGGCGTAAAATTTATACCTGCGCTCGGCGCGGCCCTTGACGTATTTTTCCGTAATCGCGTCAGGCGGAATTATGCCGTTCTTGGCCCCTGATTCTATGGCCATATTGCACATGGAAAGCCTGCTCTCCATGGAGAGGCGCTCAATGGTATCCCCGCAGAACTCCATTGCCCTGTAAAGGGCGCCGTCAACGCCTATTTGACCGATAACATGAAGGATAAGGTCTTTGCCGGAGACCCATTTGCGGAGTTTGCCATGGAAGATGAACTTCATGGATTCCGGGACCTTGAACCAGAGCTCGCCCGTAATCATGGCGGCGGCAAGGTCTGTTGAACCCACGCCTGTGGCAAATGCGCCGATGGCGCCGTAGGTGCATGTATGGGAGTCCGCCCCTATGACAAGGTCACCGGGCACGACTACGCCGCGCTCAGGCAAAAGGGCGTGCTCCACGCCCACATCGCCGCCCTCGTAGTAGTGGCTGAGGCGGTGCTTTTTCGCGAATTCACGGAGCACCTTTACCTGCTCGGCGGATTTTATGTCTTTATTGGGCGTAAAGTGGTCGGGCACAAGGACGACCCTGTTTCTGTTAAAGACCTTTTTCGCGCCAGTCCCCTCAAAGCCCTTTATGGCAATGGGAGCGGTGATGTCATTGCCAAGGGCGATGTCTACCTTCGCGTTAATGAGTTCCCCGGGCGATACGTATTTTTTTCCCGCGTGACGGGCCAGAATCTTCTCGGTTATTGTCATGGGAGCCATATGCAAACCTCTGTCCTTACTATGATTAATTGGTAACATGAATTAGTTATAAGGGCAACCGCCAGAAAGCCCTCTGTTCTGCGCGCCTCCTGGCCGCTTATCCGCCCACATGCCCGATTTGGCCGCCATTTCGGAAAAGGCTCTAAATAATGCCCTCTCTCTTATGGCGTTTTCTGTATTCGAGCCTGTTAAGGGCGTTTACGTATGCCTTGGCGCTGGCCACTATAATGTCCGTATGCGCGCCCTGTCCAAGCGCTATGCACTCTCCCTCGGATATGCGCACCGTGACCTCGCCCTGAGCGTCCGTACCTCCTGTAATGGCGTTCACGGAATACTTCAGGAGCTTGCTCCTTGTATTGGTAATCTTTTTTATGGTCCTGTACGCGGCGTCAACGGGTCCGTCGCCAACAACGCTCTCCTTCACTTTTTTGCCATGGACCTCCATCTCCACCGTGGCAACGGGGTGGGTCTCCGTGCCGCTGTGAACATCAAGGGTAAGAAGCTTGAACTCCTCGATATTATCCATCCTCAGGACCTCGTCCTGCACAATGGCCTCAATGTCCTCGTCAAAGACCTCTTTTTTCTTATCGGCGAGGAGTTTAAACCTCTCAAAGGCCTTCTGGAGGTTCTCGGAGTCAATCTCGTAACCCAGCTCGCTGATGCGCGTGGCAAAGGCGTGCCTGCCCGAGTGCTTGCCCATTACAAGGGTGGAGCGGGCAAGCCCGACGGATTCCGGCCTCATTATCTCATAAGTGGCCTTATCCTTGAGCAGTCCGTCCTGATGAATGCCCGACTCGTGTGCAAAGGCGTTTTCCCCTACAATGGCCTTGTTGGGCTGAATTCCAATGCCGGTTATGCCGCTTACGAGGCGCGAAGAGGGGTATATCTGTGTAGAGTCTATATTCGTCTCAAGACCGAGCGTATCGCCATGTGTCTTTATTATCATGACGAGCTCCTCAAGAGAGGCATTGCCGGCGCGCTCGCCGATGCCGTTAATCGTGCATTCGAGCTGTCTGGCCCCGTTAATAACGGCAGAGAGCGAGTTGGCCGTGGCAAGCCCCAGGTCGTTGTGGCAGTGGACGGAGATAACGGCCTTTTCTATGCCTGGCACGTTCTTTTTAATACCGGCTATGAGACCACCGAAGGAATCGGGGAGCGCGTAACCCACGGTATCGGGTATATTGAGCGTAGTAGCCCCGGCCTTGATAACGGCAGTGAGCACCTCGTAGAGATACTCCGGGTCGCTCCGCGAGGCGTCCATGGGTGAGAACTCCACGTCCTCCACATAACCTCTGGCCCTTTCCACCATCTCGACGGCCCTCTTCATGGCTTCACTTTTTGTCATCTTGAACTGGTACTTCAAGTGAATATCAGAGGTAGAGATAAAGGTATGTATGCGCACCTTCGGGGCGCCTTTAAGGGCCTCGGCGGCGCGGTCAATGTCTTCTGGCTTTGCGCGGGCAAGACTGCTTATGACAGGGCCTTCCACCTCGGCCGCAATGGCCCTGATAGACTCGAAATCGCCGGGCGAGCTGTAGGCGAAACCCGCCTCTATGACATCGACGCCGAGCCTTGCGAGCTGACGGGCGACGATGAGTTTTTCGTCTACGTTCATGGAAGCGCCGGGCGATTGCTCACCGTCGCGAAGTGTCGTATCCAGTATCTTTACAATATCCATTTCTTAATTTTCCTCATGTATGGCGGGTTATGCTCTTTTTGCCCGTATCATCGGCATCAGCGGCGACGCGGACCTTCTTTCTCCTTTCAATAAGCCAGACCACGGGGCCAGAGGCCGCGTAAGCGAAAAAGAGGATAAAGAGCGTAACAGGCGGTTCGGCCACTATGACCACCATAACGAATATAAGCCCGACAAGGAGCCTGAAGGGCATCCTGCGTTTGAGATTAAGTTCTTTAAAGCTGTAAAACTTTATATTGCTAATCATAAGGAAGGCGAGCATATATACAAGAAGAAGCACTGTTATATGCTTGGCCATTTCCTGTCCCTTGCCGAGGTAGAAAAAGAGAAGCACCGTAGAGGCCACAAGGGCCGCGGCCGCCGGTATGGGCAGACCGTTGAAGCGCTTGCTCTCTACCCTTGAAATCTGCACATTGAAACGCGCCAGCCTCAGGGCCCCGCATACAACGTAGAGAAAGGCCGCGAGCCATCCGTAGCGTCCAAAGGGACGGAGCGCCCAGGTAAAAATGAGCACTCCCGGTGCAAGACCAAAGGCCACAAGATCGGCAAGCGAATCGTACTCCGCGCCGAACTTGCTCGTCGTGTGCGTAAGCCTCGCCAGCCTGCCGTCAAGACCATCAAGGGCGGCGGATATGAATATGGCGATTGCGGCGTGGTCGAACTTTCCGTCAAAACACGCCACTATGGCATAAAAGCCTCCGAGAAGGCTCATGCTTGTAAGGAGATTGGGAAGGAGAAAAATTCCCCTTTTCAGATTCTCTTTTTTAAGCCCCCTGCCCTTTGCGGGCCTTCGCAGCTCTCTGTCTTTCATGACCAGTACCCCAGAATTGAAGTGCCCGCTTTCACCTTATCGCCTTTTTTAACGGTAATACGTGAATTAGCGGGAAGATATACGTCAAGCCTTGAGCCGAACCTTATAAGACCGAACCTCTTGCCCCGGGTGATTTCCATGCCCTCACTCAGCCGGCATACGATACGCCTTGCCACAAGGCCGGCTATCTGATTAAAGACAAAGACCTGACCATCGGGGCCCGTGGCTATAACGGCGTTCTGCTCGTTTTCGAGGCTGGCCTTGTCGAGGTTGGCGGAGAAAAATTTCCCCGGGTTATAGATTATCTTACGGACCCGCCCCGAGGCAGGGGCCCTGTTGACATGAACGTTGAAGAGATTCATGAAGATACTTATCTTAATGGTCTCTGTATTCGTAAAGCGGCTGTCAAAGACCCTGTCAATAATTATTACCCGCCCGTCCGCAGGGCTGACTATTGAGGCGGGGTCCTCGGGGATATTTCTCCTCGGGTCCCTGAAAAAGGCCACTACAAAGATGAATATAGCAAAAAACAAGGCCCCTGCCAACCATGAGCGCGTACCCCAGAAAACAGCTATGGTGACAAGAAGGGCCAAAAGCATGAAGGGATAACCCTCAACGGCCAGAGGTATCTTCATGCAATCGCAATAATGGGCCTCTTTCTTTTCTCCTTCCGCGGCGCTTTTCATATCGGAAGAGAGACTAATTCTTCTCCCTGTCTACTATCTTACCCTTGGCAAGCCACGGCATCATGGCCCGGAGCTTGTTGCCAACGGCCTCGATGGGATGGTCCTCGCCGCGGCGGCTGAGGGCGTTGAACACCGGTTTATTAACCTTGTTCTCAAGCATCCATTCCCTGGCAAAGGCGCCGGACTGAATCTCGTCGAGTATTTTTTTCATCTCTTTTTTGGTCTCATCTGTAATAAGACGGGGCCCGCGTGTCATATCACCGTATTTCGCCGTGTTGCTTATGGAGTACCTCATGTTGGAGATACCTCCCTCGTATATGAGGTCCACTATGAGTTTTGTCTCATGGAGGCACTCGAAGTATGCCATCTCAGGCGGAAAACCTGCCTCTGTAAGAGTCTCGAAGCCCGCGGTGATAAGGGCGCTGATGCCGCCGCAGAGCACGGCCTGCTCACCGAAGAGGTCGGTTTCTGTCTCGCACTTGAAGGTAGTCTGTATTATGCCTGCCCTTCCGCCGCCATTTGCCGAGGCATAGGCAAGGCCCACGGCAAGCGTATCACCGGCCGGGTCCTGATGCACGGCCACAAGGGTGGGCACGCCGCCCCCTTTTGTGAACTCGTGCCTTACAAGGTGGCCGGGCCCCTTGGGTGCCACCATGAATACGTTTACATCGGCAGGCGGAACTATCTGGCCAAAATGAATATTAAAGCCATGGGCAAAGGCGAGATATGCGCCCTTTTTAAGATTCGGGGCGATTTCGCACTTGTATGTATCGCCCTGCGTCTCATCGGGGATAAGTATCATTACAACGTCGGCGCCCTTTACGGCCTCGGGGACCTCTTTTACGGTAAGCCCCGCTTTAACGGCCTTACCCCATGAGCCGCCGCCTTTTCTGAGCCCTACTACTACGTTCACGCCGCTATCTGTGAGGTTTTGGGCATGGGCGTGGCCCTGACTTCCAAAACCTATGATGGCTACATTCTTACCGCGAATAAGTCCTAATTCTGCGTCCTTGTCGTAAAAAACCTTCATATGAAAAAACCTCCTGTTTTTGTATCAAAACTCATCAAAAAGGCCCATGCCCCGAGTTCCAAAGGGCCGTTGGACCGTAAGATGAGGAATGACTCTATCTCTGTTTCGGGCTTCTGGCTACAACGAGGCTTCCGGTGCGCGCGATTTCCTTTATGCCGAATGGGCGCAGGAGATCTGTAATAGCCCTTATCTTATCGCAGTCTCCGGTTATTTCTATGGTATAGCTCCTGTGGCTGATATCCACGATTCTACCCCTGAAAATCTCCACTATGCTCAGTATCTCCGCCCTGTTCTCCGTCTTTGAGGAGACCTTTATCATGGCGAGTTCACGCTCGATATGCTCCTCAGCGGTAAAGTCATGGACCTTTATAACGCTTATGAGCTTATTGAGCTGTTTGGTTATCTGCTCAAGGACCTTATCGTTGCCCCTTGTTATAATGGTCATGCGCGATACAGAGGGGTCCAGCGTCTCGGCCACTGTAAGGGACTCAATATTAAAGCCCCGTCCCGAAAAGAGACCCGAAATCCTTGAGAGCACACCGAATTCATTTGTAACAAGCACGGAAATAGTATGACGCAATCTATCCTCCACGTTAAATATACATTGTCAGGAGAGACTATACAAGGAGCATCTTGTTAAGGGGTTGACCTGCCGGCACCATGGGGTAAACCCCCTCGAAAGGCTCGACGCGGAAATCAATGATAACAGGTCTGTCTTTTATCTTGAGGGCCTTCTTTATCACCTTCTCCACATCAGCCGTCTCCGTCACCTTGAAGCCGGCCGCCCCGTATGCCTCGGCGAGTTTTACGTAATCCGGGGCCACGGACATGCATGTATGGGAGTATCTCTTGTCATAGAAGAGTTCCTGCCATTGTCTTACCATGCCCAGGACCATGTTGTTGAGTATGGCCACGATTACGGGTAGCCTGTACTGAACGGCCGTGGCAATCTCCTGTATGTTCATCTGTATGGAGCCGTCTCCCGCTATATCGATTACGGTCTTTCGCGGAAAGGCAATCTGTGCGCCTATGGCCGCGGGAAAGCCGTAGCCCATGGTTCCGAGGCCGCCCGAGGTGAGAAAGGTGCGCGGTTTATCGAACTTGAAAAACTGCGCGGCCCACATCTGATTCTGCCCGACCTCGGTGGTGATTATGGCGTCGCCTTTAGTTGCCTCGTAGAGCTTTTCCACTACATACTGGGGTTTTATCCTCTCCCCCGGGGTCCTGTCATAGGTAAGGCTGTGCTCGGAACTCCACTTGGCGATTTCATCGCTCCATGGCCGCGTATTCTCCTTGAACTTTTTCAGCTGAGCGGCCTTTGGCAGGGCCTTGAGCAGGTCATTAAGGACCTTCTTCACGTCTCCCACTATGGGTATATCCACCTTTACGTTCTTGCTGATGGACGTGGGGTCTATGTCGATATGCACCACCCCGGCATAAGGGGCGAACTCGGCTATCTTGCCCGTGACCCTGTCATCAAAACGGGAGCCTATGGCGATAAGGCAATCCGTGTCCGTTACGGCCATGTTGGCCGTATAGGTTCCGTGCATGCCGAGCATGCCGAGAAAGAGCGGGTGCGTGCCGGGAAAGCCGCCAAGCCCCATGAGCGTTGTGGTTGTGGGCAGGCCCAGCTTTTCAGAAAATTTTGTAAGCTCCTTTGAGGCGTTTGAGAGGAGCACACCTCCGCCTGCGTATACGACGGGCCTCTTTGACTTCAATATGAAATCAAGGGCCTTCTTCACCTGCCCGGGATGCCCCTTGTATGTGGGCTGATAACTGAGTATGCTCACCTTCTCGGGGTAGTCGAAGGCTATTTTGGCAGTAAAGATATCCTTGGGGATATCCACAAGCACGGGACCGGGCCTTCCTGTGGTGGCTATATAAAAGGCCTCCTTGATGATGGTGGCGAGGTCCGCGATGTCCTTTACAAGGTAATTATGCTTTGTGCAGGGCCTTGTAATGCCCACGATGTCGGCCTCCTGAAAGGCATCATTGCCTATGAGGGCAGAGGGGACCTGTCCACTGAAGACGACCATGGGTATGGAGTCCATATACGCCGTGGCAATGCCCGTAACCGTATTGGTGGCGCCCGGCCCCGAGGTTACGAGGACAACGCCGGGTTTGCCCGAAACCCTGGCGTAGCCGTCGGCCATATGCACGGCGCCCTGCTCATGGCGGACCAGTATATGCTCGATGGGCGCGTCGTAAAGCACATCATATACGGGGAGCACCGCGCCGCCAGGAAAGCCGAAGATAGTCTTTACGCCTTCTTTTTTCAGACACTCAATTAATATCTCGGCGCCTGTAATCATCTTGTTTTTTGTCATAATAGTTCAATCCTCTTTGCGGTAAGAAAAAAGCCCCGGCTCATGTAATAACACTTCCAACGGCTTTATCATAGCCCTTAATAACCTCACCCGTTATTCCCGTTTTTCAGGGTTAAAACCCCATCATCGCCCTGAAGCATACCCCCCCAAAGCGTCCACCCTGCAGTCGAGCACCATCAGGCCTCTATTTCTGCACGGCTCCGGTGTTGGCGGAGGTGACGTTGCGGGCGTACCTGCTTAACCATCCCGTCTTTATCTTCGGGGCCGGGGCCTTCCATGCCTTGCGCCGCCTCTCAAGGTCCCCTGGCGCTACCCTTAGCTGAAGGCTTCTTTTATGAATATCCATCTCTATGAGGTCGCCTTCTTTTACAAGGGCTATGGGACCGCCCTCCATGGCCTCGGGGGAGATATGCCCTATGCAGGGCCCACGTGTGCCGCCCGAAAACCTTCCGTCCGTAAGAAGGGCCACGGAGTCGCCAAGGCCCATGCCCATGAGCGTGGCCGTGGGTGAGAGCATCTCCCGCATACCCGGGCCGCCCTTTGGCCCCTCATACCGTATGACAATGCAATCGCCCTTTTTAATATCTTTTTTAAGTATTGCCTTCATGGCCTTCTCTTCAGAGTCAAAGACACGGGCCCGTCCTGAAAACCTCATCATGGCGCTGCTTACGCCGGACTGCTTGACCACGGCGCCAAGGGGCGCGAGGTTGCCCTTTAATATGGCTATGCCGCCTTCCTTGTGATAGGGCCTCTTCAGGGGCCGCAGGACATTGTCGTCTATGTAATCGCACGCCGAGGCAATGGCCTTGATACGCCTGCCGGAAACCGTGGGGTTATCCTTAAGGGAATCCTTGAGCCTTGAGAGCACCGCGCCTATGCCGCCCGCCCAGTGCAGGTCTTCCATGTAATAGTCGCCAACAGGCTCTAATGAGGCGATATGCGGCGTGGTCTTGCTTATGGTATCAAATAGCTCAAGGGGCAGTTCTACTCCCGCCTCATGGGCTATGGCAAGGAGATGGAGTACCGTATTGGTTGAGCCGCCGAGGGCAAGGTCTACCCTGATGGCGTTCTCAAAGGCGGCCCTTGTGAGAATCTTGCGGGGCGTCACCTTCTTCTGCACAAGCTCAACTATTTTCACGCCGCTCTCAAAGGCGATTCTTCTTTTTTCAGCCGAGCCCGCCAGGGCCGTTCCGCACCAGGGAAGGCTCATGCCCATGGCCTCGGTAAGGCAATTCATGGTATTGGCCGTATAAAGCCCCTGACAGCTTCCCGCTCCGGGGCAGGCGCCCATCTCACAGGCGTTGAGCTCATCGGCGCTTATCTCGCCGTTCTTGAAGCGGCCCATGGCCTCGAATGTATTGCGTATGAGAGAGAGCTTCTTGCCCCTGTACCTTCCGGTCATCATGGGACCGGCCGAGACGATTATTGAGGGTATGTTGAGCCGCGCCGCGGCCATGAGCATACCCGGGCTTATCTTATCGCAGTTTGTGAGAAATACCATGCCGTCAAGGGCATGGCCCTCGGCCACGCTTTCAACGAGGTCGGCGATAAGGTCGCGCAGCGGCAATGAATAGTGCATGCCCTTGTGCCCCATGGCGATGCCGTCGCAGACGCCGGGCAACCCGAAGATAAAGGGATAGCCTCCGCCCGTATGAATGCCTTTTTCAATAAAACGCTCAAGGTCTCTCATGCCGATATGGCCGGGTATGAGGTCCGTAAAGCTGGATGCAAGGCCGATAAAGGGTTTGTTCATCTCTTTTTTAGGCACGCCTGTGGCGTACATCAGGGCCCTGTGGGGCACCCTCTCCAGACCTTTCTTAATCCTGTCGCTTCTCTGACTCATTCCTGTGACCATCCTCCGGGCCCCATTGGGGCCTCTTTTAGCGCGGTGTCTTGATAGCGCAAAAAATCCTCTTCATTGCGTGGCTTCTTATGTACACGGACCCGAGAAAAGTCGTTCACCTGCAGGTCCATTTACCGGCCTCGCAAAAAAAAATTTCTCGGCGTTATTCTGTCAATACCTCTGCCGGGGCGAGAGGGCCGCTCACCGGCACCACAGACATTTAAACGGCAGAGACTCTACTCACATATTCGCCGGAAAAAAAAGCCCCTTCCCTGTTTAGCCCTCCATTGCCTCTATAAGCATCTTTTCCATATCATCCTTGAGGGCGAGCTTCAGCTTCTTGAGCCTCTTTTCCTCAAGCCTCTCTTCGCTGTTTAATATGCCTTTTTTTTCCAACTCGCAGACTCTCTGCTTGTATCCTTTATGCTCGTTATAGGCTTTTTTAAATGCCTCGTTTTCCTCCAGAAGTCTTTCCACAAGTTCTGTCTGCTCCAGCATGGCGCCTCCTTAAACTCAAGTAATAATAAAGATAAAACTCCCATATGGGCGATGGGAATTAAAAGAGAGAAATAAACCTTCTCGATAGTTGTGAACCTGGTTCAGTTATAATAACTTACAAGAAAAGCCTTGTCAACATGACAGTGGCCCTATTAGCCGTTGCCGCGGGCCTTGAGCCTTATCTCGGCCTCTGATTTTCTGAGATAAAATGGGGCCAGCGCAAGGGCCGTAGTTGACTCGGCCCCCCTCGCCCCGGCAAGAGCCGCGACATTGTATGCCCTCACAATCCAAAGCGGCTCCGGGGCCAGAACAGCGCCCTTGCGGCCCTTCTGAATAAGCTCACCGTATACGCAGAGGCCGTTACCGAGAAAGATTACAGGGCCCGACTCGGGGCAGAGGGCGTTGAGGTTCTCAAAAAGGGCCTCCGGTCTTATGGAGACGGGCTCCATAAGGACCTCGGCCTCTCCGTTCTTAAAGGTATAAAGCGCCGTGTAGACCTCGGACTTTCTTGCGTCGAGTATGGGGCATACGGGCACGCCGGCAGTAGCGGCGTTCATGGCAAGGGCTCTAAGGGTGGAGACAGGGGCGACGGGCTTATCAAGGGACCAGGCAAGGCCCTTTATGGTAGTCAAACCAATGCGCAGCCCCGTAAAGGAGCCCGGTCCCGCCGTGGCGGCATAGAGGTCTATCTCATTAAGGGTTATGCCGTTAGAGGCGCAGATTCCGGCGATATTACCAGGTAGCCAGCCCGCATGAGGACCGGCGTCGCCAACAGTGCGTTCGGCCACGAGCCGTCCCCTGTCCACAAGCGCGATGCTTCCGGACCTTCCCGATGTATCAATGGCGAGGATCAAAACTGAAGTCCCTTTTGCGCAGACGAGGCCCGCCTTTTCTCATTGAGCCTCAACTGAAGATACGAAATATATCGTTATAGGTGACAAGCACCATGAGGCTTATGATAAGGGCTATGCCTATCTGCTGTGCTATGCCCATGAACCTGTCGCTGAGGGGCCGTCCCTTTATGGACTCCACGGCAAGAAACATGATATGGCCGCCGTCAAGCACGGGTATGGGAAAGAGGTTGATTATTCCGAGCTGAAGGCTCAGGAAGGCCACAAGAGAGAGTATGTCCGAGAGCCCCTCATGGGCGGCCCTGCCCGCCACCTGCGCTATCATTATGGGACCGCCCAGGGTCTTGAGGGAGTATTGCCCCACGATAAGGCCCTTTATGACGACAAAGAGCTTTTCCGTCATCTCCACGGAGGCGGAGAGCCCCTTTACTATGGATTCACTGACCCCGTATTTTTTAAGCGCCCGTTCTTCCTCTCTTGATACGCCTATAAGAAACCTCTTGCCGTCATCGGCGGCACGCGGGGTTATATCCACATCAAAGGTCTTTTCGCCCCTTTTTATGGTAAAGCGTTTGCTGGCCGCGTCCTTGCTTACAAGGGATTCGAGCTCAATCCAGTGCGTTATGGAGTGCCCGTTCACGGAAAGTATCTCATCACCCGCCCTTAAACCGGCCTTGTAAGCCGGGTAGCCCTTGTTGACAGTGCTGATGACAGGGCGCATGGGCGGCAATACCCCTATGGTACCGGCTCCCGTCTTTGCAGATGTATCGGGATTTACAGTGGCCTCAACGACTTTACCGTCCCTTTTTATGGAAAGCCTCAGTGTGCTCTCAGGATTCATGGCAGTTATGCTTATGAAGTCCTGCCAGGTCTTAACGGGTTTGTTGTCTACAAGCTTTATGATATCGCCTTTTTTCAAGCCCGCCTTCTGTGCCGGGCTATCAACAAAAACATAACCCACGGCAGTGGGCCTTTCAAGATAGGCCGGGACCTCGATGCCTATGATATAGATAAGCGGAAGCAGTATAAAGGCCAGGATAAGGTTCATCACAGGCCCTGCGGCTACTATGGCCGCCCTGTTAAGGGGGCTTTTTGCCGTAAAGGACCTCTTTTTATCCTCTTCCGATATCTCCTCACCCGGGGCCTCGCCTATCATCTTCACATAACCGCCAAGGGGCAGAAGGCTCAGCATATACTCGGTCTCGCCTTTTTTCACGCCTATCAGCTTTGGGCCGAAACCAAGTGAAAACTTCTCTACCTTGATGTTGCTTAACTTGGCGACGACAAAATGGCCGAACTCATGAATAAAGACGAGAACGCCAAGCACTATGACAAAGGAAATTACTGTAACCATAATTGTTATTACCTCAAGGTTCTGATAATTTCACGGGCCTTTGCCCTTGCCTCGTTATCGGCGGCTAAAACATCGCCTATGGCAGTGACCTTACCCGATGTGCAGGAGCAAAGCACGTGGTCTATTACCCTGTATATGTCTATAAATCCAATTTCCCCGTTTAAAAAGCACTCTACTGCCACCTCGTCCGCGGCGTTCAGTACGGCCGGGGCCGTGCCGCCTATGCGCAGGGCCCCGTAGGCAAGACCGAGACAGGGGAATTTCTCAAGGTCCGGGGCGAAAAAATCAAGAGAAAGCCCGTTAAGACTCAGCGGCTCCATGGCGTCGCTTATCCTCTCCGGGTAACCGAGGGCGTAGGCTATGGGTCCCTTCATGTCCGCGACTCCCATCTGCGAGATAATGGAGCCGTCAACGTACTCCACCATGGAGTGTACTATGCTCTGCGGATGGATGGAGACGGATATCCTGTCGGCGGGAAAACCGAAGAGCCAGCTCGCCTCTATGACCTCAAGGCCCTTGTTTACGAGTGTGGCGGAATCAATGGTCACTTTTTTGCCCATGGACCATCTCGGATGGTTCAGGGCCTGCTCGGGTGTAACGGAGCCGAGGTCTATATTTTTGGCGTTAAAAAAAGGCCCTCCCGAAGCCGTAAGTATTATCCGCCGCACGTCGCTTGACCTGTGACCGGCCAGCGACTGAAAGAGCGCGCTGTGCTCGCTGTCAACGGGCAGTATGTTTGCGCCGGTCCTTTTCGCCGTCTCCATTACAAGGGCCCCGGCGGCCACCATTGTCTCCTTGTTGGCAAGGGCTATCTGCTTGCCGGCCTCTACGGCGGCCATGGTGGGCACAAGCCCCGCGGCCCCGGATATGGCGGCTACCACACAATCGGCCCCATCCATGGACGCTACCGCGCAGGCGCCGCCGGCGCCTGCGCCTACCTCTACCCTGCCCTTAAAGCAGGACTCAATCTCACTGGCGTCGCCGGCGTCAAGTACCGAGACATAAGCGGGGCTGAACTCCTCTATCTGAGCCTTCAGGAGCTTTATATTACGGCCCGCCGAGAGCCCCCTCACAGCGAACCTCCCGGGGTTGGCGCGCACCACATCAAGGGTACTGCGGCCTATGGAGCCCGTTGACCCCAGTATGGAAAGAGACTTCTGTGAACCCATTAAAAGAACGCCCCCATCTCCTGTATGCTAAAAGACATAATTTAATAGTATCCTATATTTTAAGGTATATTGCCAGCATATAAATGGCGGGCAGGGAAAAGAACATGCTGTCTATCCTGTCCAGTATGCCGCCGTGTCCCGGCACTATGGTCCCCGAGTCCTTCACCCCGGCGCCCCTTTTTATGACGGACTCGGAGAGGTCTCCGGCGATACCGAGGACCCCGGTGACAAGGGCGATAACAACTATGCCGCCGTAGCCGGTAAGAGGCGCCATGGCGTTAAAAACAAGGGCGGCCACGATGCCGGATGCCAGCCCCCCTACGGCCCCCTCAATGGTTTTACCCGGACTTATGGAGGGGCAGAGCTTATGGCGGCCAAGGGCCTTGCCGAAGACATAGGCAAAGGAATCGTTACACCAGATTACGGTGAGGAAAAAAAGTATCCACCACCTTCCAAGCGGAGCGTGAAAGAGGAGTATGAAGTAGGATAGCGGAAGGCTTATATATACGAGCCCCGTTGTCTTCAAGGCCGTCTCGGGCAGAATTTGCCTGAAGTTCTTTACACCGGGGAGGGCCGAGAATAAAAAGACAAAGAACGCGGCTATAAAAAGCCCCGGCGAGGCCCCCTGTCCGGAGTGATGGTAAACGCAGAGCGGCACGACAAGGCCTATAATAGAAGGCAGTACGCCGCCTCTGCCGCCGGTTATGAGGGAGCTTATCCTGTTGTACTCAAGGAGCGCAAGAAAGGTAAGGGCCATCACCACAAGAAGTATGAGGACAGACGGGCCATAGAGTACGAGCGCTACTACGGCAGGAATGAGTAAAAAGGCTGTGGCTACCCTTTTCAGTGTCGCCTCCCCCGCTCTCGCGAAGTGTGCCTCATGACAACGTGAATTGATTTCAATGGAGATATATTAAAGAAGCGCGCCGACCTTTTCTTTCACAAGGCCGAAGCGCCGTTCACGCTGATGATAGTCGCGAATGGCATTCGTGAGGTGCTCTCTGGAAAAGTCCGGCCAGAGCACATCCGTTATATGAATCTCCGTATAGGCGAGCTGCCAGAGGAGAAAATTACTTATCCTGCTCTCGCCGCTTGTCCTGATGAGAAGATCGGGGTCCGGCACTCCTGCCGTGTAAAGCCCCTCACTGAAGATATCTTCCGTAATATCTTCCGCCTTAATCTGTCCCTTCGCCGCCTTTTCCACAAGTATCTTCGCCGCGCGTATTATCTCATCACGTCCGCTGTAACTGAGCGCGAGCTGAAGGTACATATCGGTAAATGAGGCCGTCTTCTTTTCGAGCCCTTCGATTGCCCCGCGCACGTTTACCGGCAGTTCCGCGATATTGCCTATTGCCTTGAAGCGTATCCTGTTGTTCAGAAAGAGGTCCTCGTCTTTTTTCAGATGTTTCTCAAGAAGACGCATGAGAAAGCCCACTTCCTCGGCAGGACGCTGCCAGTTTTCCCTTGAAAAGGTGTAGAGCGTAAGATACTTGACGCCAAGCTCCCTGCAGCAGGTCACAATGTCTCTAACGACCTCGATGCCTTTTTTGTGGCCGTTAATCCTGTTGAGGAGCCTTTTACGCGCCCAGCGGCCATTGCCGTCCATTATGATGGCTATATGACGAGGCGGCTCCATTTGAGTAAAATCATTCATCTTCATACGCCTTTGATAATATGGAAGAGAAAAGGGCCGCAGGCAATAAAGGTGCTCCGTGCACAATTACATCACCATATACAAAAAAAACGCCACGTGCGGGCAAGCCTAAATCTCCATAATCTCGGCCTCTTTTCTGGAAAGGGCCTCTTCCACCTTCTTGATATAATTATCCGTCACGGACTGGATATCTTCACAGACCTTCTTATGCTCGTCCTGCGAAATTTCCTTATTTTTTTCAAGCTTTTTGGCCTTATCGTTAAACTCCCTGCGTATGTTCCTGATGGAGACCCGGCACTCTTCGGCAAAATTATGGGCTACCTTGACGAGTTCCCTTCTTCTCTCCTCGGTAAGCTGCGGGATGTTGATGCGTATTATCTTGCCGTCGTTGGATGGGGTGAGACCGAGAACGGAAGAGGTGATGGCCTTCTCAATGGCCCTTATCTGAGATACGTCCCAAGGTTGAATAATTATAAGCCTGGGCTCGGGCGCGCTCAAGGTAGCCACCTGATTAAGGGGCGTCGGGGTGCCGTAATAATCCACCATTACAGTGTCAAAGATAGCGACAGAGGCCCGCCCTGTCCTTAAAGATGAAAACTCATGACCAAGCGCCGAAATAGCCCGCTCCATCTTCTCTTTTATCTCGTTCATGCTGTGCCTGTTCACGCTACCTCCGCGAAAAGATTGATTTCAGGGCCTTACTACGGTGCCGATATCCTCGCCTCTGGCGATACGGATAAGGTTGCCGGACCGCTTGATATCAAATACCACTATGGGCATTTTATTATCCATGCAGAGAGAGACGGCCGTTGAGTCCATAACCCTGAGCCCGAGCTTGATGACATCAAGATAGGTTAGGCTCTCGTATCTAACGGCGGTATTGTCTCCCACAGGGTCCCTGTCATAAACGCCGTCTACCTTGGTGCCCTTCAGGAGCACATCGGCGTGCATCTCCATGGCGCGAAGGGCCGCGGCCGTATCTGTCGTAAAGTAGGGGTTGCCCGTGCCGGCTCCGAAGATAAGCACCCTTCCCTTTTCAAGGTGCCTTATGGCCCTTCTTCTTATGTAGGGCTCGGCCAGCTCCTTCATCTCTATGGCGGATATGACCCTCGTATTCACGCCCGCTCTCTCAAGGGCGTCCTGAAGCATGAGGGCGTTTATCACGGTGGCGAGCATGCCCACGTAATCGGCCGTGGCCCGTTCCATGCCGCGGGCGCTTGATGAGACGCCCCTGAAGATGTTTCCGCCGCCGATGACAACGGATACCTCAACACCAAGTCCATGCAGATCGGCTATCTCCGAGGCGATACTCATGACAGTGGCGTTGTCAATGCCATACTCAAGCCCGCCCATGAGGACCTCACCGGAGAGTTTCAGGAGTATTTTTTTATATTTTAGCGTATCCGGCATGATCTCCAAGGGTAAAAACGCAGGATATGACCTGTTTCTTTTAAGATGACGGATATGACCGGCAATCAGGGTTGAAGGCCCCCGGCGTGAATACATCCATATATAGATAGAATGCCCCCACTATCCATAAGCGCCGGGGGCCGTAAGGCGGCAGATAATCCGTGGAAAGGCTCAGGCCTGAAGGGCCTCAACTTCTTTAAGAAAGTCGTCTTCTTTTTTCTCCAGCCCCTCACCTACCTTGAATCTGACAAAGCGCCTTACGGAGATGTTCTCCCCTATCCTGGCGACGTTCTCTACTATAAGCTTTTCAACGGTCTTATCAGTGTCCTTTACAAAGGGCTGCTCAAGCAGGCATATGCCTTTCAAAAACTTGTCCAGCTTGCCCTCTACTATCTTATCCACCACGTGATCCGGTTTGCCTGATTCTTTGGCCTGATTAACGTATATGGCCCTCTCGGCCTCGATAATATCGGCAGGGACCTCGGAGCGCCTGATGTAGGCAGGCCCCATGGCCGCTATATGCATGGCTATGTCCTTAACAAGACCGATAAAGTCCTCGTTTCTGGCCACAAAATCCGTCTCGCAGTTAACCTCAAGCAGAACGCCGAGTTTGCCGCCGGCGTGGATATAGGAGTATACGATACCCTCTGATGTAACCCTGCCGGATTTTTTTTCCGCCGCGGATAGCCCCTTTTCTCTCAGAAAGACCACGGCTTTTTCTATATCACCGGCGGTCTCGGTAAGGGCCTTTTTGCAGTCCATGAAACCGGCGCCTGTTTTTTCTCTCAGCTCTTTAACTGTTTTTGCCGAAATTCCCATTTATATCTCTCTCCAGTAATTTTTTATATATGCCTGCTATGCCTCATGCATTGCTGTGACCCCTCGGGTCCCATCCCTGCATGGAGACAAGAGCGCGGCGTCTCATCCCTTATGATGCAGGCTCTTCCGCCTCATCCTTCGGAGCCGCGGCCTCCTTTACGGGAGCCTCCGCGGGAGCGGCCTCAACCGCCTTCTCTTCCGGAGCGGCTTTGGCCCCGGCAGCCGTGCCCGTGACGGCCTTTACCTCAGCCCCTTTATCATCCCCAACAGGGCTCTGCGCTTTTGCGGCCTCTTTTGCGGCCTCTTTTGCGGCCGCCTCATCTGCGGCGCTCTGAAGGCTTGCCTCATACATGGCCTTTCCCTCAAGGCAGGCATCTGCCACAGACGAAGAAAAGAGCTTGATGGCCCGTATGGCATCGTCATTACCGGGGATAACCATGTCCACTTCGTCGGGGTCGCAGTTCGAGTCCACAATGGCCACAACGGTTATGCCGAGTTTACGCGCTTCTTTTATGGCTATGGACTCTTTTTTCGAGTCCACTACAAACATTACGGAGGGCGGGGCCTTCATCTCCCTCACACCGCCGAGATATTTTTCAAGCCTGAGCTTCTCTCTTTCGAGCATGAGGCGCTCTTTTTTGGTGGTACTGGCAAAGTCCTCGTTCTCCTCAAGATTATCGAGCTTGTTAAGGCGTGCTATGCTCTTTTTAACTGTGGCGAAGTTTGTGAGAAAACCACCTATCCACCTGTTGTTCACATAAAACATGCCGCACCGGCGCGCCTCTTCCTCAATGGATTTGTGGGCCTGCTTCTTTGTGCCCACAAAGAGGACCTTGCCGCCCTTGGCCGATATGTCGCGGATATAATTGTATGATGTCTTGAAGAGTCTTACGGTCTGCTGAAGGTCGATTATGTAGATACCGTTTCTGGCCCCGAAGATATAGGTCTTCATCTTGGGGTTCCATCTCCTCGTCTGGTGTCCGAAGTGGACGCCGCTTTCGAGAAGCTGTTTCATCGTGAGATAAGCCATGGTGTTCCTCCTTTTGCGGTTAATAACCTCCGCGCCGGTGTGTGTGACCCGCCTGTGGGCGGACACCGCAAAAAACCGTACGGCGCGTGTGTATTTAATCGTGTATTATTATCACATCCTTACAGGGGCTTGCAAGAAGTTTTTTCCAGAGGCGGGGCCCGCGAGAAATCGGAAAGTAAAGGCGGGGCTCAACGCTCACCGGCCTTTAAAGGCCACTCAAGTACAACCTCTCCAAGGACGCTTGAGATAGTGAGCTTGAGGTAAGTGGAATCCTCTGCAGGAACAGGCGCCTTACCGGGCTCTGGGTAACGGGGGAAACGAAGCACATAGGCCGTACTCCACAGGTCGATATAGGGGAAAAACGCGCCTCTTACCGGATCGGCCCTGTCCACCTTGAGTATGGAAAGGGGTTCGCACCTTCTGCCGCTGCTGTCTGAAAGATATATCTTCCATGGAGATTTTTTAGAGTCCAGGTTATTCAGGCGCGCCTCGGAGGTATGGACAGATATAAGAAACTCGCTGTATTGGGCCTCTTCGGTCTTGTCTTTTGCCATCAGGCGGGACTTTTCCGTATCGCTGAGGCCGAAGCTCCTGGCGTAATAATCGCTGTACGCACTCTTGAAGGATGGACCGCGGTATGTGGCGACCACACTGAGCCTCTCTTCAAGACTGCTGTATACCTTTGCCTCGCGCGTCCACCTGCGCAGCTCATCGTTATAGCGGCCCCTGGATACTGCAATGGGTCCCGCGCAGGAATATGCCGTCATGGAGGCAAGGACAAGGATCAGCAGATATGCTAATCCCGCGCCGGGGCTGCGTTTCATTCTGCGCCTCTCTCTATCATCATGGAAACCGGCCTACTCCGCAAGACGAAAGCCTATGAGAGGAGATCTGAGGTTGGTCTCCTTGCCATGGCGGTAGGTGGTGCGGAGCTTATGGGCTTCATCGTAAACAGAGCCGCCCCTTATGGTGCGCCAGTCGGAAAAATCAGGGCCATAGGGGTCCTCCTGCACGCTGTTCTTGTAATAATCAAAGTCAAAGTTGTCCTCGACCCACTCCCAGACATTGCCCGTCATGTCATAGATGCCCAGCGAATTTGGTCTCTTCTGCCTGCCCTGATGGACCTTGCCGTCGGAGTTATAGGCGAACCAGCCGTAATCCGCTATATCGTCTTCATTGTCAGTGCCGGACCACCTTATATTCTTGCCCCTCTCACGGGCGGCGTACTCCCACTCCGCCTCTGTGGGTAGGCGGTAAAAGCCATCCACCAGGTTGTTAAGATTCTCAATAAAACGGTTTACCCAGTTCCAGCTGATGTTGGTTAGAGGCATCTTGGGGTCTGCGCCCTCCATAAAATTAAAACCCATGACGGACTTCCAGAGTCCGTTAGTGACCTCAACTTCGCCGATGTAATAATCGGAGAGGCAAACCTTGTGGACGGGCCGTTCATCTTCATCGCCGCTGCCCGTGAAGTCTCCCATATCAAAGCACCCCCCCTCCACATAGACCATCTTTATGGGAGGCATGTTCTTTCTTCTCTCTTCAATCTCTTTTTTCTTCTTTTCCTCGTTGAACTTGATTCTCTCGGCCCTGGTCATGGGCCTCTCAAGATCCGGTTTGCCCTCTGCGTCCTTTTTTACGGGTTTGGCGGACTCAGCAGGTTTGGCATCTGCGGCCAGGGCATAATTAGAGGAAAATAAAAAGGGCGATAAGATGACAAGGGCAAAGAGCAGAAAAAACAACCTCTTCATAGGATACCTCCAGGGAATAAATTGATACAAAAGCTGTTGCGACTTAAAATATCTACTTAAAGAGCACTAATTGCGGGGCCTTTACTTCATCCTCGATCTTTACGGGGTATTTTCCCGTAAAGCAGGCGTCGCAAAACCCCTTGTCCTCGCCCACGGCCCTGTACAGGCCCTCAAGACTGAGATAACTCAACGAGTCGGATGTGATATAGCTGTTTATCTCCTCCACCCTGTGACTCGAGGCTATGAGCTCTTCTTTGGTGGGCGTGTCTATGCCGTAAAAGCAGGGCGAAATGCTTGGCGGCGAGCTTATCCGAAGATGAACCTCTTTGGCGCGCGCGTCCCTTATCATCTTTACTATCTTTCTGCTTGTTGTGCCCCGCACGATAGAGTCGTCCACAACGACGACCCTTTTGCCCTTCAAGACCTCCTTTACGGCGTTCAGTTTGAGCTTGACGCCGAAGTGCCGGATGGAATCCTGCGGTTCGATGAAGGTCCTGCCCATGTAATGACTCCTTACAATGCCTTTCTCAAAGGGTATGCCTGACTGCTCGGCATAGCCGATGGCCGCAGGGACGCCCGAGTCGGGCACGGGGATGACGATATCCGCCTCAACGGGGTTCTCAATGGCTAGGATACGTCCGAAGTTCTTTCGCACCGCGTAGACGCTTTTACCGAAGATATAGGAATCGGGACGGGCAAAATATATCATCTCGAAGATACATTGTCTCGGCTCCTGCGGGGCAAAGGGCTTGAAGGAGCGGAGCCCCTTCTTATCCATGATGATTATCTCGCCGGGCTCCACGTCCCTTATGTATGTGGCCTCAATGAGGTCCAGGGCGCAGGTCTCGGAGGCCACAACAATGGCGTCCCGCAGTCTGCCGAGGCAGAGCGGCCTGAAGCCCGATGGGTCCCGCGCGGCCACCATGGTGCCCTGGTCCGTTAGGAATACAAGGGAAAATGCCCCCTTCAGCTTGCCAAGGGCATAGGTTATCCTGTCAATGAGGTAACGCTCCTTGCACGAGGATATAAGGTGGACTATGGTCTCCGTGTCCATGCCTGACTGGAATATGGAGCCATGGGCCTCGAACTCGGCCCGTATGAGAAAGGAATTTACGATATTGCCGTTGTGCGCCACGGCTATTCCGCCGCGCGCGTACTCGACGACAAAGGGCTGGGCGTTCTTTATATGGCTCTCTCCGGCCGTGGAGTACCGCACATGGCCTATGGCCGAAGAGCCGGTCAGGTTCTTTATGCTATCGTTGTCAAATACATCGGCCACAAGGCCCATGCCCTTGTGGGAGTAGAGGCGGTAGCCGTCGCTTGAAGCGATGCCCGCGCTCTCCTGCCCCCTGTGCTGAAGGCCGTATAGCCCGAGGTATGTAAGATTAGCGGCCTCTGCGTGGCCGTATACACCGAAAACGCCGCACTCGTCATGAAAACGGTCTTCCCTAAAAGCGCTATCCATTGGTATTTACCTTATCTTTTTTATGTAACCAGCTGAACTCTCAAGTTAAAAACCATGCGTAGACCAATATAAAATATATTACGTTGAGTAAGGGTGTGTATAACGCCCCCCCTCTTTCATGCGGCTCAGGCCTCCACTTTCGCCTCAATACGGCTTTTAAGCGAGGTCCTGTATGCCTCATGCAGGTCATTAAGGGAGACTTCCACAAGGCCCCTGATCCTGAAGCCGTCATTAACGGTGCGTCCTATTATCTCAACGGGCAGACCCTTTGAGGCGCATATCTCTTCAAGGGCCTTAAGGTCTTTCTCTTCCAGAGAGACCACTACCCTTGACTGCGTCTCGCCAAAGAGCAGTTCATCGGGCCGGAGGGTCTGCAGTGCCCCAAGGGCAACATCCACGCCCACACTCCCGGCGGGGTTAAGGGCGCACTCTGCAAGGGCCACGGCAACACCGCCGTCTGAGCAATCATGTGCAGATAATATTATACCAGCCTTTATCGCCTCCAGACAAGCCTCGTGAAGGGATTTTTCTCTATCAAGGTCCACGACCGGCCCCGGCCCCTGCTCCTTGCCATGAAAGAGCCTCAGGTACTCCGTGCCGCCAAGCCCGGGCCGTGTCTCTCCCAAAAGCGCTATTACGTGGCCCTCTTCGCGAAACCACTGCCTTGTAATAAGGGCAGTATCCTCAATAAGACCGAGCATGCCGATGGTGGGCGTGGGGAAAACGCCCCTGCCGCTTGTCTCGTTATAAAAGCTCACGTTGCCGCCGATTACGGGCACGTTGAGGGCCAGGCAGGCGGCCTTTATGCCGGCCACGGCCTCAACAAACTGCCACATGACCTCCGGCCTTTCGGGGTTGCCGAAATTCAGGCAATCGGTGAGGGCAAGGGGTGTGGCTCCGGAACAGACAAGGTTTCTTGCGGCCTCGGCAACTGCGGCCCCGGCCCCGGACTTAGGGTCGAGATAACAGTACAGGGGGTTGCAGTCCACGGTGAGGGCAATGGCCCTCTTGGTGCCCTTTATCCTCACAACGGCGGCGTCCGAGCCCGGCTCCACAACGGTGTCTGTGCGCACCATGTAGTCAAACTGAGAGTAGATAAACTCACGGCTTGAGATATTGGTTGAGGCGACCAGCCTTAAAAAGACCTCGTTATAATCATCGGGTAAGGCTATGGAGTCCATATCAAGGGACTGGAGCCCATCTTGCCACTCGGGCCTCTTTGCGGGCCTGTCATAACGGGGGGCGCTATCGGTAAGGATAGTTACCGGTATCTCAGCCGCCACCTCTCCGCCCTCTATTATCCTGACGTCCTTCTCCTCAATGACCCTGCCCACTACCTCGCAGTCAAGGTCCCATTTGGTGAATATGGCCTTGACCTTGTCTTCCATGCCCTTTTTCGCCACTATGAGCATCCTCTCCTGCGACTCGGAGAGCAGTATCTCGTAAGCGGTCATGCCCAACTCGCGTTGCGGCACGGCGTCCATGTCTATCTCAATACCGGCCCCCCCGCGTGAGGCCATCTCCACGCTTGAAGATGTGAGCCCTGCGGCGCCCATGTCCTGAATGCCCACGATATAGTCCTTTTTGAAGAGGTCAAGACAGGCCTCAAGGAGGAGTTTTTCCCTGAAAGGGTCGCCTACCTGCACCGTGGGACGCCGTTCCTCTCCGCCTTCGCCGAAGACATCGGAGGCCATGGTGGCCCCGTGTATGCCGTCCCTGCCCGTCTTTGAGCCTACGTATATAACGGGGTTGCCAATGCCCGAAGCCGTGCCCTTGAAAATTTTATCGCTCTTTACTATACCGGCGGTCATTACGTTGACAAGGCAGTTTCCGGCGTATGAATCATTGAAATACACGGCCCCGCCCACGGTGGGCACGCCCATACAGTTGCCGTAACCGGCTATGCCGGCGACAACGCCGTCGACAAGGTATGAGGTTTTTTTGTTCTCAAATGAGCCGAAAAAAAGTGAGTTGAGGTTTGCCACGGGCCTTGCCCCCATGGTGAAGACATCCCGCATTATGCCGCCGACTCCCGTTGCCGCGCCCTGATAGGGCTCTATGAAAGAGGGATGGTTGTGGCTCTCCATCTTGAATACGCAGGCCAGCCCCTCTCCGATATCCACCACTCCGGCGTTCTCGCCGGGGCCCTCTATTACCTGCGGGCCTTCCGTGGGAAAGCCCTTCAGGTGAACTCGTGATGATTTATACGAGCAGTGCTCACTCCACATGACGGAAAAAATCCCAAGCTCCACAAAGTTGGGCTCCCTGCCGAGCTCACTGACAAGACGCTCATATTCCTCGGGGCTGAGGCCGTGTTCGGCAATTATCTCTTCTGTTATTTCCATATAATCAGGCTTCCTTGTTTTTTTAATATATGAGATTAACGAAAATCAGGGTGAAAGGCAAGTCTCCCTTTTATTTATCACCGTAAAGAGCGGACGTGCCCGGAGGGTGCGGCGCGTTAAGGCATTTTTTTGAGTCCATGATAAGCCCTTTTTCGTCATCAAAGGAAAGGAGTTCCATGGCCTCTTCAAGGGAAAACCATCGGCAGTCCTCAACCTCTCCCCTGTCATAGCCGGAGATATCTCCGCCGAGATGTTCCATGAGAAAAAAATGTACAATCTTGTGGCTTCTACGCAGGCTATCCCCGTCCTTAAAGTTGAAATCAAAGCTGATGGTGCCGAGTTCGGCGAGTATGGAGCCATTGAGGCCCGTCTCCTCCCTCACCTCTCTCAGGGCCGTTTCACTCAAAAGCTCACCGTCCTCCTGACGGCCCTTGGGCAGGCCCCAGCGTTTACCGTGCCTTACGGATATAAGGGCCACCTCAAGGCCGCTTGCTACCCGCCTTACGATGACTCCTCCCGCTGAGATTTCCTGCTTTACGCTCACAGCGCCCTCATTCGGCAGTGTTATCAGCACATGGGATATTTACCCTGAAGAAGCTCCTTCATCAGGGTATCAATGGACGAAAGCCGCGTTTCCACGATGGAAGTTATCTTACGGAAGGCGGCCTTTTGGTCAAAACCCGTATTTGGTATTACCTGCGCGTATACAAGGGCCGGCTCGGCAACGGGCCTGCCGATGCGGCTTACAAGGTAGAGACGGGCCTCTTTTACGGAAAGCTCTGAAGCAAAAATCTCATCGGCCATCTTCTGAGCAAGGATGGCGTAAATTTTCCCTACATGGCTGACGGGGTTTTTCCCTGCCGCCGCCTCTGCGGTGGCGCCCCTGTTCATGGCGATGACCCCCCTGATGGAATTACCGCGCCCCACCTGGCCGGAGTCGCCGTCTTCGGCAGAGGTTCCAAGGAGGCTGAGGTATACGCCCTCTTCACCAAGGCCCGGACTATCAAGGCAATTATAATGAAGGGTTACGTCCTTAAAGGGCAAGGCCTCTGTAAACTCATTCAACGCCTTGATTATAGCCTCTTTACGGCCAAAATACTCGGTTTCATTGCCTATCATATGGGCGAATAAAGGGCAGGCCACGGTAAGGTCAAGAGAGGCGCCCCTGCGTACGCCCATTACCTTTACATCAGTGCCTGTCTCCGGATACGCCGCCTTGAACTCAGGTGAGTTTATGTGTTGTTCCAGCGTAAAGACGGCCCTCTCCGCAGGGGTAAAAGGGGCGAGCCCCACCACGGCGGAGGTATCGTTTGACGCGAGGGCGGTGCATGAGGGCTCCCGGAATATACCCGCAAGCTCAGGAGACCCGGGCTGAAGGGCCACTCGAATGGTAATATCCCGCTCCGTATCAATAGAGGGAAGGTTCTCTTTTATCCACGAAAACGCCGCTCTGCGGGCAATGTCTTCTACGGGTATTTTAATATCCCCTGCAACAAAAGTCGCCCTGTCGCCGATGATAAGCTCCATGGGAGTTATCACATGGCCCCCGCCAAAGTGCTTGTCCACCTCTCCGGCAACAAGAAGACCCTTGTCGATGTTATGATGCAACACACGGCCAGTGCGCTTGATATACTCCCTTGACAGCGCCAGAGATACGGCCTCCATGACGGCGTCGCAGATGGAATCCGGGTGCCCACGGCCCTTTCTCTCAACTATCTCCACGGCTTGCTCATGGACGGGCGTTGCTGTGAGAGACTCGATTGTGAGGTTGTTCATCAAAATTTACGCATTTTATTTTGTTTTCTTCCCTGTCTCTTTTATGTAATTGTTTTTATTGGTATGGATGAACAATTTTCGAGTTTCGCTCTAATTCACCCAACCGCAAGGGTTATAATCTTTTCAGCGTAATCATGCGTGTTTTCTGAGTTTTTTAAGTTCAAGCTCTTCTTGTTCCCTTTTTTCTCTTTTCAGCCTTTTCGCTTCTTTTCTGGCCCTCTTTTCTTCTTCGCGCTCACGCTTACTGTAAATACAGCCGCAGTATTTTTGCCGGTATAGGCCGAGGCGTTTTGAGTACTCAATGCCCTCTCTCCAACCGGCACGAAAATCCTCATAAAAAAAATCCAACCCGTATTTAACGGCAAACTCCCTGCCCGCCCGTTTAATATCCTCATGGTCCTGATAGGTGCTGTAGAGGAGCGAAGAGGTAAAGGCATCAAAACCAAGCTCAGCGGCCTTCTTCGCCACGGCTTCCAACCGGCTTGAGTAGCAGTACACGCACCGCTCGCCAAAGGCCCGACTGCCCTCCCCGGCTGACTTTATGCCTTTTATGAATGTGCGGGGTTTGTATTGCTCGTCAAAGATGACTTTTACATCCATGATGGCGGCAAGTTTTTTCGCGGCGTCGAGGCGTTTTTGAAACTCAGCACGCGGGTGAATATTGGGGTTATGAAAGTAGCCCCAGACCTCAACACCCGTTCCGAGAACGTCCTTTAAAGGCACGATGGAGCACGGACCGCAACACATATGGACGAGGAGTTTTTTTGTGGGGTTTTGTTTATTCATTTTTTAGATTGGTGGAGGGCCACCTTACGAGGCTAATGTTTCATGCTTTAAAAAATCCGAAAAAAAATGGGATAGACCTTCTACAAATATACGTGCCTCTACATATAGTTCGTATATTTCTTTAGCATCTTTCTCTAGCAGAAATTTGCCAAAATTATTATGTACGAGTCTGTTTCGTTCGTTACCAATCTCTAAGAATGCTTTGATAGCATCACATATCATTGGTTCATCTTTGAGTCGGTCTAGCATATAAGACTTAAAATCGGATCCAAAAAGGGCAAAAAATTTATTTGCATTCTTTGCCTCCCAGTCAAAAAAAGTATAATATTGTCTTGATATTGCCTTATTACGTACAAATTCTTCTATGAGTGATTTTTTTTCCATTGAAAAAGGTACTAGGCATAACAAACTCTCTGTAATACGTGTTTCGAAGTAGCTTGCAGTGGCAAGAAGTAGACTTTTGCGAAAATTGTTTTCAGCTGTGATACGCAATGTAATCTCTTTCTCATCAATTTGATTGATGATGTCCACAAACTCCTCATACAATGTGTCAACTATTGTTATCTTCATGTTGGATTCTAACCTAAAGAGGCGAAATGAAATGCTCACCGCGCTTTAGCCTAGTCTTAACATTCGAAGATTGCGTCGAGGCTTCAATAGCAGCTTCTAGGAATTCAGCGTCATTAGCCAAATCATCGATCTGATCACCATCTAGTTTGCCATTCAAGCAACGTTTCTCTTGAAAAGCTTTTTTGGATGCTGCGGTAAATACGGCTTCTATCAAAGCAATACTGAACTTTCCACTCTTTCTGCTCGCAAATGCTTTTTCTGGAAGGTCAGAGCATGCTTCTAGAAATGATTTAAACAACTGTTCTAAATATTGGTTTTGTTCCAATGTGTGTCCTTTACATTTAAGAGAAAACTTATTTAGGAATTTGACCATTGAAGGCGCATAGTTATTTCGGTCTATCATCATCGCAAAAATACGAAGCAGTATCTCCACATCCTTCAAATGCAAATCAGGGGTTGGGTTGGCCAACACTTTTCGCCAACAAAGCTCAGTATTAAGCTTCATTAGTAAGTCATAAAAAACTGAGTGATAGAGACTTGAGCGTATTTCCTGTGGTCTCAAATTGACACCACCAGAATTAAGACGGCTAAAAATTTCAAAGACTGACGAATTATCGTTCTCCGGTGAATTTTGCCGGACAACGACATTGCGAATAGGGCGAAGATCCAGTTGAATTTTTGCATCGCCTAAAGTTGTGTAGGACTGATGCGAGTATGGATTTGGTTTATCCGGAAGCCTCCCTGGAAGTTGTAAACGAAAATTGGTGAAAAACTCATCATTATGAAGGACATGATCTGGTATACGGCCTTCTTTTTCAAAGATTGTGCGTAATTCTCCTCGTTTCTCTTTTCTTGGATAACGTTGCTTGATGAAATAATAAATTGACATTAGGCGTTGCTGCCCATCAATAACGAGAAATTTGTTTTTATCTTCTTGGTATAAAAACAATTGCGGTACTGGTAGACCAAGGATAAGCGACTCGATAAGTTTTGAGGAGCGCTTAATATCCCAGACAAAATTTCGCTGAAATCCGGGTACAGATATCGCTCCAGACTCAATAAAACTAAAAAGTGTAGCAACATTGAAATCGTTTGGAGTAGCCGTTATGTCATATTCACGTACTTGAATGTCTTCTTCACCAGAATAATCTTCGAACCACTCAGTGTTTTCAGCCATAGTCGCTCCCTTTTGTTTTTATTGTCTATTAACTTACTTTTGGGTACAGTCTTGTAGGTTGGGTAGAGCCTAAGCGAAACCCAACAATTCAATAACTACCTTCACGGACTCTGGTAATCGTCGATTAAAAAACGTTGGGTTTCGTTCCTCTACCCAACCTACCCCGTTATCCTACAAAAGGATTCGTAGAAATATTTGATGGATTGCGTTTCACTGCACCCATCCTACATGCTCCAAAAGAAAGTAGCCTTGTAGGGTGGGCACGGCCCACCAATTTTTATTCCGAAATCATCTGACCTACTCAAAAACTTCAGGCCACTTTCGCGATGTGTGATATACGCTCAAGATTTGGACCTCTTGACCCTTTATCCTGTATGGCACTATAAAGGGCAGGTCCGGGATGACCAACTCATAAGTGCCGCGCACT
>CAZMKZ010000004.1:0-65717 GCA_964567185.1 uncultured Thermodesulfobacteriota bacterium
TTCAGGCGTCACCTCGCACTTGCCCGTGAGTTGAACCTTCCGGTCTCCATTCATACAAGAGAGGCATGGGCGGATACGGTCGCCATACTGAATGACGAGGGCTTCGGAGAGGGCGAGCCCGGGGGCGGGATATTCCATTGTTTTTCCGGCGGCCCTGCAGAGGCGGCGGAGGCGATAAAAATGGGTTTTTATCTCTCCATATCAGGCGTTGTCACCTTTAAGGGAGCGGAGCAGGTCCGTGAGGCCGTACTGGCCACGCCTGTTGAACAACTCCTTCTTGAGACGGATTGCCCGTATCTCGCGCCAGTGCCCATGCGGGGCAAGCGTAATGAGCCCGCCTTTGTAGTGGATACGGCCCGTAAGGTAGCGGAGTTAAAGGGGCTGACCATTGAAGACGTGGCCCGTATCACCACACTTAACGCCGAGGAGGTCTTCGGCCTTGGCGAGCATGAGCAGACGCGCATCGCCTACAAGATACGGAACTCGCTCTATCTGAACATTACCAACAGGTGCACGAACCGCTGCACCTTCTGCGCGAAATTCAAGTCTTATACCGTTAAAGGGCATTTTCTGAGACTCGCTGAAGAGCCTAACTTCAAAGAGGTTTTGGACGCCATAGGTGATGACCCTCAGCAGTACGATGAGATAGTCTTCTGCGGCTACGGCGAGCCCCTCATAAGGCTTGACCTTGTAAAGAAGGTGGGACTTTTTCTGAAGAGGAGGGGGTGCAAGATACGCGTTGATACGGACGGCCTTGCCAACCTTGTGCACGGCAGAAACGTGCTCTCGGAGCTCATGTTCGTGGACTGCATCTCCGTAAGCATGAACGCCCCGGACTCCGCAACTTACCAGAGGCTCATAAAGACGCCCTTCGGCGACGCGGCCTTTCCGGCCATACTCTTTTTTTTGAGAGAGGCAAAGAGGTACATAGCCAGGGTTGTGGCCTCGGTAGTGGCCGTGCCGGGTCTTGACATAGAGGCCTGCAGACGGGTGGCCAGAGAAGACGTTGGTGTTGATTTCAGGGTGAGGAAATACGACGAAGTGGGCTGAGCCCTATTAAAGAAAGGCCCCCCTCCCCCCGCTATCCTAAGGATAGGGGGGAGGGGGGGGAAGTGGAAGACATAAGATTGGCGTTAGCTACGGAGGGGGGTGAGGAATGAATTGCCACCGCCTGAAGGCCGTGGTATCGTTCTTTTTTTTCCGGCGTATTGCCGGTTTTACTGCTACCGGCTAAAGCCGGTAGCAGTTTACTTTACCTCTACCTTTATTTTTTTGGCCTTCACCTCTTCGGCCTTTGGCAGGGTTACGGTGAGTATACCGTTCTTAAGCTTTGCCGTAATCAGTTCGGCGTTAACCTTGCAGGGTATATCCACGCTCCGCGAGTAGCTCGTGTAGCTCCGCTCGCTGTAGTAGAAGTCTTCCTTCTTTTCCTCTTTATCCCTCTCAATCTTGCCGGAGATGGTGAGCCTGTTCTCCTGCACCGAGATATCGATGTTGTCTTTTTCGACGCCCGGCAGTTCCGCCTTTACGATTACGGCATCGGGCCTCTCTATGATGTCGATGGCCGGCGGGGTGGTTTCCCTCTCCATGATGGCCTTTACGGGAAGCTCTTTCAGAAACCTCCTTGACGTTGGGAAGACCTGGTCCCAGAGCCTGTCCATATCCTTGCTCATCCTGTCTATCTCCTTGAAAGGATTCCATCTGTCTATTGCCATGGTTGCCACCTCCCTTTTATCTTTTTTTTGTTTTGTCGGGTTTTCTTATCTTCATACCCTCTTACTTTAAAGATAGGAACACTCCGCGAAGTTGTCAAGGCCGGTATGAGGGGGTCTGCTTTTGCCCGGGTATTGGCAAGGACGCGCTCCATGAAAAAAAGGGGGGGGGATTGCCTTAAATTATTCCCGATGAGCGGAGGATGATTAAGACAAAGGTGAGGTAGAGGCCGCCGTTTACGAGCAGATGGGCGGGGCGAATTGCCCCGGCCCTCTTGCGCGAGAGAAAGTATATCCAGAGCGCGGCCGTTAGCGTGACTGCCCCGCTTGTCATCACCGTTACGTTGACGTGCCAGGGGGTGAGAAAGATGCCTATGGCCGGAAGCAGGCTCCCCTGAAAGACCATTGCCCCCGTAACATTGCCTACGGCAAGGGTGTCTTTGCCCCGTCTCGTCCATAATATGCTGTTGATTTTTTCCGGCAGTTCCGTTGCTATGGGCACTATGAGAAGAGAGAGGGCTATGACGGGGATGTGCAGGGGGCCGGCAAGATGCTCCACACCTGCCACAAAACCCTTTGCGCCGATGATGATGAGAAAGAGGGCGAAGAGCATCTGAAGCAATACGAAGAGGAGGTGTTCTTTGAATATAATGGAGATATATAGGGACTTTGGCTCCTCTGTGCCGTGCCCGTCCTCAACAAGGCTTGAGCTTGCCTTGATGGTCTCCATGAGGTAATAGAAGTAGGACAAAATAAGGACAAAGGCCACGAAGAGCCTCACCCCCCTGTAAGCCTGAGGCGTAAAGGCCACGAGAAAGGAGAGCCCGAAGGAGAAGAGAAAGAACTCCATGTCACGGCGGAGCCCGGCCGGCTCCGGTCTTATCCTGGATCTCCTTCTTCTTTTTTTGTATCGCCAGGCCGATACCCCGATAAGGAACATGGCAAGGGTAGATAGCATGAAGGGGGCACCGAGTATTGCGCCCACGCCTACCTCTTCGCTGATGGCCTGCTCATGTCCCGTTAGTATGGCCACAAGGGGAACCATGGTCTCCGGCAGGGCCGTGCCCACGGCCGCGAAGACGGAGCCCGTAACCCCCTCGGAGAATTTGAGCCTCGCCCCGAGGGTCTCAATGGCGTTGGTAAAGAGCTCGCTGGCCCCTACTATTACCACGAGGGAAATTATCAGTACCAACAGTTCTTCCGTCATTACCGCTTCCTAACCGTCCCCGGGGACGGCCCCTTGATTCAGGCGCGCAGGTCTTATGAGCTCCGCCTTATCGCGGCCAAATATCAAGAGCAGTATCATGCCGGCAAGCAGGATGACAGAGCCGAAGATGACGAGCCATATGCCGGGGTCTTTGTTTATGTTGAGCACGACGTAGGGGCGGAGCTTAAACCCGGCAAATTCGATTCGTTCGTGCTTTATGACAACAGACGACCCCCTGCCTTCAATCTTCAAAAAAGCGCTCTCCCCGTCCATGGTAAGCCTTACATAGGGGTTGGCAAACCTCTCGGAGCGGCTGAAGGGGCGGCCCCCCTCATCAAGGGCAAAGTCGGGATAAAGCCCGGTTATCCTTAACCCGTCCCCTTTTTCGGCTGATGGTTCACCGTCAAAGGACAGCCCTTGCATAGCGCCTTTTCTTCTTACCCTTATGCCAGAGGGCGCTTTGCCGTCGTCGTTATAGTAAAAGGCTATGCCCCTGTATATGAGGGGATGGTTGACGGATATGTCTCCTGTAAGGACCTTTACGTTATTTTTGAAGAGGGTTACGGTGGTCTTCATGAAGTCTCTGTATCCGAGGCTGTCATTTGTTGCCGTAAAGTCGTCGAGCCTTACGCTGAGGCCCTTTACCGCGGCAACGGGCGTGAGTTCATCCTTAAAGAGGACGTTGCCGGCGGTCTTGAAGCCGGTGAGGCTTCCCACAAGGTGACCCGTGAGTGCGATGAGAAAGCCGATATGCACTATCTGCGGTATGAGCCTTTGCCAGGGCGCGTGATTTTTGACGATGGCCGTGATTTTTTCAAGGGTGCAGACAAAGGTGTTAATGGCGAAGATGGCTATAAGAAAGATAAGCAGGAATATCCAGTAGACCTCAAATCTGCCCGAGAGCTTGGCAAGGCCGTAGATGAGCACCTTGTGGTCGAGGTAACTCATGATGCCGGGATTGCCTATGGTGATTATGGAGCCCACAGCCGAGACAACGCAGATGAGGATGATAAGGACAACGGTGAGGACTATGGACGAGAAAAATCCCCGGAGTTTTTTCATTATTATATTATTTACGAAGAGCTCCCCTGTTCATTCCCGTTAAGCCCTCCCGCCGTGAGTGCGCGAGGGGGCGTTATAAGGTCACTCTATCTCTTTACGGGGTTGGCCTTGAACCAGTTGATGATGTTTTGGGCGAGCCTTGCGTTGTCTCCGATATTGATGAAAGAGTTGGCGAATGGCGCGTCATCGGCAACTACTATGACCCTGCCTGCGCCGAATTTTTTAACGGCCACTATGCCGAAGGATTGCGTGGGTTCGTCTTTTTCTTTTGTCCTGTTCCTGTTAAGGTCGGCCCATGCCTTGTCCGAGGTGCGGGCCACTACACGGGCGTTTCTCTCGGTCATAAGCCCCCATGTGCCGAAGACGGCTATTTTTTTAAGGCCCTCTGTCACCTTTGAAGGGGCGAGGTCTTTTACGAAAAAATCCTGAGATTTACCCTCAATGGTGTTCTCCTTTTCCGATACGACAAAGTTGGATACGATGATGCCGAAGGACTCGGTGAGCCGCGCCACGGGGCTTGAGATATGAAGGAGGACAAGGAGAGAGCCGCCGTCATGGACAAAACCCTGCAGGGTCATAATCTCCGGTGTGATAAAGGGACTTGCTGGCCCTGCTATGACGTAGGCGTCAAGGTCTTTCAGTACCTCCGGCGTGACGAGCCTCATATTGACGCTGGTCTTGGCGCCTGCCTTTTTAAAGCCTTTATAGAAAGTGGAGTAGTGGAGCTTTCCCTCGTTTTCAGGGGAGAATATTTCGTTGTGCGCCATGTCAAAGGCCACGTTGAAGTGCGCGGTTTTTTTAGCGGCCTTGCCTTTAGCCTTGGGTGCGGAAAAAGACGGGAGCGGCGCCATCAGGCCCATGGCCAGTATTGCTATGGAAAAAAACAGAGTGAACTTCACTGAAAATCGGGTTTTCATAGACACCTCGTTTAAATTTTTTAGTATCTCAGGATAAATGCTCTTACAGGGGGTGTCAAGGGATAAAAGAGGGGGGAGGGTATCATCTTCAAAATTGAGATGACCTGATCAGTTTAATTTTAGCATCCATTTTTTTTACTTTGTTAGCCGTGTAGTTCTGGCACGGACCACCATCTCAATTGCTTTTTTGCCGGGCAGTGCCCGCCCTGCGGGTTCTGTGTTTAATATTTGCTTGATTAGAGTGTAATATTTTAAGAAATACCACAAAACCCATTGAAAAAACAAGATTAATTATTACCATATTTTTGTCAATATTTTAAAATTGCCGTGCCGCTATTTTACATTTTCCGCCTTTCCGAATGGATATTCACTCTCCTTATCCCACCTCTGCCATAAAAAAACCGTACCCCTCAAACCTGACTCTTCAAGGCTTTTACGTTCCCTTACACCTTGAAATCCTATATATTGAGAATATATTAAGGATAAGGAATATCTCAAGGGTTTTCCGGGGGGTCTCTGCTCATGATACGGTTTCGAAACTGGCGCAAGGTCTACATATCCACATGGCTCTCATGGGTGATGAAGTCACTCATGGTGGGCATGATTCCCTATGAGCTTTACAGGGGGGGCTACCTTTTTTCCATACTCATTTTAATAGCCGTCGTTGCCTCCCTTGTGCCAAGCGTGGTGGAGAGAAACTACAATATATCCCTGCCCTTTGAAATTGACCTCCTTGTGACGCTCTCGCTCTTTCTGCATACCTTTCTTGGTGAGGGCCTTGAGTTCTACAACAAATACTGGATATGGGACAAGCTCCTCCACATATACGGGAGCGCCGTTATAGCCATTATCGCCTTTGTCGTGGTCTACAGCCTCCATTACACGCGAAAGCTCCGCCTGACGCTGCCCATGATAATGCTCATAACCTTCTCATTTGCCATGGCCATGGGCGCGCTCTGGGAAATAGGCGAGTTTCTTGTGGACGTGACCTTCGGAAAACACGCGCAAAAGGGCCTTACGGACACCATGTTCGACCTCATAAACGACCTCTTCGGCGGGGTTATCGTGGCCGTGCTCGGGGCCATTTATGTAAGATACAGCAGGCCCGAGACAAGGCGTAGACTTGCAAAACCACTTGGCGAGGTCTTCGGCCTTGGCGAGAAGGTAGACCGTGTAAAGGAGCGCCTTCACGGCAGGTTATGATTGTCCGGTTTGTAGACGGGCTGGTTCGGGGTGGTATTTTTTCGGGGGTGGGGAGTTTTGGAGGCATGGGTTGGCGGCGTACTGCCGCGTGGCACGGCCTCCGTGCGTCTGGGGTGCAACTGCGGGGTACTAAAAGAATTTGAGCTTTCTCTTGTAATGAAGGCTGTTTCTGTCCCTGGGGTCCACCTCAAGGGCCTTTTTGAAGTATGCCACGGCGCGGTTGAAGTTGGCGGCGGCAAAGTAGGCCCTGCCTATGAGGTTGAGCCTTTTGGCAAAGAACTTCTTCGTGAGTTTCTCGTTGAGGGCCCTTGTGTCGAGACCGGCATTCAGGCGCAGGTACGGAAATACGGGCTCTCTGTAACGTATGAGCTCGGCGATATTGGGGGAAATAGTGTTTGTATGAAGGCTCTTTGGTCCCGTAAACTCCACGACGGGCATATTGTCTGTCATAAGCGGCCCGCTTCCCGCGTACTCACTTACCTTCTGTTCGTTCATAACAAATGTAGTTAAAAACTCCGCCGGGTCCTCAAGGTCTATATCCGAGAGGAGCCTTTTAATATTCGGCATATCGAGTTTTTTCACCAGCCCCTCATAGTCCACGGTGAGCTCTTCCTGGGAGCCCAGCATGAATATATCGGTGTTTGCCAGCCAGATGGATGTATGGGGAAATACGGCGTTAAAGGTCCTCACCATGAGCCGCACGTCCTCTACGGAGAGGTTATAAAGGGGTATCCACTGCGACATTATGCCGCCCTTTTTAAGATGGGCTTTGGCGAGTTCGTAGTACTCCTTTGTGTAGAGGTTAACCACTCCGGCAAGGGCCGGGTGCATGGGTTCCTCGGTAATGACATCGTATTTTTTTTTCGTAACCGCAAGAAAGCTCCTGCCGTCGTCGATGTTTATCCTTGAGACGGGGTTATGGAGCACGTCCATGTTCTCGCTCTTGAAGTAAGGGGCGCCCTGTATGACGGCGCGGGCAATTTCCACGTTGTCCACCTTATTTACGGGAAACTGGCTAAGAGTGCCGAAGGTGGTGCCAGAGCCAAAGCATATGACAAGCACGTCCTTTGGCGCGGGGTGTATTGCCATGGGCAGTACGCCCTGAAAGCGGTTTATCTGCAGGCCCTCGTAATAGGCCGCCGTGGCGCGGTTGCCGTTCACCCAGAGCCGTTTGTTCGATGCCTCCAGCCCCGCCCCTGTGCGCTGGGCTATCATTACAGTGGCCGTGGCCCCTTCTTTATAATAGAGTATCTCCTCGCCGCGGCGAAGAAGCGATTTGTGGAGGCTCAGCGGCATGTTTTGCGGAAGGGCCATAAGAAGCACGCTCATGGCCGCGATGCCCACGACAGGTATGGCGTACCTTGAAGACCTGCCTCCCGATGGGTTCAAAAGCGCGACAATGAGGCCGATAAGTATGTTGATGCCGCCCGTGAGGATAATGGCCTTCTGCATGCCCACGAAGGGGATGAAGATAAAGCCGCCTATGAAAGAGCCTAATATCCCCCCCACCGTGTTAAGGGAATAGATATTGCCGATTTTTTTGCCAACGCTCTCTGCCCCCCAGTCATAGACCTTGCAGATAAGGGGAAAGGTGGCCCCGAAGAGAAAGGTGGGGATGATGAGTGTTATGAAGGATGTGAAGAAGTTGAGGTATACGAACTCGCCCCAGCTTGGCGTGGAATCGAGGCGTGCGTAAAAGCCCATGCCGGGCAGTTTGTCGTAGAGGATTATGAGGGCTATGGAGGAGAGCCCTATGAGGACCTCCACCGCGGCGAAGATGGAGATTACGGCGCTCCTCGACTTTACCCTGTCAAGAAAGGACGATAAGACAAAACTGCCGAGGGCGATGCCCGTCAAAAAGACGCCCAGGACCACGGCAAAGGCATAGACCGTGCCCGTGAGGATAAAGCCGAGGACCCTCGTCCAGATAACCTCGTAGCAGAGCCCCGTAAAGCCGGAGAGGGCAAAACCCCAGAGCACAATGGCGTTGAAGTATGAGGGGAGCGGCGCATGGGAGTCTTCGCCTTGGCTGGTTTTCATGGCAGGGGCCGTTTGAGGGGCCTCTTTTGCCTTCTTCTTTTCCGTGGAGTTTCTTCCGGCTATGATGGCGGAGATACCGATGATGAAGTTAAGCGCGCCCGCGCCGTAGAGTATGGCGGACAGGCCGAAAGATGGTATGAAGATAAAGGCCGTAAGCAGGGCGCCTGTGACCGCGCCGAGGGTATTGAAGGCGTAGAGCCCGCCGATATCCCAGGCGAATGAGCGGGTGCCGCGCGCCAGCGTCTTACTCAGTATGGGGAGAGTGGCACCCATGAGCGTTGTGGGTATGATGAGGAGAATGGCCGAGAGGATAAACTTTATCAGGGTGAGCCCGGCAAACCCCGATGCAAAGGTCTGTGCAAGAAAGACGTATGCGCTGTTGTTGAGGCCGAGAAATAAGCCGAAGAATACGGCGTAAAACCCCACGAGTATCTCCGCTGTGCCGTACCATAAAAAGCCCCTTCCGCGCCGCTCTATCCACCTGCCGCCAAGAAAGCTCCCAAGGGCGAGGCCGCCGAAAAAACAGGTCAGCACCGTGCTTACGGCAAGAAAGGTCACGCCGAAGACAAGGGTGAGGAGCTTTGTCCATACCATCTGGTATATAAGTGCGGCGATACCCGATGCGAAGAACAACAGATATACAAAGGCTCTCAAGAATCTGCTCCCATATAATATTCAAGCCCCGGGCCAGGCAGTCTGCCGTTGCACGGGGCGGTTTTAAAAATCAAAAAAAGCGCCTTATATATTTAAGCATAAAAAGGCATGTCATTACAACTCTGTCTTGCGTGTCAGGAGAAAATGAGAGGGATAGGGAGGCTCCGGACATACATGCCCCTTGCTTTACAGGGGCCTTTGGCCCCGCTATACTCAGAATATGGAAGTTTGCCTATGGCGAGGAGGGGGCTATCATGAAAAAAATCTGCGAACTATGCGGAAAACCCGAAGATGAGTGCGTCTGCTGTCCCGAGTGCGGTCATGAATGTCCGCTTGACGCGGGAGAGGATTTCTGCCCCGTATGCAGTCCGCAGGGGACGGAAAGAAAAGGGGATTAGCGGCGTTACACACCCTTTTTAAAAAGCTCAAATTCCCCGGGGGCTTCGGTGGTGAGTTCCGGCTCTTCCGGCTCCGCGGCCGGCCCCTCTTCCTCTGTCACATGCCCCATGAGCCCCATGTATATGGGCCTCTCGAACATCTTCTGATAAGGCGTCCAGTTGGCTCCCTCCTCGCGGGTCTCTGTCATTACCCGCAGGGCCGCAACCTTGGCGTCCATATCGTCGAGAAATGAGAGCAAGATGGCCTCGGCAATCTTGGGCCTCTTGGGAGAGCCGTATTCAAGTATTCCGTGGTGGCTCAGGATAAGGTGGTTTACGGCCATCCTGATGTGTTCCGGAAAGCCGGGTATCTCGCCGGCTTTTTTGTTTACAAGCTCTACGCCAAGGGTAATGTGGCCGATGAGCTTGCCTTTGTCCGTATAATCAAAGGAGCTTACATAAGATAGCTCGTAGATCTTGCCGATATCATGGAGTATGGCCCCGGCCATGAGCAGGTCGCGGTTTATCTCAAGGTCTTTTGTGTAATGCGCGGCCACAAAATCAACAACAGCGCAGATGGAGAGCACGTGTTCGATAAGCCCGCCTATGAAGGCATGGTGCATTGCCTTGGCGGCAGGTGCTGTCTGAAACCTCTGCCTTACATCGGGGTCTTCGAATATGGCCTCAAGGAGGGCCTTCAGGTGGGGGTCGCCAAGAGTGGCGATGACCCTGTCGAGGTCTCTTATCATATCTTCGGGTTTTAGCCTTGATGATGGCAAAAAATCAGAGGGCGAAGACTCTCCCTCTGGGACCTTTTCTATGGCAGAGACATTGAGCTGTATCACGCCCCTGTAAGAGAGGGCAAAGCCGCGCGCCTTTACGATATCTCCAGCCTCGAACTCGCGCGCCATGGCCTCGGCGTTGTCCCAGGCCCTCGCGTCCATGGCGCCCGTGGAATCCATGAAGCGCAGGTTAAGGTAGGGTTTTCCCGCCTTGCTGATGCCCATGTCCTTTCTTGCCACAAGAAAGACGTCGTTTATCCTGTCACGCTCTTTTATGTTTTTGATAAATATCTTTTTCATCGGTTTATTCAACTCTCACTATTTTTTGGGCTAAGAGACTTGCTCCGCATATGAGATACCCTCTGCGAGAAACCATCTCACGTAGCGCCTTATACCCTCTTCTATGCCGACCTCGGGGGTAAAGCCGAGGAGCCTCGCGGCCTTTCCCGTATCTGCCGAGGTGATGGGCACATCTCCCGGTACGATGGGCAGATAGTCTATAACGGCCTTTTTGCCGAGGTTCTCTTCTATGAGGGATATCAGTGTTTTTACATCCACGGTCCTTGAGCCGCCAAGGTTTATTATCTCGTATTTGAAGGGCTTGTAGACGGATGCCACGAGACCGTTTATGATGTCGCCGACATATGTAAAGTCCCTTATGGCGGAGCCGTCTCCGTAAAGGGGTATGGCTTTACCCTCATTGATAAGGCGGGTGAACTTTGCAACCGCCATATCGGGCCTGCCCCGCTCGCCGTACACGGTAAAGAATCTCATGCACGTAATGGGCATTTTATATAGATGGGAGTATGTGTAGCACATGAGCTCTCCCGCGCGCTTGGTGGCGGCATAGGGCGAGATGGGCCTCTCCACGGGGTCGTCTTCAGAGAAGGGGACCTTGTTGTTCATGCCGTATACAGAAGAAGATGAAGCGGCAACGAGGTTTTTAACGCCTGCGGCCCTTGACGCCTCAAGGACGTTGAGCGTGCCCATGGAGTTGACCTCTTCGTAGAGGCACGGGTCTTCTATGCTGGGCCGCACCCCTGCGCGCGCGGCTATGTGGCAGACCGCGTCGGGGGCCTCGGTGGTAAAGACGGTAGTCAGCCTTTTGCCATCCCGGATATCAAGCTCGTAGAGCCTGAAGGCGGGGTTGTCCATTACAGAGGCGATGTTTCGTCTCTTTATGGCCGGGTCGTAAAAATCGTTGAAGTTGTCTATTACGACAACGCTGTCTCCCCTGTCGAGGATGGCCTCTGTAAGGTGAGAGCCGATAAAACCGGCCCCTCCTGTTATGAGAATTTTCATGCAGACAGGCTAACATAACCCGTACGAGCGGGTCAAGAAGACAAGTGAGGGGCCGGTTTCTTAAGGGGCCCCTGCGGCGCGCCTTGACTCCGCAAAAAGGGGTGATAGACTTAACTCGTGGATAATCGAGAGATAAAGGCGGATGCGGAGGGTGTGGAGGGTGGCAGTATCCCGTCCATCTCCACTGGGCAGATGATTGAGGTTGACAGGATTATGGTGGAAGAGCTCGGCATCGGGCTTATTCAGATGATGGAGAACGCAGGGCGGGCCCTCGCGTCCCTTGCGAGGGGCCGTTTCCTGAATGGAGACGCACTCGATAAAAGAGTAAACGTCTTTGCCGGAAGCGGCGCAAACGGGGGAGGGGTCCTTTGCGCGGCCCGGCACCTTCATAACTGGGGCGCCATTGTCCGTGTATACACGGTAAAGGCGGCACATGATTCCCGCAAGGCTACCCTTGCCCAGCTGAGGGCGCTCCGGCAACTGGGCGTGGAGATATTCGCCTTGGTTTTACCTCCCGCCGGCGAAGTTACGGACCTTATCCTTGACGGGATTATCGGCTACAATCTTAAGGGCCCGCCCCGGGGGTTATCTGCGGAGTTCATAGATTGGGCCAATGCGGTCAAGGCACCGGTGCTGTCCATGGATGTGCCTACCGGCCTTGATGCCGAAACTGGAGAGGTCCCCGGCCCGGCCATAAGGGCCGCGGCCACCATGACGCTTGCCCTGCCCAAGAAGGGCCTTGATACCCCGGAGGCAAGGGCCGTGGCAGGAGAGGTGTATCTTGCCGATATAGGCGTGCCAAAGGAGGTTTACAGGCAGGTGGGAAGAGGTCTTGAGGTAGGTCACATATTCAATAAAGAGACTATAATAAGGTTGCGCTGATACGGGCAAATCCGCGAAAAAGGGGGCAAAGTGGACAAACAGGGTAAGGGGCAGGCAGAAGGACTGCCGGATGTAGTGATGCCCCGGTGCGGTCACACAAAGGTCCTTGTGGGACAGAAGGCCCTTGTCACGGGGGCAAATTCCGGCATAGGCAGGGGCGTGGCCATGGCCCTTGGCCGGGCCGGGGCAGATGTGATGATAAACTATTACTCCGGCGAAGAGGCGGCTGAAGAGGCGGCCCGCGAGGTGCGCTCCTTCGGGGCAAAGGCATGCGTCCACCGGGCGGATGTCTCGGTTGAAGCGGATGTGCAGGAGATGTTTGAGAAAATGAGGCGGGAGTACGGCACTATCGATATCCTCGTAAATAACGCAGGCATTCAGCAGGATGCCCCCTTTACCGAGATGACCCTCGAAGCGTGGAACAAGGTCATTGCCACTAACCTTACGGGTCAATTTTTATGCGCCCGCGAGGCGGTGCGAGAGTTCAAGAGGCGCGGCGTCGTAAAGGAGGTCTCCTGCGCCGCGGGAAAGATAATCTGCATAAGCTCTGTGCATGAGGTCATACCATGGTCAGGTCACGTCAATTACGCGGCCTCAAAGGGCGGCGTTATGCTTTTGATGAAGAGCATGGCGCAGGAGCTCGCCCCGCACCGCATACGCGTCAACTCCATCGCGCCCGGGGCCGTGCGCACCCCCATAAATACAAAGGCATGGGAGACCCGGTCTGCCTACGAAGACCTTATGAGACTCGTCCCATACGGAAGGATAGGCGAGGTGGGCGACATCGGGCAGGCCGCTGTATGGCTCGCCTCGGACCACTCTGATTATGTAAATGGAGTAAGCCTCTACATAGACGGGGGCATGACACTGTATCCGGGTTTCTCGGAGGGAGGATGAGGGCATGTATAAGAGGATTAACGACTACGGCATCATAGGCAACCTGGGCTCCGCGGCCATTGTGGGCATGGACGGAGCCATTGACTGGGCCTGCCTGCCGCACCTCGATTCTCCGGCTATCTTCTTTGCCATACTGGACGAGAATAAGGGCGGGGTCTTTCAGATAGCCCCGGCAGGGGAGTATGACTCGGTGCAGAGCTATGAAAAACACACGGCCGTACTTGAGACCACCTTTACCACGTCTACGGGAGAGGCCGTTGTTATGGACTTCATGCCCCTGTCGGGCCGGGGTGAGGGGCTGGAGCGGCCTGTCATATACAGGGTGGTGCGGGGGCTCAAGGGGGAGGTGAAGATGAAGGTCCTCTTCAGGCCGCGCCTTGACTACGGCAGGGAAGAGACGGGCCTTGAGGTTACATCAGAGGGTGTAAGGGCAGGCGGCGATAAGGATTTTTTAACGCTTACAACGCCGCCGGCGTCAAGTTTGGCCTTCGAGGTCTCCCATGGCGAGGCCGTGGCCTCGGCCATTGTAAAGGAGGGAGGGGAGTTGGTCTTTGTGCTCGCCTTTAACGAGGGTTTCCAAGAGGCCCCTGACGTGGATATTGCCCATGAGGATACGGTGAATGCGTGGCAGAACTGGGCACACAGGTGCGGCGAGGGGCCCTGCGTATACGGAGGGCCCTGGCATGAGATGGTGGTGCGCTCGGCCATAACGCTAAAACTCCTTACGCACCGCCATACCGGCTCCGTGGCCGCCGCGGCAACGGCGTCACTGCCGGAAGAAATTGGCGGCGAGCGTAACTGGGACTATCGTTTTGCCTGGCTCCGCGACGCCTCCTTTACCGTGCAGGCCCTGAATACACTGGGCCATAGTAAAGAGGCCATGGCCTTTCTGAAGTGGTTTCAGGGGGTTATCTCATCGCACGCCGACCCCTCGGAGATTCAGATTATGTACGGGCTTCACGGAGAGAGAGAGCTTAAAGAGCTCGAACTTCTGCACCTTGACGGGTATAAAGGGTCACGCCCTGTGCGCATAGGCAACGGCGCGGCAGGGCAGAGGCAACTTGACGTATACGGAGAGGTCCTGGACGCGGCCTACGAGCTGACCCGTTACGGGGGCGGTATTGTGGATGAAGACTGGCCTTTCATCTGTTCTCTTGCCGATTATGTTGTAAAGGCCTGGCACGGTAAAGACGCTGGCATATGGGAGGTGCGTGGCGGGGCCAGGCATTTTGTCTACTCAAAGGTCATGTGCTGGGTGGCCCTTGACAGGGCAGTAAAGCTCTGCGAGTGCCTCGGTCACGACGAAGAAAAGGCGCGGTGGAGCGCTGAAGCAGAGGCCATTAAAGAGAGGGTCCTGCGTGAGGGGTACAGCGAGAAGGCCGGGGCCTTTGTGCAGAGCTTTGGCTCTGATACCCTTGACGCCTCGAACCTTCTCATCCCGTTGGTGGGCTTTCTGCCCTTCACCGACCCGCGCGTGCAGGGCACCATAGAGGCCACCATAAAGGGGCTCAGCAGCGGGGTCTTTGTGCATCGCTACAAGGGGGACGACGGTCTCAGTGGAAGCGAGGGCGCATTCCTCCTCTGCTCGTTCTGGCTCATTGACTGTCTGACGCTTTCCGGCAGGGTGGAGGAGGCGCGCGCCATGTTTGAAAAACTCATGGACCTCTCAAATCACCTCGGGCTTTTTTCAGAAGAGATAGACCCCGACACAGGCGATTTCCTTGGAAACTTCCCGCAGGCCTTTACGCACATAGGTTTTATCAATAGCGCGCTTTACCTCGGCAAGGCCGCGGGGATAGAGCAGATGGGGCCGGCGCCCATTGGCACGGAGGGCTGAAGCGCCTCGCTTCCTTTTTTTCAAAAAAAAGTGAGAGGCTTCATATCCCCTTATAACCTCTCGGCGTAATCATAACGCCGTCCCTTACAAAGGTTGATGCATTGCCGATGATGATAATGGTAAGCATGTCTATCCTCTCAAAAAACTCATGAAGCGTTCCAAGTGTTGTAAGTATGACCTCTTCGCCCTCTCTTGAGGCATTCCGTACGATGCCCACGGGGGTGGAGGGGGCCTTGACCTCGAGCATATCCTTAACGGCCTTTACAAGGCCGGCCTTTCGTTTTGAGCTCCGCGGATTATAGAGGGCGATGACAAAATCCGCCTTTACAGCGGCCTTTATCCTCTGCGCTATCACCTCCCATGGCGTGAGGATATCAGAGAGGGATATGGAGGCAAAGTCGTGCATGAGAGGGGCCCCGAGAAGCGAGGCCGCGCTTACAAAGGCCGGCACACCGGGGATGACCTCTACGGTAATATCGTCAAGGGTGGGGCCGCCTTTCCCGGAAGATACCATCTCAAGGACAAGGCCGGCCATGCCGTAGATACCGGCGTCTCCAGAGGATACTATGGCCGTTGTCCTGCCAGAGGCGGCAAGTCCGATGGCCTTTTCGCACCTTGCCACCTCTCCTGTCATGGCCGTGGAGTAGATCTCTTTGCCTTCTGTAAGGTCTGCGACAAGCTCTACGTATCTCGTATATCCTACGATACACGCGGCCTTGCCAAGCGCCCCTCGCGCCCGCTCCGTAAGCTCGGCAACGGCTCCTGGGCCGATGCCTACGACGTATAAGAGACCCTTGCCGCCGCCACTGTTACCTTTGCCGTCTTTTGCTTCTTTATCCATAACTTTTCTGCTCCAGAAGAAATAAGGGCCGCGGGCTCTGATACGCCGCGCGCCCCTGTTGCGCTCAATACAAAGGCAGAGCCCTTGCCGGCCCTGGTGTTAAGTTCATCAGCAGTATACAACTCAAGCTCAAGTCCCCTTGATTCGGCGAACTCCAGCAGACCCTCCTCATCACCCTTGATATCAATGGTGGCCAGCTTTCTTATGCAGAGTGGCGAGACCCCGTGCCCGCGTAATGCGTTGTCTATGGCCGCCTCTATCTCCTCTGCGCTTGTCCCCCTTCTGCACCCCACGCCCACTACAAATTCTCTTGGCCTGAAGATAAGCGTACGGGCGCAGAGCCTCTCTGGGATACTGACAATGAGACGGGTCGAGACAAGGGCGCATGTCCCGGCATTATCCCCGTCCCCATCTGTAGAAGAGCGGCCAAGAGAGAATAGGCCCTCGGCCCTCTTATTTAGAAAGCTCTTTATATCTTCGAGCCTCTCCTGATTCTTATCGAGTACAAGAAGGGGGCCTCCGGCAAGTATGGCGGAGTTAAGGGCCTTTATGGACCGTACGTTTTCAATGGCGAGGTTGAACTTCAGGGCCACGTCTTCAATACATGGCAGGTCATTCACATCTGTTGCCGTAGTCACCACGGGGGTGGCCTTCAGTATGCTTGCTATCTCTTCGGTAAGGCGGTTGGCACCGCCAAGGTGCCCCGATAAAAGGCTGACGGCAAACCTTGCCTTCTCGTCCATTACCACCACGGCGGGGTCCTTGTCCTTGCCTTTAAGCAGAGGCGCGATGGCCCTTACGGCTATGCCCGCGGCGCCCACAAAGACAATGGCGCGCGAAGACTTGAAGGCATCCCGCACAAGGGCGGCGAGATGCCCGCCTTTCATATCCTCGGGGCGGAGTACCCGCACCTCCCCTGCAAGGGACTCAAGGCCGAGGGCAATATCATATCCCCTTTTTGTAATGGGAATGATTGTGACCCTGTCCTTTATTCCGGCGGTCTTTTTCATGGTGATTAAGGGAAGGGGGGCCCGAGTTATGAGCCCGCTTCTTCCATCTTTTTTAGGATTTCCAGTGTCGAGCGCACCATGACATTAAAAAGTTCACGGCCCTTCTCTGCCGTGGCCTTTCCGGGATTTCCCCATACGGCCCCCGGCCATTGGCTCTGCTTGTCCGCAACGATGAGGGGTTTATTAAAAGACGGGTATTCCTCTGCCGAGCGGCCCTTTACGAGCTCCGGGGCGAGGTGAAGGATAATGGAGGTCTCCATCTCGCCTGCGTGCGAGTCGTTCGCTGTCTCGGCGAGTTCCTCGAGTTCGTCCCAGATAACATCGTATATGGATAGGGCCGCTATGGTGATGCCGGGCAACGTGGCGGCAAGGACCTCTGCCGCCTCTTTCATGGCCGCCACATGGGCCCCTCCGGCGTGGCCGGAGATAAGGAGTATATTCCTGAAGCCCTTACTAAAGGCGTCTTGCACGATATCCGTGGTAATACGTCTTAGCGTAGGCGGCGTAATGCCGATACTGCCGGGGTGCTGGCCCGTAGAGGTGCATACGCCGTAATGCACGGGAGGGGCGATAAAAAAATTCCTCTCTCGCGCCGCCTCTTCGAGGACGCGGCACATGGCAAGGGTATCCGTATTAAGGGGCAGGTGTCTGCCGTGGGCCTCCAGCGTTCCGTAAGGCACGGCCAGGGTCTGTGTCTTCAGAATCCCTGCCTTGAACTCCTCCATGGTCATCTCTTCAAGTATCATGGCCGCTTCTCACTGCGCAGTACCTGTGAAAAAAACAATATAGAGAGACCCCGGCGACCCCGCCGAGACCGTTGGCAAGGGCGTCAAGGACCGAGGCGTCTCTTTCCGGTATCATGCCCTGTACAAGTTCAATAAAAAGACCATAAAGAAAGGTTATTGCAAGGACCTTAATGACCATGCGCCCCGACTTTCTAAGATGCCTTCCCTTTACAAAGACCCTCACCCATAATAACCCCATGATAGCATAGATAAAAAAATGAACGACCTTGTCAAAGCCCCTGAAGGGGTCCACGCCGTCAGAGACATTGATGACGGATAGAATAAATATAAACCCCATATACAGGAGCGCCAGTATGATGTTCATAGGCCCCTGCATCCGTGGCTGAAGGCCGCGTCGTAGAGCCGCGATTTTTCTCCGTCATGTATGCCGCCCACGGCGTCTCCCACCAGGACCATGGCGTGCTTTGATATCCCCGCCTCCCTTACCTTTGCCGCTATATCCGAGAGGGTCCCGGTTACTACCTTCTCATCGGGCCAGCTTGCCCTGTAGACAACGGCAACGGGCGTATCAGGTCCATACCCCCCTTCATCAAGCTCAAGGGCGACCTTATCCATCATGGCCACGCTCAAAAAAATACACATCGTGGCCCCATGAGAGGCAAGGAGGTTAAGGGCCTCTTTTTCAGGCACAGGTGTTCGTCCGGCGAGCCTCGTGAATATAACGGTCTGCGTTACGCCCGGCACGGTAAGCTCTTTAGCGAGACTCGCCGCCGCGCCCGAGGCCGAGCTTACGCCCGGAACCACGGCATATGCAAGGCCCTGTCCATCAAGGATGGCCGCCTGCTCTCGCATGGCGCTGTAAAAGGCCGTATCCCCCGTATGGAGCCTTACAACCGATTTTCCGGCCTTTGCCCCCTCTATCATTACGGCCGTAATCTCGCCGAGGGTCATTGAGGCGCTGTTATACACCGCCGCATCGCCGCGGCAGCAGGAAAGAAGGCTCTCCTTTACAAGGGAGCCCGCGTATACCACCACGTCCGCCTCTTTGAGTAGCCTCATGCCCTTTACGGTCAATAGCTCCGGGTCCCCGGGGCCTGCCCCTACGAAAAATATCCTTACTTTATCCGACATATCAACCGCCATATTCAAGATTGAAAGACATTAAAAAAAATCTTGTGAGCCTATCCTTCAGGCCGCTTATCAAGTTCTTTTTTTCAATATAACCAAGGACAGGTAACCCGCCCCAAAGGTATCATCAACTTCCTTGAAGTCCTTTATGATTTCGCGGCCCGGCCAGCCCGCCCTCTCTACAAAAAGAGCGCTAAGTCCGTTGCCCTGCCTTGAGACAAACTCCTTGAGCTCCGTTAATCTGCTCTTTACCTTCATGAGGACTACGGTCTCAAAGTCCTCCACCCAGTGCTCAAGGTCTGTGAGGCTATAAAAGGCCGGGGCAATAAGGAGCTTTTCATCGGCCTGCACAAGGGGCAGAGCGGCCCTTGCGGCCGCGGCGCTCACCGATGTCACACCCGGCACTACCCTTACATCCAGCCGAGGAACGAGAACGGAGACAAGAGGCACGAGAAAGGCAAAGGTTGAGTATAGCATAGGATCGCCAAGTGTCAAAAAAGAGACGTCTTTACCCTGCGCTAACCTGTTGGAAACCTTTTGCGCGGCCTTCCGGCGGGATTCAGACAAGACGGCCTTGTCTTTTGTCATGGGAAAGTCGAGACGAACAATTTCCTTATCCTCAAAATCCGGTATTGCCTTTTTTATTATCTCCAGGGCTATGGTCCCCTCGCCGCCCGTGCCCCGCCCCGAGACGGGCACGGCTATAACAGGGCACTCGCCTATGACTCGAAGGGCCTTGAGGGTGAGGAGCTCCGGGTCTCCCGGGCCTACGCCTACGCCGAAGAACCGCGCCGTGCTCACCCCTTCACCCCCTTTATGATGAATACGGGATTACAGGCAGATAGTATATTAAGATTGCTCACCTCTTTACCACGCGCGAGGCTCAGCTGGATAAATTCCCTCTCAAGCCCCTTTTCCTTAAAGAACTCAAGGGTACGCGAAGCCGTCTCCATGGTTACGGCGTTCACTACGATGCTTCCTCCGCGCTTTATCCGCTTAAGGACATGGGCCAATATTGTTTTAATCCCCGCCCCTCCGCCGCCGACGAATACGGCGTCCGGCACAGGCAAACCCCTGAGGCACTCCGGGGCCTCGCCCGCTATTACCCGCACGTTTTCGGCCTTGAATCTTCGCACATTTTCGTTAATATCCTTTACCCTTTTTTTATTTTTTTCAACGGCGTATACAACACCGCCGCGGCTCATGAGGGCCGCCTCAATGGCCACGGAACCCGTGCAGGAGCCGATGTCCCAGATAACGCCCGCAGGGGGAGGAGCGAGTTTTGAGAGAGATACGGCCCTTATCTCGGACTTTGTAATCATATTGGCAGAGTGCCTGAAAAGCCCGTCATCGAGGCCCATGGCGGGCATGTCAGGGGCAAATGACGTAGTCTCGCATGAGGTGAGAAATATCATTACACTCAGTGGATGGGTAAATTTTTCTTTTGCTATGGTCTTAAGCCCGCCGCTACGCACCCTCTCTTCTGCATAACCAAGTGCCTCGCATACATAGACCTTTACGCCGCCGAGCCCCGCTTCCATAAGCCCTCTGGCAACAATGGGCGGGGTATTATGACCATCCGTAAAGAGGGCCACGCAGGGGTTAGAGGAAATCACCCTGCATAGCTCCGTAAAGTCAGCCTTCCTGCCGTGAAGGCTCAGGACCTTCAGCCCCGCCGAGCTCTCCTTAATGCGGGCAAAGGCCTCATGAACAACGCTCACGCCGGGAATAATCCTTACGCTCCTCTTGCCGAAGGAGCGGACAATAAAATTCCCTATGCCGTAAAGAAGGGGGTCCCCCGTGGCCAGCACGGATACGGCGGCCCTCTTGTTTTTTTTAATAAAGTTTCTTATGGAGGTCTCAAGTGCAGGCAGGTCGGAAGTTATATAAAACCTCTCGCCCTCTATCCCTGCACGCCCCTCAAGGCCCTCAAGGTGACGCCGCCCGCCTGCGATAAGCCCGGATCTGCGGATAATCGCAAGGGCTTTGCCCGTAAGCTCGCCGGCCCCTTCGAGACCAATGCCGATTACATATATCATGGAGTATGACCCGTAGCCTGCATGCCTTCTGCGTGTGTGCTCTCAGCGCAGACCACTTCGGCGTCGTATCCCACAAGCAGGGCCTTCACCGCCTTGCCGGAACCGGCCATGGCAAAGCAATTATTAGAGACCATCCTGGTAATGGCCCTGAATACCTTCATATCGCCCATATCTTTCAGTATGAAAAAAATCTCTCTTGCCGTATTGGCCCGCGCTATCCTCTGTACGGCCTTATCGTCAATATCATTATTTCGGGCTATCTCCGCGATAAACTCCTTATCCACGGAAGACCTTGAACAATGGGTATCGCTCCACCCTGAGGCGAGCTTGGTGAATTTTCCGAATTGGCCCGCAACGATAATGGCCTTAATCTCTTTTTTCTTTCCCCCACACCTCATGGCAAAACCCATGTGGTCGCCTGTTGTAATAAAGGCCTGAGGCATGAGTCCCAAACCCTCTGCCGCCACCTTCTCGCTGCTCCTGCCCGTGGAAAAGACTACCTCCTCGCACTTTGATGCCGCGGCAACGTCTACGGCGCAGGCAATGGAGTCTTTATAGGCGCTCAAAGACATGGGCTCCACTATGCCCGAGGTGCCGAGAATGGATATGCCGCCAATGATGCCGAGGCGGGCGTTCATGGTCTTTTTTGCCAGTGCCTCGCCTCGCGGCACGGTTACAATGACACGCACATGGGGCGCAACCCCGGCCTCTTCGGCGGCCTCGGAGACTGCCGTCCTTATCATCTTCAGGGGAACCGGGTTTATGGCCGGGGCCCCAACAGGGACCTTCAGACCGGGCCTTGTGACACGCCCGACGCCAACACCCCCCTCAATGAGTATGCAGGGGGCCTTTACGGCATCGTCCAGAAACTCTACCGTAGTTGTTATCTCGGCCTTGTGGGTTACATCGGGGTCGTCGCCGGCGTCTTTTATGACAGTGGCAGAGGCCTTGGCGCCGGTAAGCTTGAGGTCTTTAACGTCTATCTTGATCTCATTGCCATTGGGAAGCGTTACGGAGACCTTTCCCCTGCCGCGGCCCTTGAAGGGCGATAGCCCGTAAAGCAGAGCCGCCGCCGCCTTTGCCCCGGCCGCGGCGCTTGTGCCAGTGGTGAAACCACTTCTCAGTCTTGCTTTAGCTTTCAAATATCATCCCTGATGAAAGAACCGGCCCATACCCGCACCGCCTCCCTGTACTCAAGAAAAGCGGCGAAGATTTTATTATACTCTCCCCGCAAGAGGCCGTTACGCCTCTACCCCGGTCCTTGAGGCCTTTAGCCCCATCTTCCAGAGTGAGCCCAGGATAAGCCCGAGTATTACCGCGAGAAAGAGCCCCTGAAGGCTCTGCTCTACCTCGAAGTGATACCTTATGGGCTTTAATATGCTCAGCACAAAACCCGTGCCGTTCAGGGCCAGCCAGATAACAACAGATACGGCTACGGCCTTTGATGTAAGACCCCATTTGGGCATGAAACCCTGGGCCACGCTGAGCAGGCCGCCTGTGACAAGCCCGAAGAGCGCCCCGCCGAGCGAAAAGGTCACAAGGTCGTGAACCACTCCGGCCTCAAGGGTAAAGGCCCCGGTAAAGGTGTTTACAAGGAGGGATACAAGCCCCCAGAGCGCCCCTGAGAGCAGACATAGGAATAAGCCGTCTTTCCATGTATTAAAACCTGCGTTCATTTTATCTTTTCTCCTTATTGTTTCCGAGCTAATGCTTAAAACGTCTTCTATTTAACCCACCTCGTGCGCGGCTCAGTGACAGGGCATGCCGATGGTATGCCTGAAGTCGTGGAACATGTCGTGAACGCCGCTTACGACGTTTTCCATGCCGAATACGACCACGACCATGGCGAATGCCACGGCCAATAGCACAACGGCCGGAAGCAGGGTATTCATGACAAAATCTCTCTCGAAAAACCTCTCCATCTCTCGTTACCTCCTTTTTTATTGTTGGTTGCCTCTACCCCGGCCCGCCCGCCTGCGGGGGCCGGTTCTATAACCCGTCCTTAAAAATCCGCCTGCAGCCTCATCCCGTAGATAAAGGCGTCTGTGGTGCTTCTGTCGCCTCCACGGTTGATGATGTATTGAAAATCAGGGGCCATATGAAAGCCCATGGTCCCGAGTCCGCCGAGGAATACATCGTAATAGGCCTCCATGTAATGCTCGTTGCCCGCGTCAAAACCCCCGGCGTTTGTGCGTTTGAACTCCTTGTAGTCCTTGCCTATGAAGTTAAGGCCATAACCAAAGCCCATGGTATCATGCTCCCTCTTTAAAAACCATGCCGTAGAGTAGAGCCCCGCCCCGATAAAGGCCTTCATCTGAGAGACCGTCTCCCTCTGCGCGCCCGCCCTCAGCCAGAGCCCGAGGTGTTCCGACACATATTGGTCAAGGCTTAAACCGGCTCCCTGGTTCACCGTCTTTGTGAGCTCGCTCCTCGTGGCATCGGCAAGGAACTCAAGGTTGGAGGCCGGCCTTGACGGTCTGTTCCAGTAATAGACCCTGTAGTTGCCAACCCTGCCGTAGAGATTTGCCTTGAAATCCGCCTCGGCCATTACAAAGGGGCTGTCAAAGGTCCTTGCGTAATCGCCGTCGCCCTCAAAGGCACCTATTGTTATATCAAGTATCTTTGCCGGTGAAAAGGTCAACGTTAGCCCCGGCGAATAAAAATTATCACTGCCCCCGAACTCTATGGAGGGGTTGTTTACGAAAATATTGGCCATGAACTGGGACCTCTCGTCATTGGCAAAGTCATTGGCGTCAAAATACCCCGTAACATCGAGCTGACCCACGGATACCTCCAGCCGGTTCCCGAAAAAATGATGCTCATAGTAGAGCTGAGTTACATTTACGCCAAGGTCGTTAAAGGACTCCACATCGGCGTTTATGCCCGTGGGGTTGCCGTTGGGGGCGGTGAGGAGGTTAAGCCCCTCTACGCCGAGCCCACGCTGAAAATCAACGACGATTACGGCCATGCCGTTTTTTCCTATTGGACCCTCAATGGCAAGGTCGCCGGAGATAGCGGCCTCGCTCCGCTTCAGGCCCTTCACATTGGCAACGCCGTGAAAGGTGAAGGTAAGGCCCCCTGTTATCTCAAGGCCGAACTCGCTATGCACGGGATGGAGGCGGTGAGAACGCTCCGTGCTCGTAGCTGTATCATTATCCCTGTCCTCAAGGGCCTTTATTCTCTTTTCAAGCTCATTTATCTTTCCCTCACCGTTCACGGTGTCCGCCATGACCGGAAGGACGGCAAAGAAGGCCAGAAATAAAACCGCCGCCGTGAGGGATAAAGCCACAATCCCTTTTTCCATCATCATTCCTCCTGAGAATTTAAGAAAAATTTTCAGTGTTCATCATGAGATGCAAAAGGTCCGTGGCTGTGTTTATGAACAACTGTACCGTGTTTGTGCGTGTGCTCGTGTATGAGGTTAACCCGTAAAAGAAGCTCACTGTCTTTCAGAATATCCAGGGCCGGCCCCTCGGCGGCAAGCCCGTGGGCCTCGTCAAGGACGATGGCCCTATCGCAGAAATCCTCCACAAGGCTGAGGTCGTGTGTGGCCAGTATAAAGGTCTTGCCCAGTTCCTTGAGCCTTAAAAGCAGTTCCAGAAGCCAGACCTGTGTCCTCGGGTCCAGACCGAACGTTGGCTCGTCAAGGAGCATGACCTCGGGATTTACGGAGAGCACGGCGGCAAGCTGCACCTTTTTTTTCTCTCCGCTACTCAGCCTGTGAGGCGGCCTATCCCTGAGCCCGCTGATTTCAAGCAGTCTCATGGTATCCTCGGCCCTGTGCCTCACCTCATCGTTTTTTAGCCCCATCTGCAGGGGGCCGAATGCCACCTCGTCAAAGACGGTGGGGCAGAAGAGCTGAACATCGGGCTCTGAGAAGACAAAACCCACGCTGCTCCTGAACCGCGGCCGCAGGTTTTTTTCAAGCCAGTGCCCTGCAAGGGGGCTACCCAGAAAGCTCACAGACCCGGCGGTTGGCTCCACAAGTCCGCTTACAATCTTCAGTAGCGTGGTCTTGCCGGCGCCGCTGGCCCCGAGCACCGCAAGGTTCACGCCGCGAGTAAGCGAGAAGCTCACATCCCTGAGGGCCGCGACCTTGCCGTAATTAAAGCATACCCCCTTTATCCCAAACACCTCTTCGTCCATATTCACCTGAAACTAAAGGACAGCCGTTAATTAGAAGAGCAATGCCAGAATGGATACAAAGGCGCATATGCCTATACAGGAAAAATCCCTGCCACTCCCCGGTCTCGTTTTCAGCGTTCTCAACCTGCCGTTAAAACCACGCGAGGCCATGGCCATGGCCACCTCTTCAGAGGTGCTCATGGCCCTTTCCATAAGATAACGCGCCCTTCCGGCAAACCATCCCTCCATGTCCCTGACGTTACTGCCTGATATTGTACGCGCCTTTCTCGCCAGAACCGCATCTTCAAGCAGACCGAGCAGGCGGGAAATATTGGCAAGGGTCAAAAAAATCACTGTGACAAAGAGCGGTGGAAGGGGAAACTTCCTCAGTCCGCTCATAAACTCCGAGCGCGAAGTCGTAAGGCCAAGGAGCGCCACAAGCCCTGCCATGAGTGTTGAGCGGGCGAGAAAAAACCCGGCCCTTCGCAAACCCACGGCGCTCGGCACGGCGTGAAAAAAAGCAAACCACCCGTGGCCTTCCTTTACCGCGGATATATCAAAAAAGAGCGGAAGGACCACGATGGAGGTAAATATAAATATTGGCAGGGTCCTCTTAACGAGGGACCTCACGCTTACCCTTGAGAGAAGCACGGTGATGGCGGTAATGAGAGCTATAATGCCAAGGCCCTGCCAATCACCTGCGAGTGAGGCCCCGATGATAAGAAGGAGTGCCCCGCCTATGCGGGCCGCGGGGTCAAGGGAGCGGATAACCCCGCCTCCATCCGCGCCGGTCTTGTCATCGAAGAACCAGCTCCTCATGCCGTAGACCCGTTGAAGGGTCTTTTCCAGAAAGGCCTCACGGCCGGCCACGGGAGACGCGCCCATATTACCGTTCTTTAGCCATGCCGGCACTACGAGCCTCTGCGCCACAGCCTCCCCCATATATAGACTAAAAAAACCAGCGCAAGGCTCCCAAGGGCCGCCGATAATATATAGACCAGCGCCGAACCCATGGCCCCGTGTTTACCGGCAATATTTGCGGCCATGCCGCTTATGCCGTAGCCCGGAAGCAGGCCTCCCCAGGACTGGCCGAGCCTTGCCATGCCCGCGGGGATAAAACCAAAGAGCTCGCTGAAGACCTTTGGTGACCATTCTCCCCATGGCACGCCCGTAGAGACGAGACCCAGCGGAGTCATTACCACAAGGGCCGATAACCCCCACCAGAGCGGCCTTGTGCCGCCCCGTGAGGCCGAAGGCATGGGCTCATGACCACGCCGATGCAGGGAGCCCAGGACAAGGGCCGTGCCAAGGGCCTCCACAGGGCCGAAAAAGAGCATGTGGGGAATAACCACGGCGGGCAGGGTTATGCCCAGCGAATACGGCGCGTAGAGCGGACGGCCCATTGCGTCCATGGCCACAAGGGGCTGAATTCCCAGCTCAAGGGCCACGGCAAGGGCCGCTATAATTACAGATACATAACCCGCAAGGGCCGAGGCCAGAAAAAGCCTCCCCCGGCCTGACTCCCCAAAGGAAAAAATCTTAAAAACACCGTAACTGACAAAACTCATGATAAAGGCCATATTAAAGGCATTGGCCCCTATGGCCGTAACCCCGCCGTCTCCAAAAATAAGGGCCTGCAGAAATATCACAAGGCTGATGGAGATAAAGGCCGCCCAGGGCCCCAGGGTTATGGCCAGTATGGCCGCTCCCACAAGGTGGCCCGATGTCCCGCCGGGAAGCGGAAAGTTGAACATCATTATTACGAAGACAAAGGCCGAGGCAAGGGAAAGCCTTGAGAGCCCTTGCGTATGGAACTCACCCTCTACCTTACGGGCCCCTTTAAACCAGAGCGGCGCCATGGAGCCGTAAAAGACAAGACATGTGGCGGGACTGAGATATCCATCGGGTATATGCAAGGTCCTACCCCTCGCTTAAAGGCCCCAAGGCCCCTTTCAGGCCTGTGCAGACAACTTTGCGGCCTCTATTATAAGGGCGTTTACAATGGCTACCGCCACGGAGCTTCCGCCCTTTCTGCCCCTTGTGGAGATATGCGTGAGCCCCGAAGCCATAAGGCCCTCCTTTGCATCTTCGGCTCCCACAAAACCAACGGGCACGCCTACTACAAGGGCCGGCCTCGCCTCGCCCGCGTTTACAAGCCGCATCAGCTCCCTGAGGGCCGTGGGTGCGTTGCCTATGGCGACGATAGCGCCGTCCATGAAGCCCGTTGCCATTCTCATGGCCGTGGCCGTCCTCGTGGCGCCTGTCTTTTTGGCCTCTGCGGCCACGGCGGGGTCGGCGGAAAAGCACCGCACGTTGCCGCCAAAGGGCCTGAGCCTCCCCTTTGAAATGCCCGACTCCACCATCCTAACATCGGTTATTATATCCCGTCCCGATTGTATGGCCTGTATGCCCGCCTCAATGGCCCCGGGGCCAAAGGAGAGGATATCCTTGAACTCAAAGTCCGCCGTGGCGTGTATGACACGCTTTACCACCTCGCGGGCCACGGGAGAAAGGCCCGTAAGGTCCGTCTCGGACTCGATAATCGCGAAGCTCTCACGCTCAATGGGGTGCTGGCCCGTAACAACACCGGCAGAGGCGTTTATGCCCCCTCCGCCAATGGTCTCGGTAAGCCTCTGCGCCACGATATCAAGGAGATTTTCATGAAAGCCAAGGTTCTTTGTTATCCTCATCTTGAGGTCAGGGTACTTCTGACGCGCAAGGTCCATCTCGCCGGGGATGTCCTTTACCACATGGAGGCCGCAGTAAAGAAAATAGGGCATCACGGTAATGTCCCTGTAACCCCTCTCAAGAAGCCCCTCAAGGGCCTCGTGGAAGTCAGGTTCGGCGAGCTGTAAAAAGGCCGGCTCCACCACGCCGAACCTCTGCAGGTCATGAAGGGCCTTTGCCGTCTCCCTCAGGATATCATTGGCCTCACCCCTTTTACTGCCGTGGCCAAGCAAAAGCACGGCGTGGTCCGCCGGGGCTCCTTCCTCAAAAATTGCCTTCATATTTATTCTCCTGTGATGAACTTCATGTGCCCTATTTTTTTGCGGACAGGCCGCAACTGCAAGACCTTTTTTATCTGATGGGTTTTGCACGGCAACCCCCATCCACAATACTTATACCCTTTTATCATGCCCCCGCCCCCTGCATCCCGCTACCTCCCCACAAAAAAGCCCCCCCTTCGATAAGAAGGGAGGGCTTTTACCTCTTTAAAAGAGGAAAAATTGTATCAGACCCCCCACGTTCTTGACACCGAAGAAGACGTGGACCCAGACGGAAAGGTATCCTGACTCGCGGCTCAACCTACTATCCCCGGCCTTCCCGGCGCTTATAATGAGAAGCGTCAGTGGCCTTTGCGTGGGGATTTCGTCACCGCTCACAGTGGCGTGCCCGTTCCCGATTCTCCGCTTTTTCGCGAACCACGGGATTCCCTGTATACTCCCCGCAGGGAGCTCCGTATAGGCAATTTATCTAACTATTACATACACGGCAGGGCCTGACATGTCAAGGGTTAATTCCGGGGCAAGGGCGGATTTAACGGCCAAGCCTTATGAGTATCTGCGAAAATATGCCTCTCAGCATATTCACCTCTTTTTCCATGAGGGCCGTTCTGCCAAAGAGTGTGCGAAAGTTTTTCATAATCGCCCGCAGCAGAAATTCTCTTCCCTCGTCGCCGTAATCAAGGGCGCGGAGTGTCTCTTCCATATGCGCGTACATATTCTCCCTCTCCTCTCTCGGGGCCGCGGTTACTGCCCGCAGGGCCCGCCCGGTCTTGAGCTCTCTCCCGCCGGGGCTACTGGCCATATAGAGGTAATGAGTAAGCAGGAAGACGGCGTGCGAGAGGTTCAGCGAGGGGTAATCCTCGTGGGTGGGAAGCTCCACAAAGGCGTCGCAGAGGGCGAGCTCGGTGTTCACAAGCCCGCGGTCCTCACGGCCGAACAGTATGGCCGTGGCGTTCCTCTGGTTCATATCCATTATCATGGGCACGGCCTCGGATACGTCAAGGAGCGGCTCACGCTGCTTGCCCGTCCTCCGGGTTGTGCCCATGACAAAGCCGAACTCGCGGACGCAGTCTTTTAGAGAGTTAAAGACCTGCGCCTCAAGCACAACCCGCCCCGCGTTGCAGGCCCGGCTGAAGCACTCGTCGTTCTTGTACTCGCAGGGGTTTACAAGTACAAGCCTGCGCAGGCCGTTATTACGCATGGCCCTTGCCGTGGCGCCTATATTGGCAGGCCCTTGCGGCTCCACAAGGACGATGGATATGTCCTGCAGGCTTGCCGCATCATGGCCGGCCCTGTCTATATTCTTTTTTGTCTTCTGATCGGGCATGAGAAGGATTATATCAGAAAGCAGGGCACACTGGAATACCCCATGGAAAAGCAAAGAACCGCGAAAAGTAGAGAGGCGAAATGGTTAGTAGCCCCCCTCCCCAGAGGGGAGGGGGGCTATATATATGAAAGGTGCATTGAAGGCGGGTTTGTGTTGAAGAAGGTTAAAAACCTGTGTGGACTTATTTATACAACATCGCTGAAGCTCATATCGTGGTCTTTGATAATCTTCTTGAGCTTTCCAAGGGCCTTGACCTCAATCTGTCTCACCCTCTCGCGCGTTACGCCCAGTCTCAGGCCTATTTTTTCAAGTGTCTCTATCTCGCTTCCGTCTATGCCGAAGCGGAACTTTATTATTTCGGCCTCATTTGTTTCCAGCAGGGCAAGCCATTCGCGGACCTTGCGCACCCTCTTCTCGCCGTCTATCAACTCCATGGGCGTAGGGGAGGCCGTGTCTTCAAGCCTCTCAAGGAGGGGCTGCTCAAACTCGCCCGGCAGGGTAGACTCCAGGGAACAGGTCTTTTTTACTATCCTGTCGAGTTTTTTTACGTACTTTTCCTTGAGCCCCGTCTTTCCGGAGACCTCTGCCATGAGGGGCTCTCTGCGGAACTCCGCCCTGAGCATACGCCTTGCGCGGGTAATTTTGGCAAGGTCGTTAGTTACATGTATGGGCAGACGAACCGTATTGGCCTGGTTGGCTATGGCCCTGTCAACGGACTGCCTTATCCAGTACGTGGCGTATGTTGAGAACCTGCATCCCTTTACGGACCTGAAGCGCTCCACTGCCTTTATGAGCCCGATATTGCCCTCTTCTATAAGGTCCTGCAAGGGCAGGCCACGGCCTGTAAACCTTTTTGCGATATTGATGACCAGCCGGAGGTTTGAGACTATCATCTTTTTTCGCGCCTCCATGTCTCCGGCAGCTATCTTTCCGGCAAGGGCCTTTTCCTCATGGGCGTTGAGGAGCCCGATGCCCTTGATGCTCTCAAAGTAGATGCTTATGGCATTACTGCCCGTGGTGGTGGCGGCGGTCTTTGCCTTTATCCGGCTTCCGGCACGGGCCCGTCTCTTAAGGGGTCTCTCAAGGGAAGGCTTCGCCTGTACGGAAGGACGGGGTAAGAGGCAAAAGGCCGCGTCTATCTTATCGTGATCCTTTATCTCGCTGATTGAATTAAGAGATATCATCTCTCACCCCCCATGCTTACGCTTAAGCTCAGGACCTATTCCTCATCCTTTTTGAGTTACTTAACCACGCATTTAAGGTGCCTGTCTGTAATGTATCATACACATCGCGAAAAACCGGCCTTAGAGGTGCGCCTTGGCGTATTCCTCAAGACCATCCTGGGTTGGTTTCATCGAGTCATCGCCTTTTTTCCAGTTCGCCGGGCAGACTTCTCCGTGCTGTTCGGTGAACTCAATGGCATCTATGACCCGGAGGACCTCGTCTACGTTTCTGCCTATGGGCAGGTCGTTTACGGTATAACTGCGAAGATTCCCGGCCTTGTCGATAATGAATACACCCCGGAGGGCAACGCCCGCGCACTCGAGAAGCACGCCGTATTTCGCACTTATGCATTTATTCAGGTCAGATACAAGGGGGTAGCCTATCTCACCGATGCCGCCCTCTTTTCTATCCGTCTTCCTCCACTTTGCGTGTGAGAACTGACTGTCTACGGAAATGCCGAGGACCTGCGCGTCCCTTGACTTGAACTCCTCTATCCTGTCGCTAAGCGAGACTATCTCTGTAGGGCAGACAAAGGTAAAATCAAGGGGATAGAAGAAGAGCACCACGTACTTTCCCTTATAATCCGAGAGATTGAGCTCCCCTATGGAGCCATCCTCAAATACCGCCTGTGCCTTAAAATCTGGAGCCGCTTTCTGAACAAATGCTTCACACATCTTTGTTTCCTCCTGAGTCTTTGTTTGTTGTTTGTTATCTGCAGTCGGCGCAGAGTCCGTAAAAATCAACGTGGTTGCCCTGTACATCAAAGTCATTCAATACCTCTTCCGGCAACTCGAGGGATGCCGAATAATCTGTCATAATATCGTCAATCCTCCCGCAGGACGTGCACCTTATGTGATGATGGGGGCTCGCGTCGGGGTCGAAGTGCCGCCGCTCAGGGTCTATGTTGATTTCCATGAGCTCCCCCCTCTCCACAAGTGCCTGAACCGTGTTGTAGACCGTGGCAAAAGAGATTGTGGGATATGACTTCTTAATATCCCGGAAGATATCCTCGGCGCTGGGGTGGTCCTTGTTGCCGTTAAGGTAATTTAGTATTGCGAGCCTCTGCGGCGTCAGCTTGAACCCCTTGCCCCTGTACTTTTTTACTATCTTTTCCATAATGCCTTCCCGAGTTAACGCAGACAAAACGATTTACTGTTCACCATTCCGGTACCCCTTGCGCCCTGATACCCAAGCCCTTTCATGGGTCCGGTCTTTCGGTGCCCACTCAGTCTTTTAATGCGTCCGCTCTCTCATCCCCCCTGCATACCCCATAACGTTAATACATCCGCTCTCTCATCCCCCCGGACTTTAATAGGCTTGCTTTTTAACCGGCCCACTTTTGAATGGTTATTATCTTTGACTGATTCTATTATAGTAACTATTTTAAGGTTGTCAAGGAGTTTTTTGCTCCTTACATCAAAAAGTTTTGAGGGTCACTAAAACAGGGGCAAAGCAGTCTGTCTTGACCGGGGGACTTTATTCATGGTAAGAGTTCAGACTCATGGGGCGCGGCGGGGATTAGTTGAAGCTAATTAAGATCGGCCCGTTGCAGTGGGGCTGCAACAGACCCTTTTGGGAGAGGATTCAGGATTATTCAATAAAGGAGTGAACTGAAATGTTATTTATCATCATGCACGTAACACATCTAATTGCCGTCATACTCTGGATAGGGGGGCTCGCTTTTATCACCACCATGGTCTTTCCCATAATCATCAGGACAAAAGACCCGCTTGCCAAGGTCCTGCTCTTTCAGAAGATAGAGCACAGGTTCGCCAAGACGGCGAGGATATACAACCTCATTACAGGGGCCTCGGGCATTATTATGGTCCTGCTCATGGGATGGCAGTCCGCGCTCTTCACAAGGGCGGGCATACCGCTGCTTGTTATGGCCCTCATATGGGTCTTATGGTTTATCATGCTCTTCGGGCTTGAGCCGCTGGTGATAAAAAAGATGCTGGAGCGCATGATGAAGAACAGCGAGAAGATGGATATAGACGCCGTATTCGCCAGGATGAACAGGATGCACTGGATACTGCTTGTAATTTCCCTGATCGCCGCTACGGGTGGGGCCATATTCGCGCACGGCGCCCTGATTTTTTAGGCAATCTCCGGATAAATCAGACCTTTCCCGGTTCACTTAGAGACCTTCCCCCTCTTTAAAGCCAGCCCCTCCATGGCAAGGAGTCCCTCTTTAATTGCCGCGCCTCCGCCGCCGGACCAGCCGCCGAGGCTTCCGTCGGTGCGGACTACCCTGTGACAGGGAATTACAACGGGTATCATGTTCCTGCCGCAGGCCCCTGCCACGGCCCTGAAGGCGCGGGGCCTGCCTATGGCCAGGGCTATCTCGGCATAGCTCCTCACCGTGCCCCGTGGTATCTCTCTGATGCTCTCCCATACGCTCCTGTCAAAGTCCGTGCCAAAGACCTTTACCTGTACTGTATGAAAATCAGGGGCGTGGCCCGTGAAGTAGCTCTCCAACAGTCTGAAAAGGTCTTTCATGGCAGAGTTTTCGGGACAGTGGCGCAGTGTGGCTGAAGGGCCGAGCCTCCTGGACAGAAGACGCCGGAAGTCATCTAAGCCGTCGCAAAAAGAGAGGGCAACGAGGAAAGGGCCGTCCATGGCGGCATATATACGGCCAAGGGGGCAAGCATGGGACGCGAAATTCAAGGGGGCTGATAGCGGGGCCGGGGAGGGGTGCACGGAGCTTCTCATATCCGCGGCTCCATGCGAGCGGACGAAGAGGGCCTTTTCGAGAGATGGACGGATAGACGGCAAAAGATGGTTTTCAGCTTATAAGGCATGGCCAAAAGAGGTTCAGGGCATGGGCCGGAAGTTTCAGGTCATGGCCCGGCAAAACATTGTGGGGAGAGGATAACAGCGCATGTAAGAAGGCCATGAGGCCGGGGCCTTATCTACGCACCGAGATAATGGGCTCGTCTGTGGAAAGCATCCTCACGACATCATTTTTAACGAGGATAAAGTCGGCCTTATCGGCGCCGGCTACGGCCTTGTCGGGGCTGCCCTTGATATGGAGGGGGTTTATGAGCTTTCTGCCTTTGCGCACCTCGTAATGAAGGTGAGGCCCCGTGGAGATGCCCGTTGAACCCACATAGCCGATAACGTCGCCCTGCTCGACCCTTGCGCCGCGCCTTATGCCCCTTTTTATCTTCGAGAGATGTCCGTAGCCCGTTGAGTAGCCGTTGCTGTGCTTTATGGCGATAAAACGCCCGTAGCCGCGCTTCCACCCGGCAAAGGTAACTTTTCCGCTTCCGGCGGCGTCAACGGGCGTGCCCCGCGGGGCCGCGTAATCTATGCCGTGATGTGGCCTGTATTTCTTAAGTATGGGGTGATAGCGTCTCTCGGTAAAATAACTGCTGATGCGCCTGTACCTCAAGGGTGATTTCAGGAGCATCCTTCTAAGGGACCTGCCCTTGAGGTCATAATAACCGGACCGGCCTCTGCTGTCTTTATAATATATGGCCTTGTAGTCCCTGCCGCCGTTGGCAAGCTCGGCGCCGACTATGGCGCCGTTTTCCACGAACTCGCCATCAACGTAGACCTGCTCGTAAAGTATGCTGAAGGTATCGCCCTTCCTCATATCCGTGGAAAAATCCACATCCCAGGCAAAGATATCAGAGAGAGAGACGACAACAGAGGGGGCCACGCCGGCAGACATGGCGGCCTTGTAAAGGGAGCTGTCTATGACGCCTGACGCCTTTTTAAGGCGGACCTCTCTGGGAAGGGCCTGCCTTGAGGCCGTGAAACCATACTTGGCGTCCGCGTCTTTTTTCAGGACAAGGACATTGTAGGCGTCCATCTTGTAAAGCACCCTGTCAATGGCCTTGTCAAGGGTAAGGACGCTCACCACGGAACCCCTGCGGAGCGAGGAAAGGTTATAAAAAGGCCGCGCGGCCCGTGTAAGTTTTTTAATCTCCTGAGGGCTGAGGTCAAAGTTCCTCATAACGCCATAGAAGGTATCAGAGGCGGATATCTTTATATCGTATCTTTCGGGGGTTTGCTGGACGGGAGCTTCGACGGAGAGACTCCCGGTCCTATCGCTCTTTTTTGAAGAGGCGTTGGGGCTGAATAAAAAGACAAGTCCCATGATGACGACAAAACCAAGGGCGAGGGATAGTACGAGCGGCCTTCCGAGTTCCCTTTTATTATGCCTTTTCAAACGCGCCTCCGTGATATTTTTGCCAATGACCTTGAAATCCAGTCAATAATAGTAAATCGCCACGCCCCTGTCAAGGGCCTTCCATAAAAAACATACTCTTTAAAACCGCTTACGTCAGTTACTCAGGTCACATCACGGCAGAGTTAAAAAGTATTTACTCTTACGGCTGAACTATGTTAGGCTGTATTCGGATCATTATACGTATTTTACAATGGAGGATTCACATGAAATCACTTCTCAGCTTCCTTGCCGTCTTGTTCTTATTCGCCACTACTGCTTTTGCCCAGCCCACCCGTGTTATTATAATCGGCTGGGACGGCGCGGATTACGATACGCTACGTCCAATGTACGATGCCGGAGAGTTGCCGAACCTGGCCGCCCTGGGGAGTCTCTCAACCATGTATATCTCGGGCATCACAAGCACCAAGCCTTCCTGGGCAAAAATTTTTACGGGGTTGAGTTCCGAACAGACAGGGGTCTGGACCGGTGAAGTCTTCAATGCCATCCCCCCGGGGCTGACCATCTTCGAGAGGCTTAAAACAGACCTGGGAACGTATAATATCTTCATAGCGGGAAAAAAACACAACCTCGGCATCATGAACGACGAACCCTTTGCTAACGCGGTCTGGTCTTTTGACGCCTATAGCGTTGATAAACAGGACAAATCCGTAGTATACACCACCGCCAAGGCGTTCTTAAGGGACTACTACCTCAATAACTCTCAAAAGCCCCTGCTGGCCTTTGTGCACACCGGGGAGCCGGACTACCAGGGCCATCAATTCGGCGTGGACTCTCCGGAGTACGCCGCAGAGGTGAGGGGGCTGGATGTCTTTCTCGGAGACTTGCAGAGCTACATAACCCAGCTTGGAATGACCAACACCTATATAATGGTCATGTCAGACCACGGCTTCAACCATCTTACCGTGCCCTATCCTCTGCCCAAGGGCAAAGGCCTGCAGAACACACATCACGCCGATGCCCCTTTTGGGATAATAGTCAGCAACTTTCAGGCATTCACCTATGGCTTCAATAATATGGAGATGACCAAGTTGATACTGAAGTTGTTCGGCACCCCGCCGCTAAAGGCCCTGAAAAGCCATTAGCCAGACGCTTTTTTGCCGGCCCGATGAACCTGGGGATTATCTTTTTGACGGGCCGGCATCCTTTATGACCCCCGGTCTTTATGGCGGTAGGGCACGGAAAAATCTCCATGGCCCTGTGACCTTTTTTCAGACGGGGCGCTTTTGAAAGGCCCTGACGCGGTGTAATATTAACCCGGCTTCGTATCCGCTTCCTTCTTTAAAGCAAGGAGCCCGTAAAAGCCCATCCCCTCAAGCGCCTCTAAAGGCCTTCCATGAAAAACCCTTCTCCGAAGCATTCAAGCCCCATTGTATCCGTTGCCCCGCCGGAATCAGAGCAGATTCAGAAAAAAATTTACTCTTACGGCGGAATACTTTATTCTTAACGGCAGGAGGACGCGCCTGTGGAGATGAAAACAAAAGGTATTCCCGTTGCGATAAGCAATGCGAAAAAGACCCTCATACTCATTGCCGATGACAACGTCTTCTTTCGAGAGGTATTCAGGGACCTTCTGAGTGAGATGGGCTATGATACCGTGACGGCAAAAGACGGGGCCGAGGCCGTCAAAAAGGCCTTCAGCCTTGAACCCGACCTTGTCATCACGGATGTAGTAATGCCCGAATTGAACGGCTTCGAGGTCACCAAAAGGCTCAAAAGCGACGCGCGCACCATGTATACTCCTGTTATCATCGTCACCACCCTCACGGATAAGGAATCAAAGATAAAGGGCATTGATGCCGGGGCCGATGATTTTCTGAATAAGCCCGTTGACGAGACCGAGCTCTGCCTGCGCGTGAGGAACCTTCTTAAGGTAAAAAAGTACGAGCAATATCTAATCGAGCACGGCAAGGCCATTGAGGGAGAGATAATTTCAAAGACACTGGCCCTTGAAGACGCCTACGAGCAGATAAAGAACAGCTACATGGATACGGTTTCCCGGCTCACCATTGCCGCCGAGTACAGGGACAAGGAGACAGGGGCGCATATAAGAAGGATAAGCCTCCTTTCACGCCTGCTCGCGCAAAAGGCCGGCCTCTCCGAGGCAGAGGTAGAGTCTGTCTACAGGGCGAGCCCCATGCACGATGTGGGTAAAATCGGCATACCCGACAATATCCTCCTTAAACAGGGGCACTTTACGGTTGAGGAGTTCGCCGTAATGAAGACGCATTGCAACATAGGGGCCAACATCCTCCATAACCCCGGTCCTGTTGTTCTCACGATGGCCATGGAAATAGCCCTCAACCACCACGAAAGATGGGACGGAAGCGGCTATCCGGGCGCGCGCAGCAAGACCGATATCCCCCTCAGCGCAAGGATAGTTCATATAGTGGACATGTACGACGCTATTCGGAGCAGGCGTCCCTATAAACCCGCCATTGACCATGAAAAGTCCCTCGCCATCATGGAAACGAGCGAGAGCCACGGCTTTGACCCGGAGCTGTACAGGGCATTTAGAGATTCGGCGGAAGAGTTTGAAAACATCTTCGATGCCAATCAGAAGTAATGAGACCACTGAAAAGGGGAGGGGGAGTGGGGGAGGCCATATGGGAAATAAGAATAACATCAGGGCGGAGGGGGCCTGAAAATGACCCCTCAACGGGCAAGCAAGAGATAATCGGTGTCCCCGATTGTTACGTCACGTCTATCGAACTCTCCAACGACCTCGGGCAGTATGACGATATTTTCAAGCCGCGCGGCGGCGCGCACCTTTCTCGGTATGCCCCTTTTCCATGCGTGTCCGCTTCCGGCAAGGGCCACCATGACGCGTCTGGGGTTGGCCACAAGATAATCCACTATCCTCGCGGCCATGAAGGAATCCCAGGACATCTGCACCCTGCAGAAATTCTGATACTCCGACTCCTTCTTATGCGCGTGCTGACCCATGGCGTCGCGTATCATCTTTTCATACTCCATATCAACGTCACAGGTGATATCGCCGAGCATGCCCCGTTCCTCGGGCGTAAGTCCCTTGAGACCGCCGGTAAATATCTTATGCGTTATCTTCTTCGGGAGGTTAAGTCCAACGAGGGGTATCTTGTGTTTGCGGGCGTATATGAATATGCCGCGGTACTTGTACCATGAGATGTTCCAGTTTTTGTAATAGGCCTTTCTGAAGGCCCTCTCCGTCATCTCTCCGGCTATCCAGCGGTCAAGGACGGGCTGGTTCTCGGCGGTGAACATCTCAAGGCCTATGGCGAGCTTTACTCCCGCGGCGTCAAGGGCCTTTATTACAGCCAGCTGCATCCTGTGGTGGCCGAGACGCCTGTGAAACTCGCCTACAAAGATGAGCCGCACGTCCCGCAGGTCGCTCTCCATCTCCTCCACGGAGATTTCGCTTTTGTCGTGCAGCCTCAAGGCCTTCTGGGCCACGCAACCGCCTGTAAAGACAAGGGCGAAGATAAGGAGGACCTGCGCCACGGCACGGGTAGTAAAGTGCTTCGTCATATCAGGCGCCGCTCTCTTTCGGGGCAACGCCGCGTTCGTCCATGGGGATATAATGCCTTGCACGAAGCCCCGTATACCTCTGCACGGGACGGTATATGCGGTTGGTTTTGAGCTGTTCCATCCAGTGCGCCAGCCAGCCTGCGACCCTGCCCATGGCGAATATAGGCGTAAATAACTCCGCCTCAATGCCAAGGGCCTTGAATACCACGCCTGAATAAAAATCGATATTGGGCCAGAGCCCTTTAGGGCCCAGACGCTCTGCCACGGCCCGCTCCACTGCCTCTGATATCTCCACGGCAAGGGGGTCTACAGAGCCCTCATGGTCCCGGAGCTCCTTCATATAGGTCTTCAGTATCGTACCCCTGGGGTCCGCGGTCTTGTATACCCTGTGCCCTATGCCCATTATCTTTTCTTTTTTGGCCACCATCTCCTCTACATAGGGGACGGCCCTCTCCACCGAGCCTATCTCCTCTATCATATGCAGGACCTTCTCGTTGGCCCCGCCGTGCAACGGCCCCGAGAGCGTGCCTATGGCCGAGGATACTATGGTGTAGGGGTCGGCCAAAGTGGAGCCCACCACACGGGCGCTGAAGGTGGAGGCGTTCATGGTATGGTCGGCGTGAAGGATAAGTATGACGTCAAGGACCTTTTCCACAAATGGAGTGGGTTCGCGCTCGAAGAGCATATAATAAAAATTAGCGGCAAAGCTCAAGTCGTTTCGCGGGGCGATGGGCGCGTCGCCCCGCCTCATCCTGTGACAGGCCGCAACTATGGTGGGCATCTTGGCCACAAGGCGCACCGCGGACCAGTAACGCATATCCGGGTCCAGGGTATCCCTTGCCGGGTAGTACATGCCCATGGCCGAGACCACGGACTGAAGAAAATCCATGGGGTGCCCTGTCTCGGGCAGAGACTCCATCATCCTCAATATCTTATATTTGAGCCGTGTATGAAAGGTAATATGGTCCCTGAAGGAAGCAAGCTCTTCACTTGAGGGCAGGTCTCCGAAGATGAGCATATATGCGGTTTCGAGAAAAGTGCTTTTTTCGGCGAGTTCCTCAATGCGTATGCCGCGGTACTCAAGGATACCGGCCTCGCCGTCGATAAAACTTATGGCCGAGTTTGCCGCGGGTATGCCCTCAAGGCCCGGCACAACATCCATCTCCCTCTCTTCCATCATGGACCTCCGTCTTTTTTGTATAGAGGCGCACTGCCCTGGCGCACTGCGCGCCCGTCCGCCTTTTTGCTCATTTTTGAAAATCAGGCGTCTATTCGTTCCGCAACCCTGCCGGGACCCCGTGGGTTAATGTCTTCAGCCTTTTTGTGGGGATGATGCCCTCTTTATACGCATCGCTCAAGACAAACCACTCTCTGAACTGCCGCAGGGCCTTGCCCCGGTGGCTTATGGCGTTTTTATCCTCCATGGAAAGCCCGGCGGCGGTAACGCCCTTTTCGGGTATGAAAAAGACCGGGTCATAACCAAAGCCCCCCTCTCCCGAGGGCTCAAGGGTTATAACTCCCTCAAGGGTTCCGCTGAAGGTCTTCTCCACTCCCCCGGGCTCAACGTAGGCAAGGGCGCAGACAAAACGCGCCGTCCTCTTTTTATCGTCAATGCCCCTCATCTCATTAAGCAGTTTATCGATATTATCCCTGTCCGTGGCCCCGGGGCCCGCGTACCTTGCAGAATAGACGCCGGGCCGCCCCCCGAGCGCGTCCACAACAAGGCCGGAGTCGTCGGCAACGGCTGGCAGACCTGAAAAACCCGAGGCAAAGCGGGCCTTGGCAAGGGCGTTTTCAGTAAAGGTATCTCCATCTTCAGGGGGCAGTTCAAGGCCGGGATAATCGCCGAGGGAGACCACCGCCACGCCGAGCCCTGAAGTGAGCCCGCTGAATTCCCTCAGCTTATTTTTATTGCCTGTGGCAAAAAGTATTTTCATGGCCGCTCCCGTTGCCCTGTGGTAATAAAAAACAAGGGACCTGTAAAGAAGAGTATATCAGAAAACGAGAGAACCGGCGGCTATGCCGTTGCGTCCTTCTGCATCTCTACAAGCCTGGCAATACCCTTTTCCGCAAGCCCCAGAAGGGCGTTCATCTCTTGCCTTGAGAAGGTATTATTTTCCGCCGTGCCCTGAACCTCAACGAACCTGCCGTTGCCCGTCATGATGACGTTCATATCCACATCAGCCGTTGAGTCCTCTTCATATGTCAGGTCGAGCATGGGCCGGCCGCCCACGATGCCCACGCTTACGGCGGCGATAGGCTCGATGATAGGCGTCCTGTCTATTATTCCCATGTCCATGGAGAACCTCATGGTATCGAGCAGGGCGATATAGGCCCCTGTGATGGAGGCTGTCCTTGTGCCTCCGTCGGCCTGCAGGACATCGCAGTCTATTATTACGGTCCTCTCTCCAAGGGCCTCAAGGTCGCAGACAGCGCGAAGGCTCCTGCCTATGAGACGCTGTATCTCATGCGTCCTGCCGCCGATACGTCCCATGGCCGACTCTCTTCTCACGCGCATCCTGCTCGAACGGGGGAGCATGGCGTATTCCGCCGTAAGCCACCCCCTGCCCGAGCCCTGCAGAAAGGCGGGGACCCTGTCCTCCAGCGTCGCCGTGCAGAGTACCTTTGTAAGGCCCGTCTCTATGAGCGCGGAGCCGTCGGCCGTATCAAGAAGCCCCCTTGTTATCTTCACGGGCCGCAATTCGTCAAAGCCCCTTCCGTTATTTCTCTTTTTAGTTTCTGAAACCAACTTTTTCCACCCCTCTGCCTGTCCTGTTTTCAAAGTCCGCTATGCCAAGGGCAATGGACCTTGCCGCGTCGGCCATTCCCCTCGTTGATGAGAGCCACCTTATATCGGCCTTGTTGGATATGAAGCCCAGCTCTACGAGCACGGCGGGCATCACCGCGCCGTCGAGCACGGCAAAGGGGGCCTGTTTTACACCCCGGTCACCCCTGCCCGTAAATTTTATTATGCTCGTATGTATGGATTCGGCAAGCGTGGAGCTCTCGTGGTGCGCCGCCGTCTCCACAAGGTCTAATAGTGTTGTCTTGAGGTCATTGTTAAAGGCGTAGTCAATGCCGGTTTTTGAGGCGTTAAAGCCGTTTTCCACGGCCGCAAGCCTTACGGCCTCCTCGTCTGTTGCGTCGTAGCTCAGAAAAAAAGTCTCAACACCCCTGACGCGAGTGCTTTTCGCGGCGTTTACATGGATGCTGATAAAGAGGTTGGCCCCCAGCGAATTTGCCAGCTCCGTCCTCTTGTCAAGGGGGATAAAGGTATCGTCTGTCCTTGTGAGGGTCACCATGAAGCCGTACTTGTCCTTGAGAAGACCGGCGAGCCTTTTTGCCACCTTTAGTGTCAGGTCTTTTTCTTTCACGCCGCCCGGCCCTATGGCGCCCCTGTCAATGCCGCCGTGGCCCGGGTCTATGACCACAAGCCCCATGGGGCTGTCAGTAGCCCCTGCCGGGAGGGCCATAAGAAAAAACAAAGACAGGGCAAATGATATAAGAAAAAATCTTTTAAGACTAACAGGTCTCACCCGCAACCTCCGGTACAAAGGAATAAAGGCGGTCATAATCAGCAAAAAATTCAGTGTAAACGCCAGATATTATCTTAATTTATAATTTTAAATCCGGCCCTTGAATAAGTCAACCTTTATAAGCGCCTTATGGCGCGGCCGGGATAATCATATATGGAATGGAGGCGGGGATATGAAAGATGCGGGTGCAAGGTGCAGTACAAAAAAACAGGGGCCGACAAGAAACCTTGCCTGCCCCTGTACTGTTTTTATCTTTCTGCTTTATCCTGCTACTTTTTTCTGAAGCCGTTCTCAATGAGGCGCCACGAGCGGTGAGGTCTTTTCAGTGGCGCGACGATACCCACGACATCGAAGTTAACGTGTGCCTCACTTACCGTTATAAACGGAAATGCGCCGAGAAAGGAGTTGAAGGTATATGCCCCTATGGGCGCGCTCGCGGGCACGCTGTGGGTAAGGTGAAGGGTTTGCGAGGCCCCGGCCTTAAGACATAGACGGGGAATGGGTGTTATGAGCGAACCAACCAGGGGGAAGAGACCGCCGCCCGGCAGGCTTGCGTTCTCCCAGTAGTTGAAACACTGCATTGTGCCCGTAGTGTTGGTAGCAGTCACGTTATATCCAAGGCTTGTGCCCGCTACCACGGAGGTGTTGTCAGGGGAAATTAGCAGGGCGACAACGGGTAAGGCGGTGTCGCTGATCCTGGTGATAAAGGCGTCGGCAAAACCGCCTCCGCCCGCCAGAGTGCCCTGTATGGGGTTCATAACAGGGAAGTCCGTGGAACTCGTCCCACCCGTCAGATAGGCCTCACCGGCGCTGTCAACGGTTATGCCAAGGCCCATATCGTCACCGAGGCCGCCAAGGTAGGTGGAATAGACGTAAGCGGAACCACCGGGGTTTATCTTTGTTGCAAAGGCGTCATCAAGCCCCCCGCCAAAGGCCCCCTGTATGGGAGTTACAATGGGAAAGTCCGTGGATGCGGTCTCGCCTGTGACATTGGCAGACCCAATGCTGTCAACGGCGATGCTTCTACCAAAATCAGAGGCGCTGCCCCCGAGGTAGGTGGAATAGATAACAGCCGAGCCGGTGGCGTTTATCTTCGATACGAAGGCGTCTCTCAACCCCCCTCCAAAGGTCCCCTGTATGGGGCTTACGAGGGGGAAGTTCGTGGATGCGGTATCACCTGTCACATATACTGAACCGGCTCCGTCACGGGCTATGCCAAAGCCGATATCATTTCCGCTGCCGCCGAGGTATGTGGAGTAGGCATAGGCCGTGCCGGCGGGGTTCAGCCCGGTGATAAAGGCGTCTATCCCGCCTCCATTTGCTCCCTGTATGGGGCTTACGACGGGAAAGTTAAGAGAAGAGGTCTCTCCCGTAACATAGGCGGCCCCTGTGCTGTCAACGGTTATGTCGTGGCCAAGGTCACTGGCGGCGCCGCCCAGATAGGTGGAATAGCTAAAGGCCGAGCCCGTAGCGTTTATCTTTGTGACAAAGGCGTCCCAGCTTCCTCCAATGGTCCCCTGTATGGGGCTTACGACGGGAAAGTTGGTGGAAAAGGTAGACCCCGTAACATAAGCCGCGCCTGTGTTGTCAAGGGCTATGCCGGTGCCCCAATCATCATCGAGGCCGCCGAGGTAGGTGGAATATACAAGGGCCGAGCCCGCCGCGTTTATTTTCGTTGCAAAGGCATCCGAAACCCCTCCTCCATTGGTCCCCTGTATGGCGCCGACAAGGGGGAAGTTCAATGAGGCGGTCTGTCCCGTAACATAGGCCGCGCCGGTGCTGTCAACGGTTATGGCAGTGCCGATATCACTTAAGCCGCCGCCCAGGTAGGTGGAATATACAATAGCCGTACCAGCGGGGTTTATCTTGCTTACAAAGGCGTCATCAGCGCCGCCTCCAAATGTCCCCTGTACGGGGGTATTGAGGGGAAAGTCCGTTGAGAGGGCATCTCCCGTAACATAGGACGCGCCTGATGAGTCAACGGCAATGTCCCAGCCAAAATCAAGGTTACTGCCCCCGAGGTATGTGGAGTATACAAGCACAGGGTCGATAACGAGGTCTTTTGTCTTGTCGTAAGAGGCCACCTTGAAGCCGTAGGTAAAGGACTTGTCGCTGGCTTTCAAAATCCTGTAACTGCCATCCACGGCCACCCTCTTGCCCTTGACCTCCTGATAGATAACGGGCCTCTTCTCAATGAGCCTGCCTTCTTCGAGGCTCACTTCAAGGTCGCCGGCCTTGTTTACCTTCAGCCCCTTAACACCCTCATAGGCAAACCTGACCAGCGACGGGTCACCGCCGGGACGTACAATGACGTCGTGCTCGATGTTCCTGTTATTACCGTAAAATTTTATGTCTATATTATTGTAGAGGTCTTTGTATGTAACGGCCCCGTAGGTGGGTATGTTGCTCCTCCACTTTGTCTTGTCGTTACCTGTAAAGTAGTTTACATGGCTGGTTTTCTTTTCGCCGGCGGTTATCTGCGCACTGTCATTCGCCCCCACGAAGGAAAGCCTTACGGCCTCGGTGGTGAATGTTTTATCCTTAAGGCCCTTAAGAGAGTCACGATGAAGGACCTTATCCGTAGCGCCATGGCTTTTGGTAAGCACAAGGACTACGCCGTCACCGGTAAAAAAGGTGACATGCCCGGCGCCCCTCTCAAAGAAGCTTACGCTCTTGTCCGTCTGTCCCCTGTTCTCGATAAAATAAAGGGGCAACGTACCGTAGGTATCTATGATACCGGCCCTCCGGGCCTCTGTAAGGCCGGTTTTTTCATGATTTTGGGAAGTGGGGTTTATCTCTCCATCCGCCGCAAAGCTTGTAAAGGGCAAAAGAATCAGGACCTGCAAGAGCAGTAAGATGAATAACCTCATGATGAGTCTCTCCTTGTCTTGATGTTTGCCAAAAGCCCGCCCCCCCTCCATTAGAAAGTAAAAAGGTGCGGCAAATTTGAATTTGCTGAAATTACCACCTTTTATAGCATGCCCTGCGATATAGTGTCAATCCCCCGAAAGAGGGGTTTTGCCTTTACATCCTGCTCGGGCCGCTAAAAAGCGTTGACATGGCTTTTTTAATCTTATAGCATATATAAGTAGTTATTTTATTTAAGGAGTTTACCCTTTTTGAAAAAGATTGCCTTATTCGGCGGCACCTTCAACCCCGTTCATTACGGACACCTGAGGCTTGCCGAAGAGGTCCGCGAGGGTCTTGAGTTCGAAAAAGTGGTATTTGTCCCCGCCGCCATCCCCCCGCACAAGGGCGGATCGGATACCATCGCGGCGGAAAAACGCCTTGAGATGACAGGGCTCGCCATCAAGGGAAACCCCGGCTTCGAGGTCTCAGACATTGAGGTCAGGCGCGGCGGGCCGTCCTATACGGTGGAGACATTGAGGAAATTCCACGCGGATGGTCACGGAGGCGATAAAGACATATCCATAAGCCTTATAATAGGGGCCGATTCCTTTAATGACATAACCACATGGTGCGAGTACGAGGAGATATTAACACTGGCGAGCCTCATCGTAGTGGAAAGGCCCCATACGCCCGTCAAAAAGATAGCCGAGGTACTGCCCGAGTCTATTGCGAGAAAGTTCCGCTATGATAGCGAGACAGAGGCATACATAAGCGGCTACAAGACATCCATTACATACCTTAGCGCCACGCTCATGGCCATATCCTCCTCGGAGATAAGGCAGAGGGTGATGGAGGGGCTCTCCATAAGGTATCTCTTGCCCCCCGCGGTGGCCAGGTATATAATAGACAACAACCTTTATGTTCAACCTTAATCCGAAAGAGAGGGCAATACACTGTATCCAAAAGCAAAGGTCCTGACCGCGGCGCGCCTGGCCCTTCAAAAACAGGCTAACAACCCCGTTGTACTCATGTTAAAAAAAATATCCTCGGTCTCCGATTATATCCTCATATGCGGGGCCGATTCTGAGAGGCAGGTCCATGCCATTGCCGATAATATAGAAGAGGGCCTCAGAATAAAAGGTGAGCGGCCCCTTGGCACAGAGGGCGTAAAAGAGGGCAGGTGGGCACTGCTGGACTATGGCGATGTCATCGTCCATGTCTTTACCGAGCCCATGAGGAGCTATTACGACCTTGAGGGGCTCTGGGTAGACGCCGAGGTAGTGGAGCTGAAAGCCAGAGGGGTGAAGCGTATCAGCAAGGCCGGCGGGTTAAAGGTCTGAACCTCCCTGTCTTGAAGCCATCCACTCCACCCAAGCGGCACTGAAGGATTGTAATGCCAGGCGTTGCCGTGAAAAACGCCTTAGGCGAGTTCATCTTAAAACCCTTCCTGGCATATACCGGGATTTGGGACCTTTCGGCGGTTATGAGGATAAAACATAGATACATGAAAGTCAGGGCGTCTCGTCTAAACATGAAAAACCCCTGCGGGGTATGAAGATAACCTTTGTGCTTATCGGCTCCCTGAAAAAGAGCTACCTGCGAGAGGGGTTCGAAGAGTACGTGAAGAGGCTTGGCAGGTATTGCACTGTTGAGGTTGCCGAGATAAAAGACAGCCTTTTTCGAAAAAAGGCAGACCCTGAGGCCGGGCTGAAAAAAGAGGCCGGGAGGATAGAAAAACGCCTTGCAGGGGGAGGCGCCTTGAGGGTAGCGCTTACGGAACAAAGAGAGGCAAGGACCTTTACCTCCCGCGCCTTTGCCTCCTTTATGGATGATAGGCTCACCGAGGGACGGAACCTCGCCTTTATAATAGGCGGTCCCTATGGCCTTGAGAGGGACCTCATTAAAAAATGCGATATGGCCCTCTCACTATCGCCCATGACCTTTCCGCACGAGATGGCGGCCCTTGCCCTTGCCGAGCAGGTATACAGGGCCTTTACCATATTAAGGGGAGAGCCCTACTCCCATTAACGCGGGGCCGGAGTCCGGGAGGACAGTCAGCCGATGCTATTGCGCTCTGCTTTTCGCCGGGGTAGAGGGGGCCGTGGACTAATGGGGCGAGGGGCTTCTTTAATGACGCCGGAGGACCTTCCACGATTGGTTTTCTTTGCCTGTTTTTTTTCTAAAAGAAAGCAGGTGGCCATGGTCCAATCCATGCAAAGAGAGAAAGGAATATGAACGTTAAATTATTATTTTTTCTTGCCATCGTCGCGCTATCGAGCTTTTTTTATCTCTATGTAGAGAATCCGGGCAACGCTACGGTGGTCCTTGCCAAAGATTACAGCTACACGCTTCCCCTTGTGCTTATCCTCTTTCTGAGTTTCCTTGTCGGTGTCTTCATGATGGGAGTGGACTCTGTCATATCCGATACGATGAGGTCGATTAGGGCAAATAAGGCAAAAAAGGCGGCAAAGGCCGTGGAAGAGGCAAAGAAGACCTACGTCAACGGCCTTGAGGCCATGGCGAGGGCCGAGTACAAGAGCGCCCGCGAGCAGATAGAAAAGGCCCTCCTCGCCATGCCAGGGGATCTGGCCATGACGCTTTCGCTTGCCGAGACTCACAGCCGTGAGGGCAACCCCCATGAGGCCGTTGACGCACTGGAGACGGAGCTCTTTCACAACCCCACCTCCATTGTAATACTGACGGCCCTTGGCAAACGCGCAAGAGAGGCAGGCGAGGCCGATCGGGCCGCCAGGGCCTTTGAAGAAGTGCTCAAGCTGGACAAGGGTAACTCCCATGCCCTGAGGCAGCTTCGTGACATCAAGATAGGCGAGGGCCTCTGGACCGAGGCGGCGGAGCTTGAGCAGAAGATAATAGATGGCAATAAAAAAGGGTGGTTCCGCGGAGGGGGCCATGACAGCGGCAAACTGCCCGGCATCCTCTATGAGCAGGCAAGGGGCCTGTACGAGGAGGGCAATCTGGACGGCGCCGAGGCAATCCTCAAGGAGGCCCTTAAAAAAGACGACGCCTTTACACCGGCGCAGATGCTCTTTGGAGATGTGTACAAGAAAAAATACGGGGCCTACGAGGCCCTCATGGTATGGGAAAAGGCCTACTCAAGGGCCCCCGGCAACGCCGCCCTGCTATTCAGGATAGAGGACTACCAGATTAGCGAGTCCGCGCCCCAGAAGATGATAGACCTGTATAAAAGAGAGCTGGCCGAGAGGCCCGACGACGTAAACCTCAGAATGCTCCTTGCGAGATTCTATCTCAGGGTCGAGATGGTGGAGCGGGCCGTAGACGAGCTCGAAGCCCTTCATGGCCAGGGCAAAGAGTGTTACTATTCGAAGATACTTCTCGCCACGGCCTACTCCAAACAGGGCTATGACGCCAGGGCCGCCGGGATGTTCGGCCAGGCCATCGGCCTTGACGGCGCCAAAACCAATCCATCCTTTACCTGCTCACATTGCTCCACCACCTTCAGGCAATGGGCCGGAAGGTGCGGCTTCTGCGGAGAATGGAATACGCTGCATATGAACCCCGAGGCACGCTGAAGGCCGCAAGTCTCAAGCCCGCCATAAGGTCATGAATTCGAGGTGAGAATATTGAAACGCGTCTGTCTTATAGTGCTTGACGGCTGGGGCCTCAACCCGCGCATGGAAGGCAACGCCATCCGCATCGCCTCTACGCCCAACATCGACTCCTATTACAGGACATACCCCTGGACAGAGCTTATGACATCAGGGCCTGCCGTGGGGCTTCCCAAAGGCCAGATGGGAAACTCCGAGGTGGGCCACCTCACCATGGGCTCTGGCCGCGTAGTGGACCAGGAGCTTACGAGGATAACAAAGGCCGTCAAAGACGGCTCCCTTGCCGCAAATCCCGTGCTATTGGAGTTCATCGATAAGGTTCTCTCGGCAAAGGGCGCCCTTCACCTTACGGGGCTCCTCTCCGACGGCGGTGTTCACAGCCACATAAACCATCTCTACGCCCTCATCGATATAGCCGCCAGGCGGGGAGTAAAGGACATACGCGTTCACGCAATACTCGACGGAAGGGATACCCCGCCTGATAGCGGCGCGGGTTTCGTAAGAGACCTTGTGGCCCGCTTGAAAGAAAAGGGCATCGGCAGGGTAGCCACCGTATCGGGCCGCTACTACGCCATGGACAGGGACAAACGCTGGGACAGGGTGGAAAAGGCCTACGACGCCATGACTTCAGGCAAGGGCGAAAAGGCCGGGACGGCAGTGGGGGCCGTAGAGGACTCATACGCCGCGGGCCTTACCGATGAGTTCATGCTGCCCACCATCATAGAAGAGGGGTTTGCGCCGGTAGCCGACAACGACGGCCTGCTCTTTTTCAACTTCAGGGCCGACAGGGCAAGGGAGATAGTCACGGCCTTTATTGAAAAAGAGTTTACTGGTTTCAAGAGGACGGCCCTGCCGCAATTATCGGCCATCGCCACCATGACCCCTTATGATGAGCGTTTCCATGTGCCCGTGCTTTTCAGCCCCGAAGACCTGAAAAACATCCTCGGCGAGGTGCTCTCTCGCGAAGGCGTGAGGCAGTTTCGTGTAAGCGAGACGGAAAAATACGCCCATGTCACCTTTTTCTTTAACGGCGGCATAGAAAAACCCTTCAAGGGCGAAGACCGCCTCGTCATACCCTCTGTAAAAAACGTAGCCACCTATGATCTGGTGCCGGAGATGAGGGCGCTGGAGATAGCCACCATTGCATCGGAGAAGATTGAGCAGGGAGGTTATTCTTTTATCCTTCTTAATATAGCCAACGGCGACATGGTGGGGCACACCGGTGTGCTTGAGGCCGCTGTGAAGGCATGCGAGGCCGTGGACAGGGCAGTTAAAATGGTGGCCGAAACGGCGCTCAAAGATGGATGGACCGTTATCATCACCGCGGACCACGGTAATGTAGAGCAGATGATAGATGAAAAGACAGGCCGCCCGTTTACGGCCCATATGGTGAGCAACGTGCCGTTTATCCTTCTCGATAAGGACCATAAGGGGATAGAACTCAGAAAGGGAGGGGGGCTGAAAGACGTAGCCCCAACAGTATTGAAACTCATGGAGATAAAAAAACCCGAAGAGATGACGGGCGAGCCGCTCTTTTAGAGCGGTGGGGGGGGATGCGGGGCGGCTTAAGGGTCATAATGCCTTGCCTGCGATAGGTTTTTGTTGTCTTACTTTCTTTTTTCAGGATAAAGTAAGGGGGTGTCATGAGCAACGATAGCGAGACCTTATCAGGGTATCTTCAGTGTCCGCTCTGCGACGCCGAGGTGCCCCTCTCCGAAGATGACAAGACAGGGGACCAGGTCTTCTGCACTTACTGCCAGTGTCCGCTAAGGGTAAGAAAAAAGGCGGAAAAGGTCTACCTCGTCGAGGACTTCTAACCCCCTCTTCGTACCCCTTTTCATGGGTTTTATCTTGTCCCCTCACACCGGGCTTTTTTTGTGGCGCAATAGAATCAATCCAGACAACTTGAGGTTATGTGAAGATTAAGAAGGCCGTTATTCTCGTCATTGACGGGCTTGGCGTGGGAGCCCTGCCCGATGCAGGGGCCTACGGCGACACGGGCAGCCATACCCTTGATAATACGGCAAAGGCCGTGGGCGGGCTTCATATACCCAACCTTGTTGACCTTGGTCTTGGTCTCATCGAAGGCGTGAGGGAGATTGAGAGGACGTCCTCTCCGCTCGCCTCCTTCGGGCGCATGGCAGAGGCCTCGCCAGGTAAAGACAGCATTACAGGACACTGGGAGATGGCGGGCATAATTCTTGAGAGGCCGTTCCCTACATTTCCCGGGGGTTTTCCACCGGAGATGCTCGATGAATTCACAAGGGTTACGGGCAAGGGGTGGCTCTGGGGGCTGGCGGCGTCAGGCACGGAGATAATAGAGAGGTTAGGGGCCGAGCATCTCGCCACGGGCAAGCTCATTGTCTATACCTCGGCGGACAGCGTCTTTCAGATAGCGGCCCATGAGGATGTGCTCGGCATTGATGAACTTTACGGCGTATGTGAAAAGTCACGCGCTTTTCTTGACCGCTACAATGTGCAGAGGGTCATCGCGAGGCCCTTTATCGGGCAACGGGGCGCCTTTACACGCACCTACGACAGAAGGGATTTTTCCATCACCCCGCCGCGGGCTACTCTTCTTGATAGACTCGTGGAGGCGGGCATATCCGTAACGGGGGTAGGTAAAATCGGCGATATCTTCGCCCACCAGGGCCTTACGGAGGAGATCCACACAACAGGCGATATGGACGGCATGACCCGCACCATGGAGGCGCTCTGCAAGAGACAGGGAGAGCGGGGCCTTATATTCACCAACCTCGTTGACCTTGACATGAGGTACGGGCACAGGTGCGACGCCGGTGGCTGCGCCCGCGCCCTTGAGGCCATAGACAAGAGATTGGCCGGGTTGATGGAGAAGCTCGGCCCTGAAGATATATTCATCATAACCGGCGACCACGGCTGCGACCCCACCACGCCTTCCACGGACCACTCCCGTGAGTACGCGCCTCTGCTCGTCTTTGGGCCGGGTCTGAAGTCCGGCGTAGACCTCGGCACAAGAAAGACATTCGCGGATATAGGCGCCACGCTTTACCGCGGCTTTGGCCTCGGGCAGGCCGGGGCCGGAGATTCTTTTCTCCCGGCCATAAGACCTTGAGTCAGCACAAGGGCTTCAACGGGCCATGGCTTTTGCCTTGACCGCCATGAAAAAATAGCGTAATATCGAATAGAAAATTAAATATTTTTATCTCCGAGCCCTTCTTCTCCTAAGGTTTTCTTCAAAATTAAGGAGGCTGGGCCGTTCAGGGTATATCGGGAAACGGATATGCCTCCCCACTTGGAAAGGAGAGTCTGCTTGAAACCGGCCTCCCTGTGGCCGGTTTTTTTTGTCTGGAGCATATGTAACGTAAGACGAGTCTTTTCTTGAAAAGGCGGGTCTTGCATCTTTATGTTTGGGATAAGTTTTTTGTGCAACGGTCATAGGCAAAGAAAATGTATTTTTGTAGTAGGTGAAGAGCGGTTTGAAAAAAATAAAAATAATTTTATTCGTCTTCTTTATCGTAGCCATCTTCATGCCCTTTTTCGCGCGGTCGGTCTTCGCCGACGAAGGGGAAGTGATTAGCGTTGCCGCGGCAAGCAGTTTTTCATATGCCCTCCGGGAAATCAAAGAGGGTTTTGAGGCAGGCGGTAATGTCAGGGTAAGGCTCATATTCGGCTCTTCGGGGCTGCTCGCGAGGCAGATACAGGGGGGCGCGCCCTTTGATGTCTTTATCTCGGCCAATAGCGGGTTTATGGGCGACCTTGCACAATCCGGGGCCGTCCGTGCGGATTCCATGAGGCGCTTTGCCACAGGGGCCCTTGTATTGGCTATCCGTAATGAGGCCGGGGGAGTCGAGGTGAGAGGCCTTGACGGTCTTCTTGACAAAAACATAAGGAGGGTGGCAATAGCCAACCCCGACCACGCACCTTACGGCAGGGCCGCCGTGGAGGCCATGAAAAAGGCGGGGCTATTTGAAAAAATAAGAAAAAAACTCGTATATGGAGAGAACGTGCGGCAGGCTCTGCAGTTTGTGGAAAGCGGCAACGTCACGGCCGGCTTCATCGCCCTCTCCATCGCCCCCCCGTCACCCGAGAGGGCGGGGCGCAGGGGGATAAGGGTACTTTCCATAGACCAATCGCTCTATAATCCCATTGAGCAGACCGTGGCCGTGGTAAGGTCTACGAGACATGGCAGGTCAGCAAGGGAGTTTATTGATTATCTTACGGGCTCCCATGGGCAGAAGGTTTTGGAAAAGTACGGCTTTATAGCGCCTTGATATGAAAGTAACGAAGAGGGACTTCTGACTTATGAATCTATTCCCGCTTTACCTCACCATAAAGGTCTCCCTGACGGCTACAGTCTTTGTAGTAGTCATCGGACTTGGCCTTGCACTGCTCTTGGCGCGAAGGAATTTTCCCGGCAAGCATGTCCTTGACGTGCTCATCATGGGTCCCCTTGTCCTTCCCCCCACTGTGCTGGGTTATTATCTCCTTACGCTCCTGGGTCACTCTACTTTTATCGGCGCTTTTCTTACAGACCGCCTCGGCATTGAGCTGATATTTACCTGGAAGGGCGCAGTTGTGGCGGCGCTTGTGGCGGCCCTGCCCCTCTTTGTAAAACCCGCCAGAGCCGCCATTGAGGGCGTTAGCCGGGAGTATGAGGACGCGGCAAGGCTCCTTGGCAAGACGGAATTACAGGTCTTTCGCACCATTACACTGCCCCTTGCCTGGCGCGGCATAGCCGCCGGAACCGTCATGGCTTTTGCGCGCGCCACAGGCGAGTTCGGCGCAACGCTCATGGTGGCGGGCAATATTCCCGGCCTTACAAGGACCATGCCCCTTGCCATATATAACGCCGTGCAGATGGGCGATAATCATACAGCGAATATACTGGTTTTGATAGTAACTCTCTTTTCTTTTATCGTGCTTTACATCGCTGGTATATTCACAAGAGGCAGGTTTTAGGGGGGTATGTTTTTGAAAGTACGTAAAGGAGCCCCGGTGGGGGGCAACGCTTTTTCAGTGGCGTAGGGGTTTATTCCAGATTGTTTGTCTTTGCCTGCGTTCTTTTTTCCAAAAGACGGTAAGGGGCCTTTTTAATGAGTCTTTCTTTAAAACTTAAAAAATCTTTCAAGGGTTTCTCCCTTGACGTCTCTCTTTCCATGGGCGAGGAGCTGAACGTGCTTTTCGGGCCCTCAGGGGCCGGCAAAAGCCTGATTCTAAAACTCATCTCCGGCATTGAGATCCCTGATGAGGGCCTTGTGGAGATAGGCGGGGACACTGTTTTTAATTCCGCGCGCGGCGTAAACGTACCCGTAAGAAAGAGAAAGGTAGGTTATCTCTTTCAGGACTACGCGCTCTTTCCTCATATGAATGTCTCTCATAATATCGCTTACGGCATAGGCGGCGTTGGTAAGGCAGAAGTTGCGGGCGTTGTCAGCGAGCTCCTTGAGATAATGCGTCTGAAGGGCCTTGAGCATAGATTCCCTCATGAGCTCTCAGGCGGGCAGAAGCAGAGAGCGGCCCTTGCAAGGACCCTTGCCACCTCGCCGCGCATACTTCTGCTTGACGAGCCCTTCTCGGCCCTTGACTATCAGGTAAGGGAAAAACTGCGGCGCGACCTCATGCGTATACACGAGCGTTTTCCCATAACCATTATCCTCGTTACCCACGACCTTGAGGAGGCCTTTATGATGGGCAGCTCCATAGCCGTGGTAAATAACGGCGCGGTGGAGCAGTTCGGCCCCGGCGAGGACGTCTTTTACAGGCCCGCCACGCGGAACGTGGCGCGTTTTGTAGGAACAAGGAATATCTTTTCCGGCTCCATACGTTCAGTTTCCGGCGGCCTTGTAACCCTGCGGAGTCGGGCTACCGGTGAGCTGAGGGCGGTGGCCGGGCCCGGCAGCGCCTTTGTGGCGGGCCAGGAGGTTGCCTTCTGCATAAGGCCCGAGGAGATACCCGTTGTGAGAAAGGACAGGGCCCTGGAAGATGGCCGCAGGCCTAATGTCATGGACGGCAGAATCGTCTCCATAACGGGCAGGGGCACAACGCATAGTATCTTCGTGGATACGGGCATGTGCCAGTTGAAGGTGGAACTGCCCAACTTCGTCATGAGGGATTTAGCCCTTGCCGAGGGCCATGATATCAGTCTATTATTAAAGAAGGAGAGTATCTGGATAATACCCTGAGGCAGAGCGCATGAACATGGACAGTCAGCAGGAAAAATGTGGCGCGGGCCACGGCGAGAGGAGGGTCAAGAGGAGGCTCGCCGTCTCCACAGCCCTTACGGGGCTTATATTCTTTGTGGAGCTTCTCGGTGGATACCTGACTAACAGCCTCGCCCTCATGACCGACGCGGCACATGTCTTCATGGACGTATTCGCCCTGGGTCTTACCCTTTCAGCCATATACATATCAGAGCTTCCGCCTACGGAAAAACGGACCTACGGCTTTCACAGGGTAGAGGTCTTTGTCTCTTTTATAAACAGCCTCAGCCTACTGCTGATAACCATCTTCGTCTTTTACAGCGCCTACACGAGGATACTCCATCCAAGAGAGGTGGAGAGTACGGGCATGTTCGTAGTAGCCCTCGCAGGCCTTGTGGTAAACATTCTTGTGGCCATGTGGCTTGCCCCCCTCTCCTCCGGTGACCTTAACATAAAGAGCGCCTTTCTCCATGTGGCAGGCGATGCCGCGGCCTCTGTGGGCGTTATCATAGCCGCTGTCGTCATATATTACACGGGCTGGACCACAATAGACCCCCTCATAAGCATATCCATATGCGTGATTCTCCTCTTCAGCGTATGGCGCATATTAAGGGACTCGTCAAACATACTCCTTGAGGGCGTGCCCTCGGGCGTGGACATTACGAAGGTGCTAAAAGACATGACCGCCACGCGCGGCGTGGCCAGTGTGCACGACCTCCATATATGGAGCATCTGCCACAACGTATACGCCATGAGCGCCCACATAGACATAACCGAGGGCGAGAGGTGGAGAATGGGCGCCATATATAAAGAGTTGAATGAAAATCTTGCCCGTGACCACCATATCTTCTATACTACCTTACAGGCCGAGTGCATAGGGTGCGAGAGCCCCGGACTCTTCGGCAGTGTCTCTCACAGGGGGCACGAGCAGGGACACGGACATCTGCACTGATTGATACTGAACGGATATACTAAAAAACTTCAGGAGGTGGTAGTACTATGGCAAAACCAGAGAGGCTTGATGTCTCCGAACTCGCCGAGCTCTGCGACCCGTCGGGATTTTCCTTCGAGACCACAAAGGAGCTACCGTCTCTTCATGAGATAATAGGCCAGGACAGGGCCATCGGGGCCATAGAGTTCGGCCTCGGGATAAGAAACAGCTCATATAATATCTTTGTCCTCGGCGAGGGCGGCACGGGCAAGCATACTACTGTAATGGATTTCATAAAGAAGAAGGCCGCCGAGGAGACCAGCCCTGACGACTGGTGTTATGTGCATAATTTCATCGAGCCCGACGCGCCTCTTGCCATAGAACTGCCGCCCGGCAAGGGCGGACTTCTTGTGCGGGAGATGGATGGGCTTATAGCCTCCCTGAAGCGCGATATCCCTCAGGTCTTTGAGACAAAGGACTACGAGAGCCACAGGGACGAGATTCTGGACGGACAGCAGGAGAGGACGAAGGCCATATTCTCAAGGCTTGAAAAGAACGCCGCCGAATACGGCCTCATGCTCCGAAAGACCTCCTCGGGCCTTGCCGTGGTTCCCGCTAAAGACGGCAAGCCCATGAGCCAGGAGGATTTTGAAAAACTCCCGGCAGGAAAAAAATCCGAGATAGAAGAGAGCCTCAAGGTCCTTCAGGACAAGCTCTCGGCCTCCATACGCGAGGCAAGGAAGATAGAGAAGGAAACAAGAGAGAGGATAGCCGCCCTTGAGACGGAGATGGTCCAGTATGTAGTAAACCCCATAATAACGGAGCTTACTGAAAAGTTTGATGAGTTCAAGAAGGTGGTGGATTTTCTTGCCAATGTAAAGGCCCATATATTCGCCAATCTTGATGACTTCAAGCCAAAGGAGCCCATGCCGCTGGCCCTTGGCGGGCTGGGCATCCAGAAGCAGGAGCCCCCCTATGAGAGATACAGGGTAAACCTCATAGTAAACAACCGCGATGTCAAGGGCGCGCCCGTGGTCTTCGAGTCCAACCCCACATATTATAACCTCTTCGGGCGTCTGGAGTTCAAGGTGCAGATGGGAGTGGCCTCAACGGACTTTACCCTGATAAAGGGAGGCTCCATCCACAGGGCCAACGGCGGCTATCTTGTGATAAACGCCCTTGATGTCTTGAAGAATATATTTGTTTACGACTCCATAAAGAGGATGATTAAGAACAGGGAGATAAAGATAGAGGATGTCTGGGAGCAATACAAACTTGTCTCCACATCTACGCTTAAGCCCGAGGCCATACCAGTTGACATAAAGATAGTATTGATAGGCGACCCTTTTCTGTACTACCTCCTTTACAGGCAGGACAGGGAGTACAGGAAGCTCTTCAAGGTGAAGGCCGACTTTGAGAGTATAATGCCGAGGGACAAGACGAACGCTGAAAAGTACGCCTATTTTATTACGGCCTGCTGCGGCAAAGACTCGCTGAAGCCCTTTGACAAGACGGGCGTTGCCAGGGTGGTGGAGCATGGCTCACGGCTTGCCGGCCAGAAGAACAAGCTCTCCACACGCTTTAACGATATACAGAACCTTGTGGAAGAGGCAAGCTACTGGGCCGGCGCAGACGGCGCGGAGTTTGTTACCCGCGAACACGTGGAACGGGCCCTGAATGAAAAGGTCCGCCGACATTCGCGCATCGAGGACCGCCTGAGAGAGTTTATCGAGGAAGACACCATCATGGTGCAGACCGAGGGCGAGGCAGTGGGGCAGATTAACGGCCTTGCCGTCCTGAGCCTCGGTGATTATATTTTTGGAAAACCCTCGCGCATAACGGCCCGCACCTACATGGGCGACACCGGGGTTGTGAATATAGAGCGCGAGGCCAAGATGAGCGGCAGAATTCACAACAAGGCCCATATGATACTGAAGAGTTTTCTCGGCGCGAAGTTTGCCAACGGCTTTCCCCTTACGCTCTCGGCCTCGGTATGTTTTGAGCAGTTATACGAGGGTATCGAGGGCGACAGCGCCACCTGTGCCGAAGTTTATTCTCTGCTTTCGAGCCTTTCCGGAATACCCATCAAGCAGGGCCTTGCCATCACCGGCTCCATGAATCAGAAGGGCGAGGTCCAGCCCATCGGCGGGGTGAATGAAAAGATAGAGGGCTTCTTTGATGTCTGCGTGGCAAAGGGGCTTACGGGCGAGCAGGGCGTCATCATACCGGGCAGGAACGTAAGGAACCTTATGCTCAAGGTAGAGGTGCGAGAGGCCGTGGAGGCGGGCAAGTTCGCCATCTACTCCATAGACGACATCAATGAGGGCATTGAGATACTTACGGGCACTACGGCGGGCACGCGCGGAGCCGACGGCAAGTACCCCGCGGGCACGGTAAACCGCAAGGTAGAGGACAGGCTCCGTGAGCTCGCAAAGGGCTACAAGGCCTTCGGGCGGCCCAAGACGGCCAAAAAGAAATCAAAGGCCGATGGTAATAACGGAAATGAGAACGGGGACAACAACGGCGAAGATAAGAAGGCCTGAGGCCGCGCCCTCACTTCATATATGCTAATCAGCGAGATATTTTTCAGCCTTCAGGGCGAGTCTACTTTCATGGGGCTTCCATGTGTATTCGTGAGGCTCGCCGGATGCAACCTGGCCTGCTCGTGGTGTGATACCACTTACGCCCGCAGTACGGATGGCGCAGTCGAGAAAACCGTGGATGAGGTTGTGACGGAAGTTGAGAGGTTTCCACACGGGCTTATCGAGATTACCGGCGGCGAGCCCCTCCTGCAGGCAGAGACTCCGGCCCTTGCGGCCCGCCTCCTCGATTCATTCGATACGGTTTTACTTGAGACAAACGGAAGCCTTGATATAAGCCTGGTCCCCGAGGGGGTGGTAAGGGTCGTGGATGTGAAGTGCCCGTCCAGCGGAGTCTCCGGTAGTTTCAAGATGGAAAATCTTTCAGCCCTCACCCCGGCGGATGAGATAAAATTCGTCATAGGCGATCGTGGAGACTATGAGTTCGCCAGAGATTTCATCTCCTCCATGGGGGGCGCGGTCAAGGCCGATAAGATTCTCTTTTCTCCCGTAAACGGTACGCTCCCGCCTCCAACCCTTGCCGGGTGGATCCTTGATGACAGCTTGCGCGTAAGGTTTCAGCTACAGCTTCATAATTCCATATGGCCCGGGGAAAAGGGAAGGTGAGGGCGGCGTTGTGTTGATACTCCTTGAGGCCGCGGCCCTATTTTACTGCCTTCATGTGCTCGTCCTTCTGACGGGGCGCGCCAATAAATGCGTCCTTACCGGGCGCATCGCAACGGGGCTTATCTCAGTTGGTTTTCTCCTCCACACCATCGCCCTTATCCTGAGGGTTTCTGCCACGGGTCACGCCCCCATGGCGAGTATGTTCGAGACCCTTATCTTTTACGCGTGGGCCACCGTCCTTGTCACCCTCATCGTAATTTTAAGATACCACGAGCGCATGCCCGGTCTTCTCACCGTGCCCGTGGCCGTGGCGGCCCTTGTCTTCGCCATCTCAAGGCATGAGCCGGGCCGGCCTCTTAACCTCATACTGCGCACGCGGTGGTTCGAGTCTCATGTGACGCTATCTTTTGCCGCCTACGCCCTCTTTACGCTGGCCTTTGCCGGGGCGGTTCTCTATCTTTATGGTTCTTACAGGGATGGCGGGGAGGGCCGTGGAGAAACCCTTAAAAAATACGAGGACATAGCCGGAAAGGGCGTGCTCTGGGGTTTTCTCCTCTTTTCCGGGGCCATGATATCAGGGGCCGTCTGGGGGTATCTGGCCTGGGGCGCGTACTGGCTCTGGGAGCCAAAGAGCATCTGGAGTTTTATCCTGTGGTTTTATTACGCCGGGGCCATGCACGCGTGGTACGTAAGAAAGTGGCGCGGCAAGGGCCTATGCGTGGCCACGATAATCGGGTTCGGGCTTCTGCTATTTACCTATCTTGGGGTGAGTCTCCTTATGAAGAGCAGTCATAGCTTTTAGGGGAGGGGAGGGCAAGGCAAAAAAGATAGAAAGGGAAGACGGGTTTTTTTCGTAGGTTGGGTTGGTTTTGTCAACCCAACGGCATTTTTTTCTTTGAAATTGTTGGGTTTCGCTTCGCTCTACCCAACCTACAATGCTCACCGGTCTTGTCAAGTAAACTTATGGCCTGTTCTGCCTTAAAGATATCCTTTACAGGTCCTTCTTGAATCAATTTCGTTAGATGCTGTTTGCAATTTTCCATTTTATCTCTTTAGCCCCGTAGGTTGGGTAGAGCGAAGCGAAACCCAACGATTTAGCCAGCTCCGCAGGCAGGGCACTGCCCACCGTCCTTTATTCTCCGCTGTCTTGAGACGATTGTTAGCCGTTCTTTTTACTTTTTCCTTCTGTACAGAGCATAAACATATGGTCTTGGCTCGTCATAAGGGTTTATGTATACATGGTCAAAGTGTGAGATTAGCTCGAATGAGGGACCCAATCTTTCTGATAGTTCTTCAACGGAATACCGGTGAAGCGTGAGGCCCGCGCACTCGGTGGCGCCTGTTTTTGAAAATTCGGCAAACATGGCGTAGCCTCCGGTTTTTAATGCTGATCTTACATTCTCGAAGTATCCTTTTATGTCGTCTTCATCTCTTAGAAAATGCAGGACCGCTCGATCTATCCAAATATCAACATCCGGCACCGTGTCCCCGATTGGCTCTGAGATGTCCTGGCAGAGCCATTTAATCCCTTCGCATTTATCACCCAATCTGTGCTTGACCCTCTTCAGGGCCTCAGCGCTGATATCGTTGAGAACTAATCTCACGCCTTTATTCAGAAGCTCTTCAATCAAAACCGAAGTCCCGGCGCCCGGAATAAATACCGTGGAACCTTCCCATTCATGGATATGATTCAATAATTTGAATGTTTGAGAGGCGTCTTTTTCATACCACCCTAATTTTGAATCCTCTGCGCCTGAAAAGACCGCATCCCAGTGCTTGCTGCTTGATTTCATAGCTTCTCCATTATCTTTTTTATGGCTGACTAATATAAAGTTTCGTCGCTGTCTCGCCCGCCACGCGAAGCCTAAAAATGAACTTTCAGGAGGTCAACGGACTCGACCATCTCGTATGTCCGTGTTTTTTTGTCAAAGGTGGATGAGCTTTTTACAGAGGGCACATGGAGGTTGAATTTGCCTCTCTCTATCTCCCCGAAGGCGCGGTTCTGCACTGCCTCGCTTGTGGCTACACCGTAGGCTGTGCCGAGGAGTATGCCGGCCCCTATGCCTGTGGGTATGTAACCGAGATTGTCACCGGGATGGTCCGTAATCAGAATCACCGCGCCTGCAACGAGCCCGCCGAGGGCGCCTCCGTAAATGGCGCTCTTAATGGTATGCGCAAGGGAGTCATCGGCCATGGCCCTTGAACTCATGAGGCAGAAGGCGAAAACCAAAAAAGCCATGAGAGTTTTTTTGAAAAAATTCATTCAAGTCACCTCTTAGTTTTTTGTTATTGTCAACAAATAGAAGTTAACGGCTCATCTCATGACTCAAGAATCAACATCATGAGTTGTTTCGGCACCTGATTTTTATATAACTCAACTCCCACTTCATGTCAAATGAGCGGCCCTGCGTCACCGCATTATTGCCCGTGGGTCTTCCACCATATTATGGCCGACTTCTTATGTATTTTCGATACAAGCGCGTTGTCTTGCCGTACGAGTTTTTTGGCGAGAAAATCACGGAGCGTTTTATCGTGTTCGGCCGTGACAATGCACATGTGTTCCTTCCAGAACTCAAGGGCGTCGTCAAGGGAGTCAAAGGGCTGGTCAAAGTCATACTCCACTATGCGCACGTTGGCGAATATACCCAGGTCGTGCAGTGCCTCGTAGGTCTTCATGTAGTCCTTTCTCGGCCCGAATTCCCTGTTGAATACCAGTGGATACAGCTCTTTATAGTAGAATTTGTCGGACTTCGGGTCCGCGCTCTCTATTATGAAGACGAACTTCTTCGCCGCCTTGTCCGCCTCTTTAAGAAAATTTACGGACCCCTTTAAGAGTCCCGGCACGTTGGCGCATATTATTACGTCATGGGGGGCGGTTATTCCCGCCTTCCAGCTTGCCGTAATGGTCTTAAGGTTCGTGAGGCCCTCGCTCTTTATATCTTCGTCCAGTATGGCTATCATGGCCGGCGCGGGGTCAAGGGCGGTTACGTCTTTACCTGCCCTTGCGATGGGGATGGCAAGGCTTCCGCACCCGGCGCCAACGTCCAGAAAGGTCTTCGCGCCATCGCTGTGAGCGAGGATAAATGGGGCCACCGTTGAGGGAAAGGTGGAGCCGGCGAGTCCTTTTTTATACCACTTCGCCTTCAGTGTGTTCCAGAAGCCCGGCCTGTCATGGAAGGAATCCGCTCTTTCATTGGTCATGGTCCTTGCCCCTCTTGTCTTTATTGTTGAGCATCTTTGAGCTGTCTTTGATTATTTTAGAGCTGTCCTTGATTATCTTTATGGGCGAGGTAATAAGCCGCTCCATCTTGCCTAATATGCCCTTCTGGATGTTCTTTATACGCGCCGGTTCTACTGCCGGTTTTTTAAGGGGGCCCTTGACGGAGTAGTAGAGGCTTACGGAGCTTTTCTCCTCGCCGCCTATTATCCACCCCACAAGCGGTATGTTGGTGACGACCTTGTCTATGGTGACAAAGGGGTGTACGCCCATGGTGGCGTCTATTGTGCCCTCGGCCATATCAACGTCCATAACCGCGGACATCCGCATGGAATCGCTGGCAAAGAGAAGGTTATCCGTTGAAAGCACCCCGTCCTTGATGGCAAAGTCACCTGTCAACGCCCTGTAAGGCAGTCCTTTTTTAAAGAGCTCGTCTATGGAGATTATATTCACTATGGAGAAAATCTTGCTTATGACGCGGAACTTCCACATGCGTCCCCTCTCTGCCTTGACGTAAGCCTTGCCGTTAAGGCAACGGGCAAAGGGCGTGCGGCCGCGCTCGCATCTTACCTCGATATTCCCGTTAAGGGTTCCAGTGAGTATCTCTTTTTTTGTGCCGAGGCGGGCGAGCAGTTCTTTAAGATGAATACCCGTGAGGCTGGCCGAGCCCTCAAAAAGGCGGGGGCTTTTCTCGCCTCTGTAAAATACGGTCTTGCCGCTTACGGTCCCGCCCTTTGTGATAAAGACGATAGGGTCGATGCTTATGGACTCAGGGCGTAACTGAACCAGGCCCTTTAAGTCCCGTACCTCCTCACCAAATACGCTCCCCGTGCTTACGCTTATCTTTCCCGAGCCGGTGAATCTATCAGAGCGCCTCTTGCCGGACGTACCTCCAAGGCCCATGGCGTGGACCTTGTCAAGCCACTTTGCGGGGGCCATCGCACCATCGCCCCATATATCCGACGTCTCAAGCCTCTTTGATGTGAGGTTAAACTTCATCACGCCCTTTGATATGGAGCTTATATCAAGGGAGCCGTGGAGGTCGCTATTCCCCATCCTTATCTCAGGGAAGCGTAGCTTGGCCTTGTCGCCGTCAAAATCGAGAAAGAGATCAAGGGTCTTGAAGGGCTCATGTGTCAGCGGAGTGGCAAAAGAGCCCTTTTTCACAGAGATGAGTCCGCTGTATCTCGGCCTTAGCCCCCCCCGGCCTCTTGTGGCTTTCAGTATAATGTTAAGCACGCCTGCCGTGTCGGCCCTCTTTACGATAAGTGGGGTTATATCGGCAAGGTCATATAACCGGGCCTTTTTCGTATCGATAAAGATGCTGTACGGCCCCTCTCCCTTATGCCCACGGGTGAAGCTCCCCTTCATGTCGAGGGTCGTGGCCTTCGTGCTTAAGGCGGCCTTTTTTATCTCCACCGAGCCCCCTTTAAGAAGAAGCTCCGTACTCATGGAAAGGGGCACGCCGGCGTCTTTTTTTATGAGCTTTTTGTACTCCATGCCGGTGGCGCCAAGGTCTATATCGGCCTTTACGTTTAGGGCCTTAACAGCGCCGGATATCGTCGAGCTGAAGGAGAGGGGGTCATCAAGGACCAGGCTCTCAAGGGCCGTTCCCGATGTAAAGGCCGAGAGCGTGGCCCCATAGACACTGCCTTTTGTCTTAAGGTGGAAGTAGGGATTCTCGCCGGTATAGTCCCTTACATAGCCCCCTACCTTGAATAGAGAGTTGGCGCCGTCCCTTAAGGAGAGGTCCGTGAAGGTAAAACGGCGGTTATCAACGTCGATATTTCCATCCAGAGATGTAAAGGAGAGGGGAAAGCCCTCGTAGCGGAAGGTGGCGCCCTTAAGACCGAGGTTTACGGAAAACCACGCGCTGTCCTCTACATCTATCTTGCCCTTGAGGTCGAACTTTACGCGCGTGTCACCTGTTGCGGATATGCGGCGGAGCTGTTTTTTTACGGACTCTCCGCTGTCTCTGAAAAGCCTTATGGTCATGGCGATGGCCCTGCCCGCGTCCATGCGCCCGAGGAGAGAGAGCTCGTATGACGTGGGTTGACGCAGGGAGTGAAGGTCTTTCATATTGTAAGAGAGCCTGTTTATGAACCCGGAGCCAATCTTCGCGGAGAGGTCGTGAAAGACAATGGAGTCGCCCGTAAAGAGCATGCCCCCGTTGAGGTTGTCAACCAGCTCAGCTCCCAGAATGCGGTGCCGGAATTTCAACCCCTCAAGGCCGGCCTCGAGGCGTATGGACCCCTGGCGTGAGAAGGCCGTGGAATCGCGGAGCTCCTTTACGGTGGTCTTAAGGGTAAAGTCCTTTACCGAGACCGCCCCGCCAAGGGGGGTCATTTCATTTATCCACGCGAGGTCCTTGTCGCTAAATACCCTGTCAAGCACAAGGGCCTTTACGTCTTTCATGGGGATGGGCGTGGACTTTATATCAAGGTCAAGCGCAAGGTCCTCTGCCTGCGTTCTCCGGCCCTTTAAATTCATGGAGCCGCTTACGGTAAAATCATCCATGGCGAGACTCGCCTTGCTTACCTTCAGGGTAAGGTCATTTTCTTTGAGTCTCAAGGAGATAGAGGCACTGCCGGATGGCGAGTGCAGGGGGCCCGGCGCCAGAGACGGCTCGTTGATGGTAACGTCCTTGTAGTTTACGGGGCCGCTGGCCTTGATACCATTCCCAGTGGTAAAGGCAATGTCTCCTGATACGCGCCCCTTCATGGCGGGCCTTTTGACATAGGCGGAGAGTGTGGCAAGATCGAGGTCCTCTACCATTGCCCGGCCCCTTATCCCGATTTGCCCACCCTCTTTTTCCGCATCTCCCCGTGTGTAGAGCCTGGTCCCGTCTTCAAAGGCAAGGTCTGCCTGAAAGTTCAATGCGCCGCCTCGCAGCTCCATCTGCCCCCTGTTGAGCCGCGCCTTCACGTGGAGGTCCCTGCCGTCCATCTTGTCCTCAATAAAGAGCCGTCCATCTTCAAGCATCATGAAGTTTACGCTTACTATGTGTTTTCTCTTTATTATCCTCTCGTAGATATCGCGGAGCGCCATGGAGCCGTCTACCTCTCTTCGGACATGGAGGTTCCACCCCTGGACGGTCATCTTCTTGATTACTACCTTTTTTAGAAAAAACGGCAGGACAGAGATGTGTAACTTCATGAGGCGGGTGGTAAGTATCTCGCCTGTGGGCGAGCTCATTTGTACATCACTTACCTCAAGATATGGAGAAGGGAGGATGCGCAGCGTAACCATTCCGCTCTTGATGGTGGCGCCTGTTATGTCTTCGCACTCGGCGGTTATACGTCCCTTGTACTGGCTCATATCAAAGGTCACACGCCAGAGATAAAAGCCGCCTGAGAGCGCGATGGCAATTATAATAACCAGGGCGGTTATGAGGGTCTTCTTACGAGGCCTTAGCAGGGACACGGTCTACTCCGATAAATTCATTGGAGGCGCGCAGCATCGCCTCTTTAAGGGCTCCGCTACAGCCCGGGTATTATCTTCTTGAGCCACCCGGCCTTTGATGTTATGGCCTCGTTGGGACACATCTCCTGACAGCAGAAACACCTTATGCATTGGTCGTAATCTATCTTTATCCTCTTGGAACTTTCCATTATGCGGGCGGGACATACGCCGACGCAGAGGTCGCAGTGCGTGCACTTGGAGTTGAGGATGTGGGGCCGCACGGTGAGGGATTTCCTGAGCCTTCTGCCGATGAAATAGGGGAGGCCCTCTGTGAAGCGGGTGTGAACAAGGGGCGGCAACTTGAAGCCGCTCACCTTGAAGAGGGCGGTCTCGTCGCCAAGGACCTCGGCGTTCTCATACCCGGCCTCTTTGAGCCCCCTCTTTCGGGCGGCCTCAAGTATGGGCACGTCCGCCGGGGGCACGCCGAGGATATGGGCGCAGACAGCGTCAATGGCAAGGCCCTCTTTTGATGCCGCGATAAGGCCAAGGGCCCTGGGGTCACCGCTTGCCGGACCGTTGCCCTCCATGGCGACAACGGCGTCTATGACAGTCAGCCTCGGCCTTATGAAGAGATAGAGGTCGAGTATCATATCTGCAAAATAAAGGGTGTCCACCCCGGCGCTGAGGTGCCACTGCGGTTTTCTCTTGCCCGGAACACAGCCGAAGATGTTCTTTACGCCCATGGTAAGGAGCATCTGCGCGTGGGTCTTGAGTTTTGGCACGTTGA